>CAZCSE010000065.1:0-1536 GCA_964501245.1 Microcaldota archaeon | reverse complement strand
TCAAGTCCTGTCGTAGGCTCGTCAAGCAGGATTATCTCCGGGGTGTGCATCAGCGATTTTGCAACCTCCAGCCTCCTCTTCATACCTCCTGAAAAGGTACCTGCGTAGGACTTCCTGAACTGTACAAGATCAGAGAGTTCCAGGGCAAACTCTATGCTATTATGAAGCTCTGATCTTGGTATATGGTATAATTTCCCGAATATCATCAGATTCTGCTCTGCAGTAAGCTCAGGTTCCACCACAGTCTCCTGCGTCACTACGCCTATGTGCGTTCTTGCCCTCACAGGATCGCCGCTCATGTCCACTCCGTTTATCAGTATCTTTCCAGAGGTAGGCTGGAGCAGCCCGAGTAGCATACTTATCGTAGTACTCTTCCCTGCACCGTTCGGACCAAGAAGCCCGAATATCTCTCCCTTTTTAATCTTCAGATTTACTCCGTTGACTGCAGTGAAGTCTCCAAACCTCTTGACTACGTTGTCTATACTCACTGCGTATTCTTCGGCCATTAATTGTCACCCATTAGCATTGAGAACGCCTTTATCATCTCTTCGCGTATCTTCATCGCCTTCTTCAGGGCTTCCTGCCCTTTCCTTGTTGACTTATAGTATCTGTGTATTCTGCCTGACTTCAGCTCGGTCTTTGATGTTACGTACCCCTGCTTCTCAAGCGCACTTATAGCGTTGTACACATCACTTTTGGTCACGTCTGATAGCAATCCTTTGCTGTGCCATGCCTCACATCCCTTCTTCATATCGCTTGCAATTGAATAAGGATAGTTCCAATCCTTCAGCTTGCTGAGGATGACTACCTTTAGCACATATTTGGATATCTCCTTGTAAGGATTGCCTAATGGTTTGTGTATATTTGCTGCAGAAGACATAGTTTAGATTTAGACTAATATATATTTAAACCTTACTTGATTCTCTTTAGAAGCTCCCATAGAAAGCGTGCACTAATAAGCATTTAAAATGCTTTGAACATATTATAATGGTTCATATGAAGCCGAAGGTAAGCGTAGTAATACCAACTGTTGAAGAGGAGAGCGTCTTCAAGCTAGTCAAACAGATAAGGACCATACTTGGAAGGAATACCGAGATAATAATAGTTGACAAGTCGAGCGATTCTTATTTCAAGAGGCTCAAGACCACAGGAGCAAAGATAATACGGCAGAAAGGACGTGGGGTTGAGAACGCAGTTATGATAGGACTCAGAGAGGCAAAAGGAGAGTATATTGCAAGCATAGATGCTGACGGTACGCATGATCCAAAGGGCCTCGCTGAAGCTCTGAAAGTAGTTGAGTCAGGAGATGCGGATTTTGTACTTGGGAACAGGATGAGCGGGCTTACCAAAGGGTCAATGCAAATGTACATACGCTTCGGGAATGGCATGCTGAGCTGGCTGTACAGCACTCTTTATCATACAAAGATACATGATGTACTAACAGGTTTGTTCGTAGTTAAGAGAGAGGCTTTTGAAGAGATAAGAAATGTAGAGCCTTACAGGGCAGGGATAGCCTTCTTTGCCATAGAGCTTGCA
>CAZCSE010000064.1:0-1637 GCA_964501245.1 Microcaldota archaeon | reverse complement strand
CCGAGTTGCAGGGTTGAAAGCCCCGCGTCCTTGGCCGGACTAGACGATAGGAGCGTGTTTTATATCTTCCTGAAAAGTTATTTTAACCCTTGTTGATTATTAATAGTAGTGGTTCTTTGATCATATGCATAGAGGGAGTAGACGGTTCTGGAAAGAGCACGCAGACGGAGCTTCTAGCAAAGCGATTCGAATCCGAAGGAAAGAATGTCAAGGTCTTTTCCTATCCTGATTACGATTCAGATACTGGAAAGAAGATAAAGGAGTATCTGCATGGGACCGAACCTGTAGAGGTTAAGACATTGTTTAAGATGTATCTTGATGATATAACAAAGGATGCTGAAAAGATAAAGGAAGCTGACAAGAAAGGCGTTGTCATACTCAGCAGGTATTACACCTCTACAATAGCGTACCAGTGTGCGCAAGGTTATGATTACAGCGAAGCAAAGAAGAAGGCGCTCTCTTCAGGACTTCCTACCCCTGATATTATAGTATATCTCGGGGTTACTTCTCAGGAATCGATGTACAGGAAGATGAAGGGAGGATTCGTACTGGACAGGCATGAACGGAATGTATTTTTAATTGATAATGTTTTGAAGTTTTATAGGAAAGAGATGGATGATAATTTCCCTGGTAACAAGAGATGGGTTGCAGTAAACGGATCAAGAAGCATTGAGGAGATACAGAAGCAGATATGGGAGGAGGTATCAAAAGTTGCGGCTAGAATTGAGAATAAAGCTGCAAGGAAGAAATTAAGGACATGATTGATAATTAGTGATTTGATGATACTGTCAGACTACGATTTGGATAACATAATAAGAGCAAAGAGGCTTGTGATAGATCCTTTTGAAAAGGATACGATACGCGAGAACGGGGTGGATTTGAGGCTCTCTGATGAGATGGCGGTTAGAAATCCGGAGCTGACCAAAGAGACCGTATTTGACCCTACGAACGAGGAGCATGTGAAGAATGAGTATGTGCTGAAGAAAGGCAAGGAGCTTGTAATACCTGCACATTCGATGGTACTGATGTCTACAAAAGAGTATCTCTCCATGCCTAACAATCTCATGGGTTTCGTGGAGATAAGAAGCACATGGGCAAGGCACGGCCTCTCCATGCCTCCTACGATAATAGATGCTGGATTCAAGGGAACGGTTACTCTGGAGGTGATAAACAATGCGCCTCATGCAATCCTTTTGAAACAGGATATGAGGTTTGCACACGTCATATTCGCCACAACCCTTAATGAGGTTACAAACGCGTACAAAGGAAGCTATCTGGAGCAGAGAGGCATAAAGTTCCCTAAGACTATAAAGGAATAAAAAGTAAAATTAGAAATTAAAATAAAAAAGGGGAAAAGAAATAATCAGTTTACCTGTAAAGATCTTCCTGCTCTTCCCTTGTTGCATCGTTTGCATTCTGCGAAGCAGATCCCACCAGAACCACGTCTCCGACGTTCTTTACGTTCTTGTATAGTATGCTCTTTTTCTTCAAAGCTGACTTTACGTCGCTCTTCAGATTCTTCCAAGGGGACATAAGAAGCCTGCTTACCTCTCCCTTTTCCAAGTCCAATATTACGTCTTGAACCTCTCCAAGGTACTGCCCGTTGTCGCTGTATATATCCATCCTGTATATTTCTG
>CAZCSE010000063.1:0-1718 GCA_964501245.1 Microcaldota archaeon | reverse complement strand
GCAGGCATAAGCACCTTCCTTGGTGCAGTAACTGCGATATCAAGTGATTTTATGAGCAAAAATGTAGAGAAACTTTCCGGCAGAATATCCGGGATAGAGAGAAGGACACTAAACCACCATCATGTCCTTATCGGCACAGACTTCATAAACCAGGACATAGCTGATAAGTTCAGGGCAAACAGGGAATCATTCATAATAGTGACCGCAGACAAGACCACGGTTGACAGATATGTCGAAGAGGGTATGCGTGCATACGTTGCAGATCCTACATCAGAAGCCGACATGAAGAAATTCCAAATGCACAAGGCAAGATCGATAATAATTGACCTTGATGAAAATTCACTTACAGTATACGCATTACTGATAGTGAGGAAGCTTGCCCCTAACGTACTTACAGTAGTGGTAGCCCAGAACTCAGAGATATCAGAAAGAATAACAGAGCTAGGCCTGAAGAAGAACGAGCGCGCAATAAATGTATCAAGGCACCTTGCAGGAGAGATAGTCAAGAGCCTGAAATAACTGTGATATATCTTATCTAAGTCCAGGTTAAAAATCATAAAATGCCGCAGGCCGGATTTGAACCAGCGACATTCCGCTCTCTGTATTTAGATAAAACTTTTACTAAAAGTTTTACTTCAGGCGGACGCTCTCCCGGACTGAGCTACTGCGGCAGTGTATAATCTGATTACTTGAAAGTTTTTAAATGCTCTAGTACGAATGGATAATGCTGGTCATATGCCGATAGATGAGAGATGGTCCAGGCTTGGTCCAGCCTCGAATTACGTAAATCTCGAAGGGATAGAGTTCAGGGAGTACCAGTACAACATAATAAAGGCAATATTCGAGAAAGGGAATACACTTGTAGTACTGCCGACAGGGCTTGGAAAGACTCTGATAGCTGTATACTCGATAGCAGACTCGCTCTCTTCAAACAGAAAGGCAATGCTTCTTGCTCCTACCAAGCCTCTTGCAGAGCAGCACTATCTAACGCTGCAGAAAATGCTGAAGTTGAAAGATGGAGAGCTTATGCTCCTTCTTGGAACTACTAACAAAGCCAAGCGTGAGGAGCAGATGACAAATGCAAGGGTGATAGTCGCTACTCCCCAGACCGTAGCAAACGAGATGAAGAAAGGCACACTTGACATAAGCAGGTACCATTCAGCTGTATTCGACGAGTGCCATAAGGCTGTAGGCAAGTATGCCTATACATACATAGCGGATACCTGCTCAGAATTTGGAATAAAGACCATAGGACTGACAGCTTCTCCTGGTTCTAAGAAGGAGAAGATAAAGAAATTGCTCCAGACACTTAAGACAGAGCATATAGAATCAAGGGTCTCTTCAGATTACGATGTCTCAAAGTACGTCATGCCCAAGTATATGCACATAATGGATATAGATATGACAGAGAGGATAAAGGAGATAGCCGCCCTGCTCCACCCTGATATAGAAGCGAGCCTTACCAGCCTTAACAAGATGGGCTTCCTTCACTTCAAGCATTTTGAGAACATACCAAGAGGGAGGATAATAGCGCTAGGAAACGAGATAAACAGGATAAGCTCTGATTACAAATACGCAGCTATATTCAGCTATGTGAAGCTGCTGAACCTTTCGCATGCATATGACCTCCTTACCGTAGAAGGGATACACCCCTTCCTTGAGTACATGCAGTCGTTGCAGGACAAGGAGAAGAAGAGCAAAGCGGTACAGGGAATACT
>CAZCSE010000062.1:0-1913 GCA_964501245.1 Microcaldota archaeon | reverse complement strand
AGAATCTCTTTATCAGCAGAGAGGGCAGATCCATATCCCCGTATTTGGATATGAATGAATCCATCCCAAGGAAGTTCATCACGCTTATCATCCTGCCTATCGTCCTGCTTTCCAAAGAGGAGTAAAACCTGTTTATGGAAACGTGGAGCTTCAGGTCGCTCCCATACTTCCTGGTAAACATCCGTTCATACTCATAAAGGCTCTTGCCACCTGAAACGTTATCCCGTATTGCCTGCGCAGCCATTATTGCAGCTGCAGATCCGTACACGATGCCTCCGCCTGTAGTTCCCTTGACTTGTCCGGCCGCGTCCCCTATAAGAAGAACTCTCTTATCAGGATCGACTATCCTTTTACGCATTCTGAGCGGTATCATGCTCGCCCCGTTATCAATCATCTTGGCATCTCCAACCCTCTCTTTTACCTCTTTCATCGCTACGAATCTCTCGATAGCCTTTTTGGAATTTGCCCTTCTAGAATCTACTCCTACCCCTACCTCTAGCAGATCCTTTGCATTAGGGCACATCCACGCAAAGAGCCCTGGAAATGCCCTTTTGTCAAAAAACAGATCCACAGATCCTGTATCTTCTATATCAACGTTGAACTCTGCCTTATACGTCAGCACATATCTCTCAACAGGACCCATTCCAAAATGCGTTGCAACGTTCGATACAGCTCCATCCGCACCCACTATTACAGAGTCCTTATGCAGCCTGTCCAGCATCTGGCCTGTAATCCTGCGTCCTTTCATTATCTTTGCACCTGCATGCTCAGCCTCATACTCGCATATATCTGAAAGCCTCTTCCTGTCAAGTACCTTGGCAACAGGTTCTCTGGCAGCTATATGCATAATTCTGCCGCCTGCATGTATCCTTGCTCCTCTGAGTGTGTTGGTGACCGCACTCTCATAGGCTATGCCTGACATCTTCAATCCATTTATGGATATTATTCCAGATGCCCTTACGGGAACCCCCAGCTCCTTCTTCTGGTCATATATTGTGGTACGTATACCTCCTGATGCCAGCTCCCTGCCTGCTACCAATCCTGCCGTACCTCCACCTATTATTGAGACCTTACTGTGCATACAAATTCCTAAACACAACATACCCTTTTATTAATACGACTAATCTATCTTTATTGTAAATTTCTATAGAACATTTACCTTTAATAATGCAAATTATCAAAGAATGGTCATATGCTGTTGATAGAAGCCCTTCTAATAGGAATAATAAGCGTCATAGTGCCAGGATTCTTTCTGGCTCTGGCGCTTCTCCACAAGACCAAGATGAACAAGGTCTTCATATTCATGATAGGCATAGCCTTCGGTCTGATATTTCCTCCTGTAATGATATGGCTGGAGTCATATCTGATACCTCTGTCTCCGATATTTGCTTTCTCTTCCGGACTTTACGATATCAATATAGCGATATTAACAATAATAGGATTTGTCTTTTCAGTCAGGGAAGGTGCAATTGACCTGCCTGCACTGCAGTCCGTACTTGGTTCTGCAAGAACCCCAAAACAGAAGCATACTCAGTCTGTCAAGGAGGAGATAGAGCAGGATTACAAGAGCAGACTTCAGAACCTAAGGGAGCGCGCTGCTACCAACAGCGCAATACTGAAGGTCATAAAGGCGCACGAGAAGGATGAGGAGTATCTCTTCCACAGGCATTCGGAAGAGCTTGCATCGTTAAAGGATATCGGCCCTGAGGAGAGAAAGAGCATAGAGGAGAGGCATGCCAAAGAAGAGAGGAGGCTTTACGAGGAGCACGAAACAGAAGAGATGGAACTGATAGGCGATAAGCAAAAGGGCTCAGAGAAAAGTGCAGCGATGAACTATGTATATCTGGGGCTTGTCATATTCATGCTCATCACATTCCTTACCAGAATAGCAAACATCGCAGTCTCACCTACAT
>CAZCSE010000061.1:0-1929 GCA_964501245.1 Microcaldota archaeon | reverse complement strand
GATGTTGACGAAGCGACGGAACGAATGTGGCCAAAACTGGAGCATGCTGCAAAGCTCTTCCTAAGGAAGCTCTTCTTCTCTGCACCGATAATAATAAGGTTCCACAATGACGCTGATGGATCAAGCGGTGCATGTGCATTGTACAAGAGCATAGACTTGCTCTATGAGAAGGTCGGAGCGATAAACAACCCATATTGGATAATGCACAAGGGAATCTCATACAGAAAAGAAGATGCGGAATCAGACACTCTTTTCTTCAACGCATACTCCTCATATGAAAAACCATTAATCATAATGGTGGACTTCGGGACCTCTCCGGAGAGCAATGATGGCATAGATGCAATAAAAGATAAAGCCGAGATAATATGGCTTGACCACCACCCACTGCATGATGATGCGGAATGTCAGAAGCTAAAGTATTACATAAATCCGTGGCAGTTCTCATCGGATTCTAACTATACTGCGGGAACGCTTGCATCAATATTTGCGTCTATATTCTCAAATGCCGATATCAAAGAGTTCATATACTCTTCAATGATAGGAGATTACAGCGATTATAAGGTAAAGTATGATGATGCTATAGGCACGGCAGCCATACTGGATATGCTGACAAGCGATCCTACGATAATAGGCTCATCCGATAAGATCTCGCCAAAGGAGCTGCTGAATGCAGTGAACGGGCAGAAGAGGCAGGAGCTGCTTAACTTTGCAAATGTGGTGCTTAACGAAGTTCTTGATAACTCTTTCAAGGAGTCCAAACGATACGAGACGCGGAACGGAATAGCTGTATACGTGCTTGATTACGAAAGAGTAAAGCCTGAATCAAAGTATCCTCTTCCAGGCAGATTCTCATCAAAATTCCTCGAAAGGCTTGAGGATAAAGAAAAGAGCGGAGTCATAGTCATGGTCCATGCTGGCGCTTACATCTCAATAAGATCAAACGTTAGTAACAGATCAATGAGCATTAAACGGGCAATAGAGCTTGCATCAGAGAACAAGCCTGGCCTAATAGAATCTTATGGAGGACATGAGTATGCTTCAAGCGTCAAAGTACGTGTAAAGGAATCGAAACCTGAGGTAATAGCTGCGCTTGTAAATGCTGTAAAGAGCATGGACTCTACCGAAGCTAAATAAAAAATCTACGTAAAATCAGAATCAGACACCGTGGAACCAGAAGCCCTTCTCCTTCTTGTCCTTGCCCGTAAGCTTTGCGAAGATACCCTTCTTGACAGGCTCGGCCTCTATTCCATACTCCTTTGCTATCTCAGGATACTTCCTTATGTAGCTCTTTTGCCATTCATGGAACTTCTCCTGCTTCTTCCTCTCCCCTTCAATCATCTTCTCAGTATAATGAGGCTTCATCTTCTTCCATTCCTCTCTGGTGTAGCCATAAGGCGCATGCTCCCTTATCTGTGCCGGGTCAAACTGAGGCTTGTAGATCTCACTTATGTAGTCTACCTCTCTTTCAGTTATGTTCTTAGGGTCTATGTGCACTCCCTGCTCTGCAAAGAACTTGATTATCTCATCCTTGCTTATCTTGTCCTTTGAATTTGCAGCTCCAGTTGGATTGTAAGTTATGGTTACCTTGCCCCTGATGAACTCTATCTTCGCCTTAAGTATGGCATCGAGCAGAAGGAGCCTGTACTGTATTCTTGCTGAGTGGGGTATGTCCTTCAGCTCCTGCTTGTCAACGTTCGTTATTACCATCTCACGTACCATCTTGTAAGGTATCCTGTATGACTTGCCATTCTCAGTTACTGTATAGTCTATGTATTCGTCCTTACCAGTATTCTTGAGATCCTTAGCGAATCCGCTCTCCTCCCTTATGTCTCTACGATCCATCGTTAGCTACCTCTTAAAGGCTTACAAAGAGAATCAGCAGCTGCCTCCGCAGCCGCACTTCCCTCCGCATGCGCATGAGTCTCCTTC
>CAZCSE010000060.1:0-1940 GCA_964501245.1 Microcaldota archaeon | reverse complement strand
GCAGGAAGAAGAGAATAAAGGAGCTGCACCAGTTTGCATCTGAGAGATGGTCCGGGGTGGAAGGATACGCTCAGCAGTACCTGTTCTGGCACGCACGATCAATGAAGTTAAGGTGAAAGCATGATAAATGACATAAAGCAGGTTGAGAAGAGGATGCAGGACCTTGAGGAGCAGAGGGAGCAGGTACTGTCCTTATCCAGGGAGCTTATACGCAACGCAGGAAAGGCGATAGTTGCGATGCATGCAAAGGATAGAGCCAAGGCAAAGAAGATTCTTGCAGAGATGGAATCAATAAGAAACAAGCTGGTAGATGTCGAGAAGGGATTAGAGTATAATTCATTGCAGGCGCATCAGGAGTATGTTGAAGCAAGGATACTCGACGGGATAATTACAAAGGGGAAGATACTTGGGATGAAGGAGCTCGGTGTAGATGAGAAGGCTTATGCCCTTGGGCTGATGGACGTAGTAGGGGAGCTAAAGAGAGAGGCGATAGACTCGTTGCTGAATAACAATCCCAAAGCCGCTGAGAGGTATTACAACTTTATGGTAGACATATACGATTCAACGCTGCACCTCAGATTTGCAAACGCCATACTGCCTGATTTCAGGAGGAAGCAGGATTCTGCAAGAATACAGGTCGAGAATACTGCAAGCGAGATACTAAGGACAAAGCAGAAATGATCTATACTATTGAACCAAGGTAAGCACCTAAAGCTCCGAGTACAGGTATAGAGAGATTATCATTCACTACATTGCTCGCATCTCCCATCATTCCTATTACCGAAGAGAAAACTGCTACGAGTGCAGCTCCGGTAAGTGCATAAGTGATAATCATACTGACAAGGATGCCTACGCCTACCCCTATTGGCGATCTTCTCATCTGGAGCAATGCCTTTGTCATGCCGCTTACAGAATCTCCAAAGGTAAGGCAGACTGTAGATGCTATTATTATCTGAGGACCAAATAGTGCCATCGCAAAAAGACTACCTATTATCCAATAAGGTATCCTTACTTTCTTCCATCTCTTCTTGAAATCACCGTTTATAGTGCTCCTAGATACGCTCCTTAACAACATCGCAGTTGGCGTATTGTAGTCATAACGCGTTCTTAAAAACTCGGAAGAGAGCATGAATGCAAGGTATGCTGTGTAAACGGCAAGTTCTTCAAATCTGGAAAAACCCAGAAAGACGAAAAGAATCGGCCAGAATGTCAGAAGCACATGTGCAAGCTTGCGTCTTGCCTCAAAACCCAGATGCTCATTGGCCATTCAAAACACACTGTGCAACATGCTTGCTTCTTAACCTGAGCTCCTCTTTCACACCTGTGTTATTATCAACTGTGAAATCAGACCTTTCTATAACCTCATTCACTCCGACAGTCAATTTTACCGAGTCCCTTCTTTCTACCTCTTTTGTTCCAGTAACAATATCTCCTCCCATTCTGGCAGTGACTCTCTTTATCCTAATAGACTTATCTGCAAATACATTCACTATAAAGCAGTTTCTGCTGCCAAAGCCCTCGGCTATCCATTCTGCAAGTTTGTATTCGTATAAGCCATCAACTATAACGCTTCCTGACTTGTACAGCGCATCAGCTGTCCTAAGGATATGTGGTCTTGCACTCTCAAAGCACTCTATCGCTCCTTCATGTCTTATAAAATCAGAGAGGCCCTCAAATCCGTTACTCTTCGCAAAAGAGCGCATCTCCTGACCTACGCTGAGGATCTGTCCATTAAATTCTTCCCTAAGCATGGAAGATAGCTCGGTCTTGCCGCTACCTGAATACCCTGTGACCATTATTACTTTATTCTTTTCAGACTCTTTTTTAGAAAGTGCCATACGATCACTCAATATAAGAACTTATGAACTCTCCAAGACCTTGCATCAGGTCTGCACCGACGGCTTCCTTCAAGCTCATCCATGTGTAATCATCATGGTCTT
>CAZCSE010000059.1:0-1956 GCA_964501245.1 Microcaldota archaeon | reverse complement strand
GCCTATTATTACCAATTTCTCTGCCATAAGAATACCATACTTATTTTACTGAAAAAGAATATTAACTCTTATACTCTGCATGGGATTTCTATTTGCATTCTGTATATTTTAGTCTATATAAATATATGGATATTAATGTTTTCTAGGGCTTGTTAAATCCCTTACGTTTACGCATGAGGATGAAACAAGCCGTAAATTCTTCTCCTTTGACAAAGATTATGACGCCAAAGTGACTGCGGATTTTACGCGGCCTGATTTTTGGCGCCGAAGTGAAACATATGAATAGTGGAAACTATAACTACAAAACCTTGCGCATAACGCGCATTATATAGGTGCAAGTGAATATCACTTGCAGTGAGTGACAAAATACAGATATTAGACTCTTGCAAAGGAGTCGCACTGGAAGGATTGCGAAACCGCAATCCGTTCTGCTGCCCAAATACACAGGATCAATATCATTGAACTAGGAGTGATGGAAGACCATGTCCATGTAGTCGCAGAAATCCCTCCTGAGATGTCTGTTTCTCATGCAATAGGACTTCTGAAAGGCGCAAGTTTATATGACTTATTCCGGAACCATCCTAACCTCAGGAAAACATATCGGAAAGGGCACTTCTGAGGCAGAGGTTACTTCTACAGGTCGGTGAGTAATGTCACTGATGATGTTATCAGAAGATATGTAAGAGAAGATAACACTCAGAGACAGAGGAAATTAACCTGATGGAAATCCCACACCTTTGGGTGTGGGTGATTTAAATTTCATGGATAGGGTATTTAAGAGTTTCATGCGATGGTTCTGTGGCGACCTCATATGCCTGTGAAGCTTGGAGATTATTTTGTATCCCTTGATACTTATGAAAAGAGGGCGGATGTAAACTTTGTCTCGCATGCCCATGCCGACCACATGTCAGGTCTCAGGGCAAGCAGGCCGTGCATAGCAAGCGAAGCGACAATGCAGATAATAGAGGCGAAGAAGCACAGGAAGTTCGAGAGGCTGCAGCTTCCAGACAATGCAAAAATGCTAAACTCAGGGCACATGCTAGGGGCAAAACAGCTGTATATAGACTCGGAGCATTATGGTGCAAGGATACTGTACAGCGGGGATTACCAGATGCAGCGCTCTCCGGTCGCAGAGCCCATAGAGACGGTAGAAGCGGACATACTGATACTTGACTCGACATACCCGTATCCAAATATAGAGTTTGAGGAAAAAGAGATTGTAATAGGGGCTATGCAGTCATACATAAAGGACAAGCTAAACAGAGGTCCAATACTATTCAGCGCATTTGCAACAAGCAAGGCACAGGAGATAATCAGTATATGCAATGATATGGGCATTATTCCATGCGCAAGCGAAGAGGTCTGCAGGATAAGCGATATATACAAGGAAAACGGTGTCTCCCTTGAATACCAGCCCGTATCAGACAAAGAGCTTAATTCAAGGAGTGTCTTCATAGCAGAGAGCAGGAAGATAGACCAGCTCAGGGCTGAGCTCTCAAAAAGGCACTCAAGGATCTTCGCAGCAACTGCAAGCGGCTTCGCCAAGTTCATGCGCTTCAACACTGATGTTCAGTTCACGCTTAGCGACCATGCTGACTTCAAGCAGGCAATGGAGTACATAGGGCATGTTACACCTAAGGTCATCTACACCTGCGGCCCGAGCTCCGAGACCTTTGCAAGGAACCTCAGGGCATTCGGCAAGAATGCCTACTCTATAGGCAGCAGGTCAAAGATAAACGAGCTTATCCTCTACAATACGGAAAAGCAGTAAGTTGCTTTGATAAAATATGGGTATAATACACACATGGCATCTGCCGAAAATCAGAATTTAATGTGCCATATGAATAAACTTATAAATACGCGATTCGATAAGCATAAGGTGCGATGTATAATTTTACCGGGAATAAACCTATATTACATAAATCTATCTTTCACAAGTCACTGCCTATAGCATTT
>CAZCSE010000058.1:0-2308 GCA_964501245.1 Microcaldota archaeon | reverse complement strand
GGATATCTTGCTGCAAAAGGCGTCTTTAACTTTTACATAGCTGCACTTGCAATACTTGCAGGAAATATGGTCGGCGTAGTCATAGACTATGTGATAGGATATTTCATAGGCAAAGACGTAGTATACAAACACCTCCACCTATTCCATATAAGGAAGGAACAGATAGACGCGTTTGACAGTTGGTTCAACAGGAACGGAGGATTCGCAGTATTCGTATCAAGGATGATACCTGTTCTAAGAGGGCTTATCAGCTTCCCTGCAGGTTTTGCAAGGATGCCTTTCAAAAAGTTCTTCTTATACTCTTTGGTAGGAAGTGCAATATGGGACATAGTCCTAATGCTTTTTGGATTCTATCTGCTATCTTCCAATAACCTTTATATCGCAATGTCTGCAATAGCGCTCCTGGCACTAATTCTATACGTGATATACAGGATAGCTGTAAATAAGACAAAAAAGTAATTACTTGGAGTTTAGCCTTGAGAGATAAACAGTAACTATTACCGCTATTATGGTAACTGCAACCGCATAACCAAGCATTGCTGCTACAGAACTCGCCTTGCCGAATACCAAGACAAAAATACCCTGTATTGCAGTATTCCATGCAAGTGCGGCAACAAGTCCGAATGCAGATATTATCAATGTAGTTATCTGCGCACGCGTGGCCTTGTGAAGATTTGCTGCTTCTCCCTTAACATCTATTGCCATATTGAGCACCACTTATAGCTTTGAAACGTTCAAGATATAAATCTACCTTACCTCTTTTGACGAATAAGCAGCTAAATTCTTAATACCCTAAGTCAATCTATAATAGCACTTAAGTGTGCGTCGTGTACATATGGATAACTTTGAAGAATATCTAAGGGAAAATTCACAAAAGGTAAATCAGGAGCTCGAGACTTATCTTAAGAAAAAGTCCTCAAACAGGTATATAGAAAGTCTGCTTGGAAGGAGCAACTATGAGTACGATCCTGAAGCTATGACAAAGAGCATTCTGGAGCCCGCATGGTATCTTCTTGACCTTGGAGGAAAAAGATGGCGACCCGCGTTAACGATGCTGACGCTGGAGGCTTTGGGCAAGAATCCTGACGAATACATAGAGTTCTCCATAATACCTGAAGTTATACACAACGCTACTCTTATTCACGATGACATAGAGGACAATTCCCCAAAAAGGAGAAATGCTGATTCCATACATGTGAAATTCGGAATCGATGTAGCAACAAACCTTGGCGACTTCATGTACTTTTTCCCAATGCTTGCACTAATTGACAGCCCTAAACTTACCCAGGACCAGAAGAACAGAGCTGCCTCAATATACATAAAGAACATGACACGGGTATCATTAGGACAGGCAATAGATATAGCGTGGCACGGCGGTCTCGTAGATCCAAAGACTATAACCGAAGAGAAGTATCTGCAGATGGCCCATGACAAGACAGGGGTACTCTCAAGATTTGCCTGTGAGCTCGGTTCTGCACTTGCAGGAGCTGATGACAAAACCGTAGATATAATGGGAAGATTCGGTGCAACTATAGGCATAGCCTTCCAGATACAGGATGACATTCTCAACCTGACGGAAAGCAAGCTCTCTGAAGGCAAGGGGGGCGTTGGAGACGACATTTCGGAAGGCAAGATAACGTTGATGGTGCTGCATGTGATGAAGGAAGGAAATGAAGAGGATAAGAACAGGCTTTCCGAGATACTCAGGATGCATACTAAGGACAAAGTCCTGATAAAAGAAGCAATAGGGATAATAGACAAGTACGGTTCAAAGGAATATTCAACCAAGATAGCAGAGCAAATGATAAAAGATGCATGGGATGCCGTAGACAAGACACTTCCTAATTCCGCGGCAAAGGAGAGGATGAAGCAACTGGTTGATTTCCTTGTACACAGAAATGTCTAAAGATAAGGAAGGACAATAGTTACAAAGGAAAAAGAAAAGGGAGAGAAAACGCTCTCTCCACATGTGCCGAAAAGATGCACGGTTATGCCATGCATCTAATTCCCAAAACGCAAATCAGTGCTTGGTACCACAGCTGTCATCACAGAACCAGTCGCACATGAACGGGCATCTTATTCCCATCATGCCGAATCCTGCAACGAGTAAGCCCAAACCTATAACGAAAAATATCAGCGCTGCTATAAGCGCCGGGTCTACAAAGTATGCTACGAATACCAGCACTATTCCTGCAACCAGGTATAGCCAACCTACAGGTCCATGCATCTTTCTGCGGGTACTTCTGGAAGATTCTCCAGTTTCGCTCCTTCTAACGCTTCTTCTTCTAGCCACAAAATCACCATTATA
>CAZCSE010000057.1:0-2342 GCA_964501245.1 Microcaldota archaeon | reverse complement strand
GCTGCTTTCCATTCTTCTTTGTAGCAGAGAGGAATCTGCCCATAAGGTGCATTGTCCCTATACAGTGGGAGAATCTCGTATGCACAGCTCCAGGATATACAAAGTCGACGCATCCGGTCTGCCGTATGCCGCGTAGCCTCTGGAAGATCATGCTGTCTATAACCTTTTCCTCAGTCTCAGTAATCCCTATATGGCCATGCACATTGTCGAATATGTACTTCTGTATCCTCAATCCCATCGTCATCTACCAAATCTTCTGAAGAATTCAGGCATATTATTGGCTATATCGCTGGCTAATATATGCGCACCAACTCTTTTATACAGCATATCTCCTATTGACGAGTGCACGAATACTCCTGCAACAGCAGCTTCATAAGTGCCTCTCGAGTTTACTGCAAGCCCTGCAATAATCCCTGAAAGGACGTCACCGGTTCCCATAACTGCAAGCGCTGAGCTTCTCGCTTTGTTCAAAGCCACTCTGTCCCCGTCTGTTATTATTGTCGTATGTCCTTTCAAAACTATTACGGCGCGCATCTCTTTCGCAACTTTTACCGCAGCATATACTCTCTCAGTCAGCTCGTCCTCTTCAGGAACGCTCTTGGCAAGAGATGCAAATTCCTTCTGGTTAGGGGTTATTATTGCACTACTGCCAAAACCGGCTTTCCTGTGTCTGGAAAGCACGCGTATGCCATCCGCATCTATTACCATTTTCTTATTCGAAGAGCCGCACCTTCCTATAATTCCCAATGCGGCTTTTTCAGCAGCAGCGCTTCTTCCTATGCCCATGCCTATGGCTATCGCATCGGCCTTCTCTATCTCCTGCTTAATCCTGCCATCAAAGGCTATGCTGTCCCTGCCATTTGCAAATGCTATAATGTCAGCCGAAAGGCATCTCACAGGATTCAATATGCAGGATGGCACTGCAACCTTGGCATACCCTGCTCCACTCCTCAAAGCAGCCAAGGCACTATATGCTGCTCCGGCCGCAAGCACCGGCGCGCCATGGTAATCCTTGCTGCCGCCTATGACCAGGACGCTTCCATTAGCTCTCTTATCTGAAATAGGCTTCCTCTTTGCCATAATATATTTAAGCTCTGCAGGTCCGCTAACATATGCATTTTTAACTTTAAGGCGCGTCATATTATTGTCTAGCGCCTGTGCAGAAAGCCCATTTTTGCGTTTACGCAGCATCGTCAAAAAACCGCCGTCAACCGTGTTGTATATGAAAGTCTACAAATATAAAAACAAGCTATGCAGCTATCTTCCTTACAATGTTACCAGCGCGCTTGACATAAAGGAGGGGGACGAGCTTGAATTCATAGAGTTCAATTCAAATGCCTTCCTCGTATCAAAGAAATCCGATATACTCAACATGATAATGCAAGGCACAGCATCAAACGCTGCAAAGCCCTCTACAACTGCAGGCAAAGGCCCTTCGGCAATTGAGATACAGGTACTGAAAAAGATTGACACTCTCAGGTATAACGACAGGACAAGGGAGAATGTTGCAAAACTGCTCAGCGATCAGGAGAAAGGAGTTCTATCCGAGATGGTCAAAAAAGACTATCTGAAGCCTTTCAAGAGCAAGCAGGGCATAGAGGTATACAGCATATCAAAATCGATATATGACAACTTCCTGATGAGGAAAGGGACTGCAAAAAAACCAGAGCAGAATGATGCATTCAAGGAGTTCCATAAGGAGGTCCAGAGTTACATAGTAAAGAGCAAGGATCCGAATGACGAGTACATAAAGGCGCTCTCAAAGAACGGCTACATTGTGCTTCTCAGCGAGGCTGAAGCCTCAAGGGTGTCGATGCTCCTTGAACAGAGCATAAGGCAGGGTGAAATCCTAGGAACAAGGGCATTCAATAAGAAATTCTACATAGTGCTGAGAGACTACCTGAATAAGTCCTCTCCAGGCATAATAAAAGAGCTAAAGGCAGGCCCTACAAAAGCAGAGGAGATAGCAAGAAGGGCAAAGCTTGATGTAGACGGGACAAAGGCAATACTATACCTGCTGGCCGAAAGCGGTGAGATAACCGAGAAGAAGAAGGATCTCTTTGCACTAGCCTGATCCTATCCTGAACGCATTCATACTACTGCAAAATGATTGAAGATTAGTATCACTACTGCGAATATGATAACAGCTATAAGCAATGCCTTTGCATTCATCTGAGGACCCTGTTCTGGCGCATCATAGAAGCTCAGTATTCCTGCCTGTTGCTGCGGTGTCGATATTGTTGACATAATACCACATATCTCTCTATTTACGGTAATTTAAATGTTATTGTTAGTTACACTTCCTATGCTAATATTAAGCGGATAACATCTTTAAATAAGTG
>CAZCSE010000056.1:0-2363 GCA_964501245.1 Microcaldota archaeon | reverse complement strand
TTAAACAAACCCTCCTGTCAGTCTGCTGCTCTTTTTCTTCCGTATCGCTTTATCCATCATCTCCTTGGTGAAGCCCTTTGGAAGTTTGCGAGTGTTCACATAATCATAAAGTATTAAGATGAATGCATTGCTTGTAACGTAATTCAACATCATTCCGAATACAAAAAGCACTATGCCAACTATCGCCAAAGCTATGCCTGGCACGAATGCTCCCAAAGCTATGATAATTCCTACAATGAAGAGAATTATTCCAGGTATGGTAAACATTAGCGCATAAAGGTCAGAGTATATGATACCTCCGAATGTAGACCCGAAGTTCTTTGTTATCATCTTCACGCTGTTCTCTATGGACTTTATAGGACCCGTCTTATTGTCTATTATGGAAGGCACAACAAACATCGTGGCCAATGCGAGCGCCATCGACCCTATCGCACCAATCAAGAAACCGCCTATCCCCTGTATTCTGGATTCTATGGCCCTTAGTATCGTGACTATTATTGTATAGAAAACAGCCCATTCGAGAATCTGTACCCAGTACTGCGAAGCCTGCGACAGCGCATCTCCCATCGTCATCTTCTTCCCTGTCCTGGAGTACTGCCTGAAAGCCAGCAGAAGTGCTACCAGGAAGTATATCGATACAAAGGTCGAGATGAGACCAAAGAGTATAACTACTGCAAGTATGAGCGTATTGCTCGCCGTAGATATTGTAAGCACCAAAGGTACAAAAAGAGCAAGCGCGAAAAAGAAGGTAATTATCCCACCTATTATAGGATAAACAAGAAGTCCCTTATCTCCGAATATCAGCTTCCTTGTGGCGCTTCCAAGCTTCCATCCGTTCTTCAGGTTCTCAAACATCTTATCACCAGTCTATCAGACTAATAATCATAGTAACGGTTCAAGAGCGTATGGGCACGATTTCATCATTACTTTATTCCAGAGGACAATTCCTTGAATTCGTCTTCAAGTTCCTCTACTGCCTTAAGAACAAGCGATTTTGCGTTCTTAGATGACTTTATTATGAGCCTTGTATTCCCTCTCTCGGGGTGCTCCTTAACAACCCCTGCGAAAGATACGCTCTTGTCGTATAGCAGCTTGCTCTTTATGAGCTCCGGTATCCCTCTGTCTATGCTGCTGTCGAACTCTATTATGAGCTCCTTCTGGTCGTCCTGCACAATATTAAGCTTCATCAAAATCACTTTTTTTAGCCATCTATCTATATAGCCTGTACAAATAGCTGTAGAACAGTAAGCAATAATTAATAAATAACTAACGTTTTATATACATACGCTGTTCTTTTATTCACATATGCCTGAAAGGCAATAAAAACAGTAAGGAATTTATATGGCTGACATATTGGAAGTAGACACTGCAGACCTCATATCGAGAGCTGCAGCCAAGCTGAAGGAGAAGGGCATCAAGAAGCCCGAATACGTTGATTATGTGAAGAGCGGAGCCGGCAGGGAACGCCCCCCTACAGATGAGGATTTCTGGTACACCAGATGCGCATCGGTACTGAGGCAGGTATACCTGAACGGCCCGATAGGGATATCTAGGCTAAGGGCCAGATACGGCAACAGGAAGAATCATACCAAACACAGGCACCACCACTACAAGGGAGGCGGCAGTGTCATAAAGGACGCATTCGACGAATTGGAGAGGGCAGGATACGTTAAGACCTCAAAGCAGGGAAGGACGATAACGCCTGCAGGCAGGTCATTCCTCGACAAGATGGCTAACGATATGCTAAAGGGTGCCTGAAAGTGCCTGATAACACAGAAGATGCAGCAAGAAAGGAGCTCAACAAGCGGCTGAAGGCTATACAGCTGGAGCAGCAGAAGCGCCTTCTTGCAAAGAGGTACATGACGGAGGGAGCATACGAGAGGCTTATGAATGTTCGCGTCTCAAACTATGATCTGTACATGAATATACTGAACATGATAATATCTACGGCGCAGTCGGGCAGGTTTGCCGAAAGGATAACCGAGAAGCAGCTTGTCGAGATTCTGTCAAGGCTCACGTACAAGCCTGAACCGAAGATAGAATTCAAGAGGAAATAGGTGAAATATATGGTAAAAAAGAGCAGAACAAAGAAGGCAAAGCTTGCAAAGAAGATCAAGCAGAACCGCAGGATTCCTGTCCTTGCTATACTCAAGACACACAGGAAGATACAGCAGAACAAGTTTGCAAGAGACTGGAAACACAAGAAGCTCAGGATAAAGGATTAAGCCAATTCCATTCTTTTTCTAGACGTTGCTCAATCTCTCCTTTATCTCAGCAATGTTTAACTTTGTGGTAAGGAGAGGTATCTTCTCAATCTGCGATATCTTTATCGCAAGCTTGTCCACATTGTCTATATTCTGTAT
>CAZCSE010000055.1:0-2672 GCA_964501245.1 Microcaldota archaeon | reverse complement strand
GTAATCCTGTCATGCAGAGAAATGGTCTGCATGATGCTTGAGAGTTTATGAAAGCCGGAACTTTCTTTCTTGCCTATCTTAAGGTTTATATTCAGTTTTGCAAGTGCGCATGCTGAATAGGTATCGCTTCCAACCTTGATAACCTTCCTGTAATAACTGTCATCATGATTCTCCATTTATACAAACCATTGCTAATCAAAACTCTTGAGGGATACCATTGCAACAACGTGTATGCCTGCCCCTCCATCATTGCCCGAGCCTTCTCCCCTTGTAGCACCTATGCCAACATATTCTTTATCTATGCCAAGTGCCTCAGATACACTCTGTTTCATCTTCTCGACATGAGGACCTATTTTGGGCTCCATCGCAGTTATCATAACAGTCACATTGTTTACTGCATATCCTCTCTTTTCTACAAATTCCATTACCTGTTTAAGCATCTTCCCGCTGCTTATCCCTGCATATTTCGGATCAGTATCAGGAAAATAATATCCTATGTCTCGTTCGCCTATAGCAAGAAGAAGTGCATTTATTATCGCATGATAAACGGCATCCCCATCTGAATGTGCGACAGGGCTATGCTCTTCCGAGACCACATTGCCCGCAAGCACCAACGGTCTTGGCTTATCTGATGCGTTATTATGGCTCTTAATAATCTTATGATCATCAGACCCGCAGCCTACCAGGAACAATGGCTTTCCAGCCAAATAACCACTGAACAATATAATCGGTACAAATATTAATTCTTATACTGGTATCTGCGGATTGCCGAGTTCCATCTCCTTATATATAAAGTGCAGAATAAAAGTCAATTGGACTTAAGCCAGACTAAAGAAATTTATTATTCCAATAAACAACAAAGGCAGAAACCGCTTTTAAGACATGCGCTCTAAACCTATCGGTGGAATAATGGCGACAAGACACGAAATAAGATTAAGGCTCAGCAATGCAGAGTGGGATTGGCTTAATCAGAAGAGCATGCAGATGGGATACAGAAGCCCTAACAGAGTAATAGTGGCTTCTATAAACAAAGGCATATTCGAAGATCTGGTGCTCAAAGGCAGGTTTGCCAGGAACAATACCAAGCAACTTAAGGCAGCATTCAACGCAGTAAATAATAAGAGGAGGTAAAACCCCCATTATTGGCTAATTCCTATATGCTGATCTTGCACAGATAAGCAAAAGATATAGGCAAAAACATAATGCTATTAAATTCAAAAGCGCTAATATAATCTGTTTCTATGTTTTTTGGACGCGGAGATGACAAAACAGAAGAGGTAAAAGAGGAAGCACTATACGGCCTGCTTAATTCTGCTTTAGATGCTAAACTCAAGAATTCAGGTTCCAGGGCAAGCAGATACGTTAAGGAATTGAATGATGCCAGGAAAGCATACGAAAAGGCATGCAAAAACTTTGCAGCTGTAACTGCAGATCCACATGTGGAAAACCCATATATCGATTTCACCAGTACTCTTAAAGACCAGAAGAACTCCTATACTATAACACTGATCCGCATACTCGGAGATTGGGATCCAGCAATCCCCGAAGGTCAAAACATATACGAAAGATACTCAAAAGTCCTATCAGGAACCGAGTATTTCATAGAGGAAACGTTGAAGGCGAACAACAAGTTCAAGTATGTTCTTTATACTTATGGGAATTACTTCGGCGATTTCAAAAAATCCTTTGCTCTCATTGAAAGGCAGAGGGATCTGCTGAAAAGCGAATTGGAGAATGCGCAGAATGAAATATCGGAATACAACATAACCAAAGGAAAGATCGATACGTTAAGGGTTCTTGGAAAAGAGCTGAATACTGCAAATGAAATGGTTAATTCCCTGAACGAAAGCCTGAAATCTGCAAGTTCCAGCTCAAAAGAAGCAGAGGAAAACATACTAGAAACAGCTCTTTCTTCCCAGGATAAGGATATGCAGGAGCTTAACAGGAAGATATCCGAGATAAATGTGAGAGTAAGTCAGTTTATCCTGCCATTGGAAAGAGTCTCAAAGAAATTCGACCATTTATCAGTGAGAAAGCCTACATTATCTGAATTCATAGCAGACCCAACATCTAGGATAAACAATGAAAGCGACTATCAGGAATTCACCAAGCTTCTTTCAGAGCTTAAAAAATCAATAACCGAGGGCAAGATAGAGGCAAAGAACAATTCAAGAATAAACGAATCCATATCTGAGCTGATGGATCCTAATCTATATGTTGAGATAGGCACACTAAAAGACCTTGAAGGAAGACGAGTAGAGCTTGATAGGAGCATAAAGATGTTAAGAACAGATTTATCCTATATACAGCAGAGCAAGAGTTCCCACGAAAAGGTAATGTCGGAGATACATTCGTTGGAAACCGGGGAAAAGGAGACAATGCAGAGAGTAAAGGACGTTAAGGCGTCTATAGAAAAGCTCTTCCTGGAATATTACAAAAAGAGGATAAGGATTACTGACTAATACTCAAGAAAAAGTTGTCTGCTTGATTTGTTAAACTTGGTATATCCTTAAGCCTACCGAGCTTACTACCCAGGTTTACCTGCCACTTATCCACGAAATGATATACGCTTGCGTTCTTTTTAAGAACGATGTTGGGATTTGGACGAAAAAGAAGGCGCCTTGGCCGGGATTCGAACCCGGGTCGCAAGCGTGACAGGCTCGTATGCTGGA
>CAZCSE010000054.1:0-2684 GCA_964501245.1 Microcaldota archaeon | reverse complement strand
GAGTATAACCATTGGTCATCTCAGCGATCTTTTCGTAGTCTATGTCATCGCTCTTTGGCACACCTTCCAGGTTTTTCTTGAATAGGAGCTCACGGTCCTCCTTTTCCGGAGGATGAACGAATATTAGTTTCTCGAACCTGCCACTTCTCAGCAGGGCAGGGTCTATCCTCTCAGGGAGGTTTGTAGCCCCTACGACAACTATGCCCTTAGAGGATCTTATGCCATCCATCTCCTGCAGGAACTGGCTTATCACCTGTGACGTAAGTTCAGATGCTGCCTTCCTGCTTGGCGTAAGCGCATCTATCTCGTCTATGAAGATTATGCATGGTGCATTCTCCCTTGCCCTGTCGAAAGTTTCCTTTATCCTTGCAAGGTATTGATCGTATCCTCCTTCGGTCAGTTCAGCCCCGGATACAGTTATCATCTTGACATCACTTATCTGGCTGAGTACGGCTTTCATCAGCATAGTCTTTCCGCATCCAGGCGGTCCGAACATCAGTATTCCGCGTATATCCTTTATCTTGTACTTTGATACTAGATCGGGTCTCTGCAGAGGCACCTCCACCGCGTCATATAGCGCCTTTTTGGCATCCTCTAACCCTATTACGTCATCTATAGACGTGGCTCCTGCATCTTTTATTATCTCTTCAGGATGCACCCTTCTTTCATAATCGTACTTGAATTTCTCATAATCAGCTATCTGGCGAAGCGATGTGGATGGCTTTCTGCTCTTTATCGTTGCGATCAGATCTTCATTTGTTATCGCAAGTATCTTGCTCTGGTTGCTTGCATCTTCTGATACCTCCCTTGCAGTGTCTTCGCATATCGCTTTTATGTCTGCTCCTGAAAATCTCTCTGTCAGGGATGCAAGCTTATCGTAATCTATATCCTTTTCTATAGGGAGTTTCTTCAGGTATATCCTGAATATCTTCTCCCTGCCAGACTTGTCAGGAAGAGGCATGTAGATTATCTTGTCGAATCTCCCTGGACGCATTATGCTCGGATCGAGAAGCTGGGGAACGTTTGTAGAACCTACTATGACAACGCCCTTTGTCCTTATGAATCCGTCCATCTCCTGGAGCATTGTAGATAACAGCTCGTTGCTTATCATGTCCCCCATATTCTCTCTCTTCCCAGCTATTGCGTCTATCTCATCAAAGAACAGAACTGCAGGGCTGTTGTTCGATACCCGTTTGAATATCTCTGTAATCTTCTTTGAACCTTCCCCGTGGAATGGAGACTCTATGTTGGAACTCTTTACGTAGAAGAACTTTGCCCTTACTTCATTTGATAGTGCACGCATCATCAATGTCTTTCCAGTACCTGGCGGACCGAAGAAGAGTAAACCCTTAGGAGGCTGTATCCTGTACGCCTCTGCTATATCTCTCCTCTCTATAGGGTCCAATACTGCATTCTTCAGCTCTTTCTTTGTCTGTTCATAGTTTGCAATGTCATCAAAAGTCTCTCTTGTGAGTGTAAGCTCTTCAATGTCCTCTCCGAATTTCTCTATGAAGTCACGTTTTACTACGTCAAGAACTTGCACTATATTCACATTATTGTATTCGAGCACGAGGAGCACTACAGGTGTTATTAGGAAGCCGAATATAATCATCGGATTTACAGTCAGACCTGCAGCGTATGAGAAGACTGCAAATGCTGCAAGAAGAACAAATGAGAAGACGCTTGCTTCTGCACCTTTATAGTAAGACCTGCTCTTGGTAACGTAATTTGTAATTACAAATATTGTTACAAGCCAGATAAGTATCTGCAAAGAGATAAGTATGAGATTTATTCCTGATGCGAGTACAACCAGCCAGTCAACGAATATGTTCAGGTCCTGTGATATTACATTTATGCTGAATAGAGTACCGTATGAAGATGCAAATGATGGCAGGAAAGTGGAAAGTGTGGTTATATTTTTGGATGGCACATAGTAGGCCACATATGATCCGGAAAGCTGGGAATGTGCAAGCGATGCGTTGAATGCTATTGGTGCAGTATTCTGCATCCCTGTCAGTCCTGAAATTATTGCCACTATCAGCAATGCGATGACTGTCATTGCCATGCCTCGTTTAAGCCCTATGGCAAGCACACCTAGCACGAATATAGGTATCTCTAGGAATGAGCCCAGTATTGAGAACGGAAGCATTATCAGAACGTATGTGAAGGTTATGGTCCTGTAATGCTTGTATCCAAGAAAGAGCGAAACGGCAACGAAGATACCCATGAACCATGCCAGCAACGGCGTCTGGTATGCGACCATAGGAAAGGTCTCTCCGAGAAGCGCTATTAGCCCTATGAGAGGCGAGTACATAGTTAGAACAAAGGCAGCTACAAGCAATATGGCAAGTATTGGATATGGATAGAATGGGAAGGCAAGAGCCATGCTAAGGCATGCAAACGTTATCGCAATCGAATCTCCGAAGTTTTTATGGCTGGCGAGCTTCCTGAATAGGTCCTTTACCCAGTAGAAGGTCATCGGGGTATAGGTATACCTCCTTCTCTTTATCGGAGGCTTCTCCTGCTTTTCAAACGAAATTGTGTTTTTTCGCTTATCGGCAGTAGCTTTGCCCTTTTCGGAGGTCCCAGCAGGCATAATCAACCCTGTATATAAACATTTATAATAGTCGTATATAATATAAATTTGCATCGGCCCGTTGTAGCTCAATGGTAGAGCGGCCGCC
>CAZCSE010000053.1:0-2830 GCA_964501245.1 Microcaldota archaeon | reverse complement strand
AAAAGGATGCGTACAGATACTGAATCCTGACAGCGGCATGAAGGGGCATGTGAATGCGAATGGAGAGAGTTTGAATAAACCATACAGGCTTAAGGTCGCACGCACTCTTGGAGTTGAGCTAAGGAGAGAACTTGTGTAATTAGTTTTATATATGACTATTGAAAGATTGTTTTGGAGATGATATGGAGCGAACTAGGATTTCAAATGCTGATAGAATAGTTATAGCAGAATCCAAAGTCCTAAGCATAGACGAGAGTGTTAAGAGGACAGCAGGATTTGAAGAGGTCTCTAAAGCTTATAAAGGCAGTCTTGATTTCAGAAATGAACTTTATCACGTAGGGCCTGTCTGGGTGAACAAGGTAGGGCTTGCGAGCAGAGGTCCGCACAGAATAACAGAGGACGGCACACATGTCAAGGTATCAGACAAGGAATACTTCGGTTTGTTTCCAGAGGAACGCGCGTGGCACTATCCTGGGGAAGGGCAGGTTGCATTTAATATAGACTGGAAGGATATGCGCTATGGAAGACTGGACGTTTATGCAGGAGTAAGACCTGATTTTGTAGCGCGCGTAGTCTTGGTCGGGGTTGAGGCAGTTCAGAACACGATTGCAGATAAGAAAGAGCTTAAATCCGCAGTAAGAGTTTAGCTGCCATGTCGCTAGTAGTGTCCCAGTAAGGTAAAGTTCAGAGACCTGATGCATTTGCTTCTCTTCATCTCTGCAAATAGCTTCTTGATCTTCTGTGCGTCTGCGTTTATGTTCAGCATGTCAAGGCACATTGTGCCGTTGTGCTGATGGACAGTTACTTTTATCTCATCTTCAAAATCATGAAGTATGTTGGATACGTGGTTCTTCTCGTTGTCCCTGTAGGTTATGACAAATACGACGTTGTGGCTGCCTCTCAATGATTCCAGAACCTTGTACTCGCTCAGAAGAAGGTCTATGGCAGACCTGAGCATCTTTGACCTGCTTCTGAATCCAAGATTTTCCTGTATCTCGTTTAGCTCATGAAGCGTCTCCTTGTCCAGGGATATGCTCATTATCTCCATTTAATCACTTTTATTAAAAACGTGGCGTTTTCAGCCCTGAGATTAATAACAAATAACAAAATATTTATTAATTAGCATAGCTTACAACTATCGAATATTAGAGTGAGACTGTGAATAAGAGGAATGTGGCAGTAGCATTTGCAGGAATACTGCTCATACTGGTACTGCTTTTTACAATAACACCTGCAGGCACTGCGGCTTCTAATGCGATATCCTATGTTCTGAATCCGTCCAGCAACCTTGCTTTGGGAACGATACTGATAATAGCGCTGATATTGGGCATAATGCACGGGGCGACGCCTGATGAGCATACTTGGCCCATAACCTTCAGCTATGCGATAGGAAGCTATAGCACACGCAAGGGCATGAAAGCAGGATTTGCTTTTTCTGCAGGATTTACGGTACAGAGGGCAATACTTACAACGCTTGGTTTTCTCGGACTTGCTGCAATCTACAAAGTATATAATCTGGACGGACCCGTGTATGTCGCTGTGGGGATAGTCATGGCGATTGCAGGATTCTACATACTTAACAAGAAGTTATACCTGCACCTGGATATAGGAAAGAAGATAATGGGTAATGAGCACCACAGCAAGTATGCGGAGAGAGTGCCAATGCATGAAGATAAGCCCGATCCTAAGGGAGTTTCAATGAAGATGGCAGTAGCCCATGGATTAATAGCGGGGTGGGGATTTGGAGCGTATTCTACTATCATAACATTCATGCTTGCACCGCAGGTACCTTCGCTGATATATGCGCCGCTCGTAGGGATAATGTTTGGAGTAGGGACCATGATCATGCAGATAATCTTTGGTGCGCTCTTCGCAAACCTTGCCAGGATAAAGAAGCTGACTGAAGAACAGATAAAGCATGTCGGCCGCATGACGGCAGGCAGGACCCTTTATTATGGCGGGATGGCTTTCGCGATAATAGGTTTGCTGATAATTTTCTTCCCGCTGATAGACAACTTTGCATTGAGCACAGGCAATCCGATACCGAATCTTAACTCTATAACAGTAGCAACTGTTCTTGTGCTCATAGTAGTAGGAGGCATAGGCTTTGGCAATCTTGCTATTGAATTAAGGAAGATACTTAAGTATAAATCCGTAAAAGGCACTTGAAGTTATATCGCGTGCTCTTTCTTTAGCATGGCCAACTTTTTCTTGCTGCCTCCTGGAGCAGAGTAGTTGCCTATTCTTCCATCGGATCTTATTACCCTGTGGCATGGGATTACAGGTGCAAGAGGATTCGTGCGCATTACTGAGCCTACGGCCCTTGCAGCTCCAGGGTATCCTGCCATCTCTGCAACCTGTTTGTAGGTTCTTGTCTCGCCTTCAGGTATCGTGAATGTGGCAAGGAGGACTTTCTTCTGGAAAGAGGTAAGAGCATAGCCTTCAAGTTTCCTTAGCACCTCCTTTCTTTTCATGGAGGATCACTATGAGAGGAATTTGTTAACTCCAGGCAGGTTCTCCAATGAGCGATCCTGCTCAAGCTGCTTGTAAAGCATGTACATTATACCCACTGTAAGGAGGACGCCCATGCCTGTACCGACTGCTCCGGTAAGAGTAGCTGCGGCTGCGAGAAGACCTACGAAGATGCTTCCCAGAATCGTTATTGTAGGTATGTATTTGTTGAGCACATTCTCTGTTATCCTAGGATCCCTCCTGAAGCCAGGTATCTGCCATCCTACGCTCTGCAGCTGTTCTGCAACATTCTTAGGGCTCTGGCCTGTCATCTCTATCCAGAACCTTCCGAATATGACGCAGAGTATTATCAGCACCA
>CAZCSE010000052.1:0-2905 GCA_964501245.1 Microcaldota archaeon | reverse complement strand
GAGAAGATAAAAGAGTATATATGACAGTGACGGCATGTCCAAAACAGTAATAGCCAAATACTCCCATTCAGGAGAGAACTTTGAAATCTTTGTCGATTCGGATAAAGCCTACAATTTCATAACGGGCAAACTTACGGATCCGATTGCAGTGCTTGAAGCCGAAGAGATCTTTGCGGATGCCAACAAAGGAGAGAGGCAGAGCCAGGATAAGATAAAGAAGATATTCAACACTACGGAGCTGCCAAAGGTAGTCGAATTCATACTTAAGCACGGAAACGTGCCTATAACTACGGAGCAGAGAAACAAGCTTCTCGAAGAAAAGAAGAAGCAGATAATAAATATAATAGCAAGAAACTCGATAGATCCGAGAACAAAAGCGCCGCATCCTCCACAGAGGATAGAGGCTGCAATGCAGGAAGCCAGGATAAACATAGACCCGTTCAAAGGCGCAAACGAGCAGGTAGACGATGTAGTAAAGAAACTGTCCACGAAGCTGCCTATAAAATTTGCAACAATGAAGATAGAGGTCGTAATACCGGCAGAATACACGAACAGGTGCTACGGAACATTGAAGCAGTACGGGCTCAAATCAGAGGAGTGGCAGTCAAACGGCTCCCTCAAGTGCATACTTGAATTTCCAGCAGGCCTGCAGGGAGAGTTCTTCGAGAAGATAAACAATGCAACAAAAGGAAATGTTACAACAAAGAATCTTGAATAAAGTGAAAACATGCAAAGAATAGTAATACCAGGAGAAAAGATCAGCGACACATCAGTAAGAATGCACAATACGCTGATACACAACGGGAAGACCTACTCCACCATAGTCGGACTTTACAATGAGGAAAAGAGTACGCTGATACCTCTTGAAGGGCTGTGGAACCCTGCATACGGCGACACAGTAGTCGGTGTAATAGAGGAGGACAGGCTGAATACCTATAACGTTAACCTGAATTCTCCTTACAAAGGACTGCTCATATCAAAGTTCGTGCAGGAGCAGCTGAACAAAGGTGACGTGGTAGAGGCTTCTGTAAAGGAGCTTGACAAGACCCAGACAGTAGTGCTTATGCGCCCGAGGAAGCTATCAGGAGGCAAGATATTCTCGATAACGCCTTCAAAGGTACCAAGAGTGCTGGGGAAGGGAAACAATATGATAAAGGAACTCTCAGCAAGCACAAAGTCCAGCATAATCGTAGGCCATAACGGCGTAGTATGGATAAAGGGAGGGAACATGCAGCTAGCAATGGATGCTATTCTCAGAATACAGGAAGAGGCCCACACAACAGGTCTCACGGACAGAATAAAGGAAATGTTATCAAAAGGTAATTAGAATGTCAGGAGGAGAAAAACCAGAATTGATCATAAACGGTAAGAGGCTCGACGGCAGAGGAGCTACGGACCTCCGCAGCTTAAAGATAGAACCAAATGTAATAAAGAATGCAGCAGGTTCCGCTTATGTCGAATGGGGAAACAACAAGATAATAGCCGCAGTGCATGGCCCGAAGGAGGCGCTTCCAAAGCACACATCTGACCCTGAAAAGGCCGTGATAAAGTGCAGATACATGATGGCTCCGTTCTCGTCATTGGAGGGACACGGAAGAACAGGTCCAAACAGGCGTTCCATAGAGATATCAAAGGTCACAAAGGAGGTGTTCGAAAACGTTGTCATGCTTGAGCTGTTTCCAGGCACGGAAATAGACATATATGTGGAGGTTCTGCAGGGAGACGGAGGAACACGTGCCGCAGGGATAACAGCTGCAGCCGTTGCAATGGCACTCTCCGGAATACCTATGACTGATGTTCCATATGCCGTATCTGCAGGCAAAATAGGAGAGATGGTAGTACTTGACCTTAACATGATAGAGGATAACTACTCCGATGCAGACATGCCGGTTGCGATCAAGCCGCTTACAAACGAGGCTCTTCTGCTGCAGATGGACGGTTCCTTTACAAAGGAGCAGTTCAAGGAAGCGATGGAGATGATACTGGAAGCAGGCAAGAAGATACACGAGATACAGGCCGCAGCCATAAGGAGGCCTTACCAGGAGATAATAGAGAGATACGAGAGATGATTTTATGTACATACCCTCAGCGACAAAGGAGTTCATATCCGATTTGATAGCAAACAACAAGCGAGAATTCGGAAGGGCTCTGAACGAATACAGAGATATAAAAATAGAAAAGAATGTGATAGAGCATGCAGAAGGATCGGCACAGGTTACGCTCGGCAATACAAAGGTATTGGCAGGAGTAAAGATAACTGTCGGAGAGCCTATGCACGATAAGCCAAACGAGGGCAACCTTATAACTTCTGCAGAGCTGCTTCCAATGGCCTCTTCAGACTATGAGATGGGTCCTCCATCCCCTGATGCCATAGAGATAGCAAGAGTAATAGACCGAGGCATAAGGGCAGCAGGAATAATAGACACATCTGCTCTTTTCATAGAGGAAGGGAAGGTCTGGGATGTCTTTGTTGACATATATGTGCTCAATTACGACGGCAATCTCTTCGATGCAGGCACGATTGCTGCAACAGTTGCACTATTAAGCGCAAGAATGCCAAAGCTTGAAGGGGAGAAGGTAATAAGCGAAGGAATAAAAGACAAGCTCAAGACAAATGGTATAATAACCTCATGCACCTTCGCAAAGGCAGCAGGAAAGGTATTCATAGATCCTGATGCAAACGAAGAGAAGTTCATGGACGCAAGGATTACGATAGCGAATGACGGAAAGGAGCTGCGTGCGATGCAGAAAGGGCTCAGAGGAGGATTTACTCTGCAGGAGCTCAACGATGCGGTAGCTATGTCATTCGAGAAGCACAATGATCTTAAGGCATTAATGGAAAAAGCACTGGGTGAATGATATGTCAAACAGCAGCATAAGATACGGAGTAGTATTGAGAAAGAGA
>CAZCSE010000051.1:0-3113 GCA_964501245.1 Microcaldota archaeon | reverse complement strand
TCTCCTCTTTTTCCTTTATCCTTATCATCTCCTCCTCACCGCTCTCCGTAGGATAGCCGACGCTTATCCTCATCAGGAACCTGTCTGCAAGCACCTTCGGGATCGGTGTTGTTCCTTCTATAGTAAGAGGGTTCTGCGTTGCAAACGCTATGAAGGGCTTTGGAAGGCTTAGGTCCTCTCCACCTATGGTGACTCTGCGTTCTTCTAGAACTTCAAGGAAACCTGACATCGTCTTTACCGGAGCCCTGTTGAGCTCGTCTGCAAGGAGTATGTTGGTGAATACAGGTCCTTTCTTCAGTTTGATATTGCGCTGCTCATCCATGAAGGTGGTACCTATTATGTCCGATATGTCAAGGTCTGCGGTGCACTGGACCCTTTTGAAGTCGGCATCTATGGCAGAGGCAAGCGCCTTTGTCATGGTTGTCTTCGCAACTCCAGGCACCCCTTCCAGAAGCGCGTGGCCGTCTGCAACCAATGATATGAACATGAGTTTGAGAATGTCCTTGTTTCCGGATATATGCCTCTCGAGCTCCTGGATAACGTTTTCATATATAGACTTGGCATCCATCTTATCCGAATTTATTACCAAGGCATCGTTAATAATTCTTCCCTGAAAGCGCATGCATCCAGAGTTTGATTCTTGGGAATTCCAAGGGTTTGATTTAAAAGCCCCTGTTAGGTTATAAATACTCCCGGCTCTGCCTGAATCATACAAAAGCTTTAAATTTAATAGCTTAGATATATCTTTGTGCTTTTTTATGATTGGAAAGGAAAGCAGCGATAGCAAGCCGGTCTCGATAGCAAAGGTACTTGAAGTGCTGGAGCACAGGAAGAAGGGAGGAGAGCTTGGCTATGAGCAGGAGCTGGTCTATGAGTATGCGAAGAAGTTCTCAAAGCTCAGCGAAGCAGAGTCAAAGAAGATGTATAAGGAGCTCGAGGAGCTTGGCCTTAGGGACAAAACAGCATTCAAGATAATAGAGATACTGCCTATAGACATAGCTCAGCTCAAACTGATACTTGTAATGGAGAGAAGGGCTCTTGAGGAGCAGGAGATAGCCAATATAATGAAGGTTGTCGATAGCTACAGGAAATAGGGGTAACCTGGAGGGGAGAGCATGGAGGATACGAGAAGAGATAATCTTGAGGAATATGCAATTGTGCTAGACTATATGCCTAGTGGAAGAGCCTCTTCCGTAAGTGCCGAACCTCTGGTGCAGCTTCTTGGAGAGAACAGATTTACGCTTTTGGAGGCAGCTGCCAAGAAACATGAAGTAAAGGTAGGGGAGCGTGTATATATAGGCAAGCAGGAGCGCGACAAGATCTCGATAATAAAGGGCAGGCTTAACTATTCCGATTTAACAGAAGTTGCAAAGAGTGAGCTGCCAAGGGCGGTTTACAAGGTCATAAAGGAGAATGAGAAGCATTTCGTAGAGGTCTTCAACAACGCCTCTCCTCTGAATATAAGGATGCACTCTCTTGAGCTTCTTCCGGGAGTTGGAAAAAAGCATCTTTCAGCCATACTTGATGCCAGGGAGGAGAAGAAATTCGAGAGCTTCGCGGATATAAGCAATAGGGTCTCTCTTCTGCAGGACCCTGCAAAGCTTCTGACCGACAGAGTCATAGAGGAGCTGAAAGGGGACAGCAGGTTCTACATACTGACAAGGCCTCCTAGTGCTACAAGATAAAATCAGTTTTATCCTCTGCCATGCTGCTTATTTTTCGATAATCTCGGATAACATGAGATAATACTGCCTTTTAGAATCAGGATATTAAGCTGCTTCCAGATGCATCTGGGGAACTATGAGCTTCCTCTTCATAGACTTCGATACCGCCACTTCTACGACATACGCACCTCCGCGTTTCTCTACCACTACACCTGTCTTTCCCTTATACCTTGGGTGCGGTATGTCCCTCTTATTGCCCTTTGGGAGCACGACGACCTTTGCGCCTATGTCGAAGCTCTTTATCCTCTTAGTAAGTCCAAGCCTTGAAGGATTGTGCTTTTTGGATAAATATCTTGTCCTTCCTGCGAATAACCCGTGGGATTTATTGACCATAGTAACTACCTAAAAATCATTACAGCACTTTCATAAGGCATAACAATATATAAATACCTTTCATTTCATTTATAAATGGTTTTCATATGGCAAAAAAACCTGCTCCCAAGAAAGCGGGCAAGATAGATGTTAATCCTACGTTCAAGATAGAGAACATAGTGGCAAGCGCAGATCTGGGCGTTGAGCTCGATCTGTATGCGATTGCGAAGTCGTCTGCTGATGTCGACTATGAACCTGAGCAGTTCCCAGGGGCTATATGCAAGATACATAACCCAAAGACCGCTATACTCCTGTTCAAGAACGGGAAGATAATCTGCACAGGAGCGAAGACAGAAGCGGATATAAAGCGTGCGATAGACCAGGTAGTCAAAATAGTGAAGAACTATATACTGACAAAATCCTGATTAACATCTCAGTACTTTATAACTGACATTACGTCGTTACTGCCAAGCTTATCTCTTCCTCTGAGGAATTCCAGCTCTATCATAAACATGATGCACTTGACAATTCCTCCTGCATCTGCTACCAGATCGGCTGCGGCCCTTGCCGTACCGCCTGTTGCAAGAAGGTCGTCAACTATGACTATTCTGCTTCCGTCTCTTACTGCGTCCGCATGCATCTCTATCGTGGCGTTGCCGTATTCGAGAGTATACTCCCTGCTTATAGTGACATAGGGCAGCTTGCCCTTCTTTCTTATTGGAATAAAGCCCTTTCCCATCTTGTACGCAAGCGCAGAGCCTATTATAAAGCCACGGGCCTCTATCCCTGCAATGTAATCGAAATCCGTTGTTGCCAGCATCTCCGCCATTTTATCTATTACAATGGAAAACGCTTCCGGATCCTGAAGGACAGGAGTTATGTCCTTGAATATTATCCCTTCCTTTGGATAATCTCTGACGTCTCTTACCAAAGATATTACCTTATTTAGAGAATTTTCCATCTTACGACCACGCGTATGCCGTTTAGGCAGACTTATAAACATTTATTAATCCAATAATGTTAATTATTATGCCGTGGCATAGATGATATTATGGCATCAAGGCATTTACCTAAGAC
>CAZCSE010000050.1:1459-3169 GCA_964501245.1 Microcaldota archaeon | reverse complement strand
TTCATATCCAAATACGGGGATATGGATCTGCCCTCTCTGCTGATAAAGAGATTCTTTTTGAGAGGACTTGTTTAGTCAGGATTTTTGCCCTCTCCGATAAGCTTCCTCCCCAGTTCCTCTCTTCTTGCTATGTCCTTCTTTACCTTTTCGTAATCCTCCTTTGATAGAACATTGCCAAGTATGTATTCGGAGAACTGTGCTGATATCTGGGCGATGTTTATCATTATGGCTTGCAGGTCATTGTGCTTCAGATAGTACTCCTTTTCAGGCTTTATGATTTCTATCCCGGCTGGGGCGAAGTTGAAGGAGATGTTTAGCAAGGTCCACAAATCCTTTACCAGTATCGTTACTACAGCGTTTGTCGCATATAATTCGTCTACTTTAAGAGGCTCGTCTATCTCTCCAGCGCAGTATATGACACCTGGAAACTTAAGCAGCCTGTTGCTTATCAGATCAGTCATAAGTGGCTGTAGGTCGTCTGCCTTCTCGCTGTGCATATCGAAATATGCCTTTGCGAGTATGCCTCCGTTCTCTATCGCTTTCCTTGTTACCTCTTCCATCTCTGATTTTGCCATTTTACAGACCTGCTTTTATCTTAGTTACAGCGTCTTCAACGCCTATCTGCACTTCTTCTCCCTTGTACATGTTCTTAAGCATTACCAATCCTGTCTGCACCTCCGATGGGCCTATTATGCATACGTATTTTATTTCAAGAGAGTTTACATACTCAAGCTGTTTGCCAAGGTTCCTTGAGGTCATGTTCAAGTCGGTATTGATGCCTGATTCGCGGAATATGTTTGCGACCTCTATGGCATACTTCATCGCTTCCTTGCCTATATATGCTACATATACGTCAGCATATGTCATTGCCCCCGATTTGGCTGCCAAGAATTCAACCACCCTGCTTATCCCTATCGAAGAGCCAACAGCAGGAGTATGCACATTCGAATATTTCTCTATTAGGTTGTCATACCTTCCACCGGAACCTATTGCAAGAGTCTTTTTCCCAGCTGCAGTAGCGGTTATCTCCCACACCATGCCGGTGTAATAGTCAATGCCGCGTATTATTGACAGGTCGACAGTTATTGTCCCTTTTATCTTGTATATGCCCAGAAGGGAGAGCAGCTCTCTAATATCTGAGATAGGGGCTTTTGTAGATTCTATATTAGCCTCTATCCGCGTAAGCTTCTGCTCGGTTCCCTCTTCTACCTTTATGAAATTAAGCATCTGCTCTGCCATATCCTTGTTTATTCCAAGTTCTGCCATCTGTTTCATTATCTCTTCTGCACTTATCTTTGCAAGTTTGTCAAGTATGCGCATTGTTGGCACTTGTTTGTCTTTCGGTATGCTGAACCTGTCCATTATTGCAGATAGAATTGCACGATGATTCAGCATTATAGTGTAGTCAGTTATGCCGAGATTCTCAAGAGCTATCGCACTTGCAGCTATTACCTCAGCTTCTGAAGATATCTCAGAGCTGCCTATCACATCCACGTCTGCCTGTATGAACTCCCTGCTGCGCATGTACTGTGGTTCATCTCTCCTCCATGCCTCAGCTATCATGTATCTCTTAAATGGCAGGGCTGTCCCTTTATTCATTGCAACATATCTGGCAGTCGGTACCGTAAGATCGTATCTTAGCCCTGCTTCCTTACCGTCAAGAAGATAGATCTCGTTGTTGGCATCGCTCCCGTATATCTTGGAATTAAG
>CAZCSE010000050.1:0-1359 GCA_964501245.1 Microcaldota archaeon | reverse complement strand
ATGTCCTGGTTCTGGTCTGCATCAAGTTTGTAGAATGTAGCTTTGCTCTCGAACTCTTTTGAGACCTCATCTATCACAGGAGAGAATATCCTGCACGGACCACACCAGGTAGCCCATATGTCTATTATGACTGGTTTGTTTGAGTGCATTACCTTTTCTTCAAATTTCTTGCCATCTAGATCTTCTATCATATATATCACCATGAATAGCAATGATAAATAGCTGAGAATAATTATAAACATTCGGATTTTACCTTTTGCAATTATATACTTTTACATATTATATACAACAGATGATGAGCTGAAGGTCTGATTGGTGATGACGATCTTGAGTGCTGATTAAATGGCAAAACTATCTAGGAAGGCTATAAAGGAGCTTGTGAAGAGCCATTTCAAGACACGGATAACTGATAGCGGAGCGGATAAGATAGCTGCGATACTTGAAAAGGAGGCGGAGAGAATATCCGCCTTTGCAGTGCAGAATGCAAAACGTTCTAAGAGGGCGAAGATAACCAAGGAGGATATTGAAGAGTATATTATAAAGAAGGGAAGCTGATGAAGTTTTTCAGGAGCGACGATACAAGACTGAGAAGCGATTTCTATAGCAATGATGGCAAGAGGCTATGCTGTCTTATAGAGAATACGCAGAATGGCATGCTGATAACGGAATTGAACGAGAGAGGACTTGTTGAGAAGCAGGTTTATATGAAGCCTGACGATCCGTTTTATCTAAGCCTTACGAAGAATATGGAGATAGTGGATTCCGGAGAGTATAAAGGTGTGGAGATCGATGCGGTTTGCACTTCCTGCAGTGGGATGCTGGCAAGGGAACTTGACCTGGTGCATCCTTCCGTGATAAATTCAGTACCCGTAGTACCCTCGTATATATGCAGAGGATGCGGTAAGCGCTTTTACTCGATGACAGACACTTATCTGAAGAGCCTTGTTGCAAACAAGAAAGAGCTTTTTGATGAAAAGGACCTTAAGGAACTCTCTGAGAATGAAGAGGCTTTTGTAAGTACCATGCAGGAGTATATAATAAGAATTTTTGCATCCAAGAAGATTAGCAGAATAAGATGATTTAATGGGCATTATGATTTCTGAGCTTTATGGAAAGGGGGTACTCTCCAATTCAGGGAATATGCTGGGCACTATAAAGGAGGTTGTAGTGGATCTTGACAATGCAACTGTTACGCACCTGCTGCTAAGCGAGATGAGCAAGCTCACCAAGAGCAGCGACTTGCGCTCCGACTTCCTTAAGAACAGCATAGAGTACAAGAGAGTAAAGAAGGTCGCAGAGCTGGTTATAGTAGGGGAAAGAGAGAGATCTTAATCCGTAGAGACCTCTCTTACTATCGTT
>CAZCSE010000049.1:0-3404 GCA_964501245.1 Microcaldota archaeon | reverse complement strand
ATGCATTTGTAAGGAAGGCCTCTCTCCGCGCAGTATACATATTTGCAATAGCTGACAGTTATATAAAATCAGTCATAGGCATATTCATCTACAACGGAGGAATCTCCCTAGGCACATCCATAATAACACTATCATTCATAGCTACATTCCTTATAGCACTTGAGGTGCTGATAAAGAACAAGGAGACGATGGGCCATCTTTACGGCCCGTTCATGATATACTTTCTTGCAACGCTTCTGTTACTGCTGATATTCTTCTCCACAATCTCATTCTTCACAGGGATAAGCGCAGACGTGCACATCATAGGCGTTCTGGTCTTCATGCTGCTCTTCATACCATACTATGAGCGGGCAAACCTCTCGAAGTTCTTCAGGAAAGAGGAGGGCATACTGCTGCGCGATATCGGCCGTTCCGCAGCAAAAGGATAAATGCATAATATGCATTGTTGGCTCCTGGTTTATCTGGAGAAGTGCTCCCTTACCTTAAGCGCAGCCTTTACCCCTCCGGCGCTTGCAGTGACCGCCTGCCTGTAGTAGCTGTCATAGACATCTCCTGCAACAAAGACTCCGTCTATATCGGTCTCAACCTCATTCTTTGTAATAAGGTAGCCTTTTTCATCCATCCTGAGCTTGCCCTTGAATATATCCGTATTGGGCTTGTGCCCTATTGCAACAAAGACCCCGTCTATCTTAAGCTCCTTCTTCTCCCCTGTATTAACATCCTTTATGACTACGCTGCCAACCTTCTGCTCTCCCTTTATCTCATCCACGACTGCATTCCAGATGACAGATATCTTGGGATCGTGCAGTACCTTCTCCTGCATTATCTTGCTGGCCCTGAAGGCATCCCTCCTGTGAACTATCTTTACGCTATTAGCAAACCTTGTAAGGAAGAGAGCCTCTTCCATAGCGCTGTCTCCCCCTCCTACTACTATTACCTCCTTGCCTTTGTAGAACGGACCGTCGCATGTCGCGCAGCTTGACACTCCCCTGCCCATGAACTTCTTCTCAGACTCAATCCCTATCCACATCGAATCCGCGCCTGTCGCTATTATGACGGTCTCTGCCTCGTATGTCTTGCTGTCCGTCATTATCCTGTAAGGTTTTGAAGAGAAGTCAACTCCTGTGGCATTCTCATTCACGAAGCGGCTGCCGAACTTCTCCGCCTGCTCCCTCATCTTCATTATTATCTCAGGTCCTTCTATACCCTCAGGGAAGCCGGGGAAGTTCTCTACAACCGTAGTGAGCAGAAGCTGCCCTCCTGCCGCAAATCCTGCTATTACAAGAGGTTCAAACCCTTCCCTTGCTGCATACATAGCAGCTGAAAGGCCTGCCGGTCCTCCGCCTATTATTACCAATTTCTCTGCCATAAGAATACCATACTTATTTTACTGAAAAGGAATATTAACTCTTATACTCTGCATAGGAGTTCTATTTGCATCCTGTATATCGTAATCTATATAAACATATGGATATTAATATACAAAATGATATAAATGAGAAGCGAAGACCTTGAAGAAGCATTAAGGAATTATAAAATGCAGGTATTCACGATAAATGATGCAGCAAAACTAACCGGAAAACCAAATAAATATGTGTCTCTCTTCCTATCAAAAAACAAGCGTTTTACAAAGATAATCAGAGGAAGGTACTGCATTAGAAATGCAAGCATATACGCGATAGCATCTGGAATACTGGCTCCATCTTATATAAGCGGCATCTCCGCATTAAGGTATTACAATCTTATAACACAGATGCCAAATACCATAGAGGTTATATCTGCAAGGCAGCATAAACCTATAGAGATTCAAGGATACATGGTAAAGTTCATAAAATTCTCAAGAGAACACATATTTGGCTACAGGAAAGAGGATGGGGCTATGATTGCGGATCCGGAGAAGGCAATAATCGATTCGCTTTACATGAGGCTGGATTACTCATATGTCAGTGAAGCCATGGGAAGCTACCTAAGTTCGATAGATGATAAAAAACTGATAAGATATGCGATAGAGATGGATTCCAAAGCAACTGTCAGCAGGCTGGGTTTTCTCATGGATCGTTTTGGCCTCGATTCAAGCAGACTCATAAAGCTGAAGTCGGAGCATAAGGTCAGAACATCACCTTTGGAAGGAAAGACCGACAAGAAATGGGGTGTATCATATGCTTGACAGACTATCTCTTAAGGATTATGCAGGTGACTTCAATGCTTATCAGACCGAAAAAGACTATCTCCAGCACATAGTCTTATGGAGAATATACCAATCCATATCCGATGAGCTTATCTTCAAAGGAGGCACTGCATTACAGAAGGCCTATAACACAGGCAGATTCTCCGAAGATCTTGATTTTACCGCAAGCGCTGAAGCACAAAAAGACACCAGTGCATTAATTGCAAAGATCGACAGCATACTAAACAGGATCAACGATTTTTACAAAACCTCTTATACAAAATCATCAAGCGATGTTTCAATATCCTATAAGCTAAAGATTGAGGGACCGCTTTATGAAAAACCCCAGTCGATACAAACTATAATGTTAGACATAAGCGCAAGGGAGCAGGTCATCCTCAAACCAGATACAATCCCAATATCTCCTGTCTACATGGATATAGGAAATTATGTTGTAAAGGTAATGAATAAGGAAGAGATCCTTGCAGAGAAGGTCAGGGCAATAATGACAAGACGGAAGGCAAGGGACATGTATGACATATACTTCCTTGTAAGCAAGAAGGTCAGGTTAAAGCCAGAACTTGCAGAAGAGAAACTCTCTTATTATCAAATGAAGTACAGCAAAAAAGCTTTCATATCAAGGCTGAGCCAACTGGAAGCCGTATGGGAGACAGAGTTGCACCCGCTTATAAAGAGCGTACCTCCATTCAAACCGGTACTTAAGTATATAACAGATGCGATATAACCAGGATAAGATAATTCAACTTTTCCTTCCACATACTCGTATTACTGAAATACTATATTCTGCGTGGAACCTGTGTGGGATCTCTCAGTTCCATGATAGTACAACTACACTTTATTACATATTTATGTAATAATGAGTATTTGTATATTTATCTGCTGCGATAGGCCTTTTGCATATTATGCTCGTGCGACGGAAAGAGGCATTTCTGAATAGTCTGCATGCAATTCCATGGATAGGGTATTTAAGAGTTTCATGCGATGGTTCTGTGGCGACCTTATATGCCTGTGAAGCTTGCAGATTATTTTGTATCCCTTGATACTTATGAAAAGAGGGCGGATGTGAATTTTGTCTCTCATGCCCATGCTGACCATATGTCAGGGCTGAGGGCGAGCAGGCCGTGCATAGCGAGCGAAGCCACGATGCAGATAATAGAGGCCAAGAAGCACAAGAAGTTCGAGAGGAGGCAGCTTCCTGGCAATGCAAAAATGCTGA
>CAZCSE010000048.1:0-3472 GCA_964501245.1 Microcaldota archaeon | reverse complement strand
TGCTCTTGCCTTTGGTAAATTCCGAGAGCTTTATGAAGTACCAGCCCTTCTTGGACATGCGCCATGCGACATATGTGGGAAAAGCGGTATTTCTCTCCCACTCTATGAGTTTGACGAACTGTTCTTCGTCCAAAGACAGACTCCCTCTGTCCCATGCCTTGCACTCGATGGAAAGGCAGACCCTGTCCTTTATCGCAAGAATATCCGGACCCAAGGCGTTTACCCCTGATCCTGCGCTCCTGATAACGGAATAGCCCATATCATAGAGCCTGTTGAGAAGCTCCCGTTCGCTTCTCGCCCCCTTCACATACCTGTGCACATGGTCACCAAAGCATTTATAACCTTTTTATTATATAAAGATTTAGAATAAGTTGCATTAAAGCGGTGTAAGTTTGATATTCAATATTTCGTCTGTAAACAAGCTGAAGGAGCTTTACAAGCTGCAGGGTTACTTGCAGTTGTACGACGAATGAATCCCGCCACCTGCAACTAATTTTGTGATGGAAGTGGAAAGGGAGCAAAGGAGCAAGGCAGTTTCACGCATAATGGCAGAGCTTGCATGCTCAACAGTCATTGTTGAAGGCAAGCATGATGTAGATGCGCTTGCCAGCCTTGGGATAGCTGCGATAACAGAGGGCAGCATTGCGAGGAATAACCTAAATGGGAGAGTATGCCTGCTGATGGACAATGACAGGAGGGGCATACAGCGAAGAGAGAGGCTCTACAATAGGCTCCTTGAGATGGACAAAGGGATACAGATAGACGTTGCCTCAGGAGAGAGGCTGCAGAAGATGCTCAATATAACATCGATAGAGCAGCTCTGCAAGCCTGTAAGAGAGGCGATGTACAGGTGATGAATATGGCAAAAACATATCTTGAGATAGTAAAATACATGGTTGAATCAAAATTCAACATAGAGGGAGTGGTTGACAAACCAGACATTATAGGCGCGGTCTTCGGCCAGACGGAAGGCCTTCTCGGAAGCGAGCTCGATCTAAGGGAGCTACAGAAGAACGGGAAGATAGGAAGGATAGAGATTGACGTTTCACAATCCTCGAACAGGAGCTATGGAAAACTCCATCTGCCGGCATCGCTGGACAGGATAGAGACCTGCATACTTGCAGCAGCCATAGAATCCGTTGACAGGGTAGGTCCTTACGAAGCCAAATTCGTGATAGACAAGATAGAGGACACAAGGTCTGAGAAGAGGAGAAAGGTGCTTTCAAGGGCAAAGGAGCTTCTTAAGATACTCATGAATACGGAGATCCCAGACAGCAAGGAGATATCGGAAGTAGTGCAGTCTGAGCTCCGCGTAAGCGAGATATCATCGTACGGTCCGGAGCACCTGCCTGCAGGTCCGGAAGTCGGCAAGAGCGACGAATTGATAATAGTAGAAGGAAGGGCAGATGTGCTGACACTGCTCAGGAATGATATGGCAAACGCGATAGCCGTAGGCGGAGCAGCATCAAATGTTCCAAAGTCGATAATAAACCTCTCAAGGGAGAAAGAGACCACTATCTTCGTAGACGGGGACAGAGGTGGTGATCTGATAATAAGATCGCTGCTCAATGTGGCAGAGGTTGACTTCGTGGCAAAAGCTCCTGACGGCAAAGAGGTAGAGGACCTTACAAGGAAGGAGATAATAAAAGCCATGCGCTCAAGGATACCTGTAGACCAGTACCTGAATGCAAGGCCTTCGCAGCAGACAGGCAATCAGCACCACAGGAACATCCCTCCAAGGAATGAGCAGGAGCACAGGCCGGTTCAATCGCCTGCTCCTGCAGCTGCACCACGAGCTCCCCAGCCCCAGGTTCAGGAGCCTGAACAAAGAGAGCCAGAAGTGCATGAGCAGGAATCTCATGAGAACGGGATAAGCTCACTGGACGAGAGCCCTGATGACCTGCCAGTGATAGAGCGTGATACAGGCATGGAGGACAAGAGAAGATCAGAGGACGAAGCCAAGCCTGCCCTTGAATCTGTAATACTGACACAGCTATCAAGCGGGCTGGACGAGCTTTCAGGAACGCTCCGTTCAAGGCTCTATGACAGCATGGGCAACATGATAAAGGAGATACCGATAAGGGAGCTTCTAGCGACAGTACAGGAGACCGATAATGTATATGGCATAGTATTAGACGGTGTCATAACACAGAGGCTTCTGGAGCTGGCACAGAACAAGCGCGTAAAAGCGATATATGGCATAAAGGCAAACCAGCTTAACAAGAGATACAGCAATATGGTGCTTTACACCAAGGAGAGCGGCAAGATCTGAACGGTCTTGCCTTCCTCCATTTTCCTTCTTTTATTTACCCTGTATTTTATACAATACTATTTTATCCTTGCCTAGTATCTCTACAGAATCCAAATCAAAAACCTGCTTAATCGTTGATTGACGTGGTTATACAAGGATATATTTTGATAATAGCATGGTTTTTAAAGATTTGAAAATATTCCTATTTAGGTGAAAATATGTTCGGAGGAGATGGAAGAGGATTAGGAGGGTAAGAATAAATTGTTTTTTCTATTTCTATAGGAGTACATTTGTACTCCGATATTAGTAGTTCATATTGTTTAGTCTGCTTTTTATCAAATAACCTATGGTTTAGATGCCCTATTAAAACATCCATTGTAATTAACGTGTTAAGCTTGGCATCACTTATATCCCGTATTAACTGCTCAGGTTCAACCACATTCTCTTTAAATACTTGGGTCATTAATAGTTCACCGTAAGGAGAGGTTATATCACATGTAAAAGAATAGGTATCATATAAGTTACATTCTTTTATTATCTCCATTAAGAGATTTTTACCTGTTTTAGAAAAGTTTTCTGGATTTTCTATATTTAATAATAAAATTAAATTAAACTTTGAGTGTGGATCGGTTATGGATATTGTTGCTCTTTTGATTATTCCTCTTTTTGTAAGTTGATGATATGCATAGTTCGATCTGCCAGTATCTGCCCCTATTTCTTTGTCTATGGATGTAAAATCTGCTGCTGCGTTAGCGTTCATTGCTCTTAGCACTTTGTAGTCTATCTCTGTAATCTCGTCATGTGCAGGTCTTGGTTTTTCCTTTGTTCTTGTCCAGACCTTTTCTTTAAGAATCGCGAAGAATTGGTCTCTTAATGGTATAAAACCAAAGGTCTGATATGCGGGTATCATATTCCACTCGATACTATATTTAGCAAATACACTGCCAACAATATTATACAGATCAAATCTTGCTTCGTTAATACTCTTTACAACTAAGAATAGCACCATATCGTATATTCCCTTTGTTGTCATTGCCACCTGTACGTATGGGATTGCTTCCAGCTGCTTCTTCATTTCCCCGTATGTAGGTCTTTTGTCCTTGAATTTAACAAAAGCTATGTAATTTATGTATCCGAATTTTTCTATATCCAATTCAAGTATGTACTTTATGTCATACTTTCTTTCAAGATTCTTCAGATGGTAGTTAACAGCAGTGTTGC
>CAZCSE010000047.1:0-3483 GCA_964501245.1 Microcaldota archaeon | reverse complement strand
TCATTGGTAGTGTTAGGATTCATGCTTGCAGGGCTTGCGAATGCTTACAGCACCCAGATCTATGACCCTGCAGTAGTGAGTGCAACATCAGGACAGTTGACTAATATAAGATTAAATGTTACAAGCGGGAACGGAGCAGTTACAATATCCGGTCCGACCAGTGTCGCACATGATACTCTGCAATCAGCAGAGACAGGCGCTGCCTATGCTGCAAACTATCTGGGAGTAAATGAGGATGCATATAATTTCTCATATTACATAAATGATAATAATAGCCCTGTATCAGGTCCAAGCGCAGGTCTCTCATTCACAATCCTTGCCATATCCGGACTTGAGCACAAACCTATAATCCAGACTCTTGCAGCTACAGGAACAATATCCTCTAATGGAACTGCCGGGTTGATAGGCGGTATATTTGACAAGGCTGAAGCTGCAAAGGCAGCAGGCAAGTCCTTCCTGATAGTTCCATACGCTCCCAACTCATCGATAGAGAGCATGTTCTACTATGCGTCACAGCAGAATCTTGGAATAGGACTTGTAGAGGTAAAAAATGTATCCCAAGCAATACAATACGCTTTCGGAACCAAGGCTCCTCAAAGGATGAGCTTCAATTACAGCCAGAACTACTCTATAGCGACACTTCCAAATGCAACCCAGACGTGCAACGCATGCAACATATCATACTTCTATCCATTGGAGAACATGACGATGAACATGACTGCCGGAGAGATAAACTCCATAGGCAGCAACTTCACTTCACTGAAGCAACAGATGCTCTCTGTGCTTGGAGCATACTCTTCCATAGGTTCAAAGGGCTACCTGTACACCGCTTCTGACCTCGCATTCAACGAATTTATAGATGCATATACTATTGCAAATATAAACAACGCATCACTGAATAATGCATCAGCTACCCTGGTCAAGGTGCAGGATTACTGCAATTCTCTCTCAGCGCCGCAACTTACTACTTTGAATTACGAGTATGTAATCGGAGGGGAGTTCAGGCAGGCTCTTGCGAACCAGACATTAAACGAATCGATATCAGAGTTAAACTCGTCAACATCAAGCGATGGGATAACTCTTGCATTAAGGAACGTAGGTACAGCATACGCATGGTGCAAGGCGGCTTCCACTATGTATAATACTGCATACACAATTGGAGGCACAAACGTTACATACGATAGCAGCATAAGGAACATAGCGCAGAACTATCTATCAAATGCAACCTCCAAGTCTCTGCCAAATACTTATCTAGGAATCGCTGCACAGGCATTCAAGAACGGCAATTACTATGTCTCTATATACGGCTCTGTATACTCAAACATATTTGGATCAAACCTTGTAGCAAACCAGAGCTCCGCGCAGGCAGCATACAATTCTGCAACAAACCAGCAGTATGGCGTATGGGCAAAGGAGTTTGACATACAATCAGCATTCTTCCTAGATCAGGCAAACCAGACACACAACTCATCCCTGAAATCAAGCTATTTAGTAAGTGCATACTCTGCAGCACTTCTGTCATCAGGGCTATCAACTGCAAACAAGCAGATAAGCTCAAACTTCGTGAACTACACTGCTGTCTCTCCACAGGGCTATGCAGGCATACAGAATCAACTGAATGAGATATTCGGCATGCTTACGCTCGTATTCATAATGCTGATACTTATCTTCATAATACTGCTCAAGAATGAGATAAAGAGCCGTCCAAAGCAGGTACAAGCCGAAGCTCCAGCTCCAAAGAGCACTAAGAGAGTATCAGCTAACAGAAAGACAAGGTGAGTACATAGAAGATGTGTTCTGCAAAAGAAGCGTACTTCTGCCCACTATATTCTATGAGAACGAGCACTTCATGTTCGTATACGACAAGTACCCTATAATGAGGGGTCACATGCTGATAATCCCAAAAAGGCATGTAGAGGATATGATAAATCTCGATTCTGCAGAATGGGAGAGCCTGAGGCAGCTTAAAGACCACGTCCTTCCTATCGCACTGAAGCGATACTGCGGAGAGAGCATATCATATAATGTGGCAATACAGATAGGCGAACACTCAGGAAGGGAGATAGACCATCTGCACATACACATACTTCCGAGAGCTTCTGCCGACCCTTTCCAAGAGGATTCAAGGAAGCTATACAGAAACATAGTGGACAGGGGCGAAAGACATGACTCGTCAGGAGTTGAAGAAGAGGTAAAGGCGCTCAGAAAACTCTTCAGATATACGCAAAAGAAGCAATGAGTATTGCAATAAGCGCAAGACCCATCCCTGCAAGAGACGTATTCCTTGCCCTTCCATAACTTTTCTTATCACCAAGAAGGAAGATTATGCCTGAATTGAATACAAGTATATCCGATATCGCTATCAGTACTCCGTAATAAAAGTTATACATGAAAGGCTGTATCTCAAGGAAGAGGTAGAGCGTTATACCTATGGCTATCATATACAGGATAAACGCTACAGCCACAGCTGCCTTCCTTCCTATAACTACCGGCAGCGTCCTTACCTTTCTCGCCTTCACATCACCTTCCATATCCCTTACCGTGCCGTTTATCTCACGAGCCAGCCCGCTCAGGAATATCATCGCTATTATCAGCAATACTGCAGGCCTGATGACATTTGAAACGACATAAGCCCCGAATATGAAGACTATTGCCATAGAGACTGCGATATAAGCATTCCCGAGCAGCAGCATGTTCTTCATTCTGTAGCTGTATAAAATGGAGAGAGCAGCGAATATTATTGCTATCGCAAAGCAGTAGGCATTTATCATTGCGCTTGCAGCTATACCTATTATCATCGATACTGCGGTTATGTAAAGCGCATCCACTGGTTTAAGGCTTCCTTTCAACAGAGGATTCTTCTTCCTGTTTATCCTGTCCGTCTCAATATCGAAGTAATCGTTTATTGCAAAAGCTCCCATGCTTATGAATACAGGAGTTATTATGCTGAGTATCAGAACATTGGTTCCTGGAAGCCCAAGTGCTATCATCTCAGCTGCCACTACTGCTATTATCAGCATGAGGCTGTGCTCTATCCTTGTAAGCTTTATTATGTCCTTTATCTTTCCCATAACAGCATACCAATTATACACAATCAATTTAAAAATCAGCCGAGTCTGCTCTGCTTCCCATATTTTACAAGCCCTGATACTCTTACTCCTATCTTCCTAAGCTTCCTTCCCTTTTCAACATTTGCCGTATATAGCTTAACTGCAGTCTCATAAATCTCATCTGCGCTTGAAGAAGGCTTCACTGCCCTGCCCTTGAGCTTTTCCGAGAAATCGCTGTACCTCAGCTTGATGGTTACGTTGCGGAAGATGAACCCTGCATTATTTACCTCTATTGCAACCTCATCAGATAACCTCTTCATGCCCCTTTCTATCTCATCTCTGTCATAAGTGTCAGCTTCAAAGGTCATCTCCCTTCCGATTGACTTGGCAGGCATCTCATGCTGCAACCGGCTCTCATCTATCCCATTTGCAT
>CAZCSE010000046.1:0-3575 GCA_964501245.1 Microcaldota archaeon | reverse complement strand
CTGACTGGTTGCCATTCATGAAGTGTGCCAGTTCTGTCGTGTTGTAGCCGTCCTTAGGACCCAGTACATACTGTGCAGCCGTTGCGTAATCAAGCTTAGCTACGGCGTTGTCCCCTCTCAGTACGGCATTGCTGTTTCCGAACCAGTTTATCCAGTCCCCGTAGTCCCACCATGCGAGTATTCTTGGCGCATAAGGTCCTACGTTCTTCTGCATCCAGTTGGTGGCGTTTATCCAGTACCCTGGAACCTGGTTGCAGTACATGTCTGCTGCTATCGAATTACCCTGTTGGTTTATCGTAGTGCAGTTTGGACTGAAGAATGCACCGAATGCAGGAGCAACCTGTGCAAACTCTACAAGGAATATTATCAGAGCTGCTATCAGCACAGGGTTTGTATAATGCAGCTTGCGGTACTTCGGGTACATTATCATTATCTCTCCGATGATAGCGCCTATGGCTATTATGTATCCGACTCCGAAGTGGGGCAGATACTTTACTTCAGACATGCCAGCTATAGCAAGAGGCCATACCATTGCCAGCGTCAGTACGCTGGATCTGGAATCTCTTTTTATTATGGCGTATAGCATCAATGCGGTGAATACAAGAAGCACTCCCCATATCAGTATTGATATGCCGCCTATGCTGGCCCCTATTATCCCAAAACCTGCTGCGCCAAAGTCATAGTTGAAGCCCGTAGGTGCGTACTCTTGTACAGTCATGAAGAGCGGGATAGAAGGAGTGGTGAAGTGTACGCTGAGTGCGATGTACTTCTGGAAAGGAGTTCCTATAGGCGTGAACTCTATTGCGATTATTGCAATTATGGCAAGAGCGGCAAGAAGACCCAGATACGTGTACATGTCGACCTTTTTCAGGTACTTCTTGCTCTCGAGAACCTTTGGAAGGTATTCGAGTATTGCGACGAATATCAGCGCGAATAAAGGCAGTGAGACGACTGTAGGTATTCCCAGGATGCTCGGTGTCCTTTCGGTAAGAGTCGCACTGTATGCCCCGTATATAGTGTAGGTTATAGCTATTATTATTATGAGCAGTATGTTCATCTTGTAGAAGTCAATATTGTCCTTGTTCTTCAGTACGTTTATCACTCCCTGAAGCAGTATATATATTCCGAGAACTCCCGTAGTGACCGTGTAGTAGTGGGCTCCGAAGAAGTTTGATGCGAAAGCAAGTCCTGCAAGTATGGTGTATCTGTACTCCTTGGGATTGTTTACTGCAAGCAGGTATGTCGCATAGAAGAAGAACATTGCGAATATTCCCCATGGCTCAAGGAGCTGCTCTCCTGCTATGAAGGTTGTAATTAAAGCAGGCATAAAGGTGGCAAGCCCTGCGCCTAGAAGTGCTGGGACCTTTCCGTATTCATAATAGAGGAAGATGAAAACAGAGAATACCAGAAGCGCTGCCGTTATTGGTGGATAATAGCTGCTTACTAGGCTTAGCAGGCTTGTGTTGACGTAGTGTGCAGATGCGCTTGCAGTATTTGATATCGAGTACCAGTAAGCCTCGAGATATGGGATAAGCGGCTGTATCCTGTGTATCGAAACGTTCAGATGTCCCGGCCATGCTGCATTGTCATATAGCAGCTGGTATCCGTGCACAAGTATGTACTCTGTGCTTATCATGTCGTAATAAGGATCAAACTCGAAATATGTAGGTGAGACTGCGATGTTTGCTATTCTGGTAAGGAATGTGATGAGCATGAAGATGACAAGTCCCAGATATACATAGTTCATTGCTACGCTTTTCTCGGAGCCCTTTTGCTTCTCTCCTATCAGCTCCATCTCTTCTGTTTCGTGCTCCTCGTAAAGCTTCCTCTCTTCTTTAGCGTGCCTCTCCTCTATGCTCTTTCTCTCCTCAGGGCCGATATCTTTTAACAATGCAAGCTCTTCAGAATGCCTGTGGAAGAGGTACTCCTCGTCCTTCTCGTGCGCCTTTATGACCTTCAGTATTGCGCTATTGGTAGCGGCGCGCTCCCTTAAGTTCTGAAGTCTGCTCTTGTAATCCTGCTCTATCTCCTCCTTGACAGACTGAGTATGCTTCTGTTTTGGGGTTCTTGCAGAACCAAGTACGGACTGCAGTGCAGGCAGGTCAATTGCACCTTCCCTGACTGAAAAGACAAATCCTATTATTGTTAATATCGCTATATTGATATCGTAAAGTCCGGAAGAGAAAGCAAATATCGGAGACAGAGGTATCAGATATGACTCCAGCCATATCATTACAGGAGGAAATATCAGACCGAAGGCTATGCCTATCATGAATATGAAGACCTTGTTCATCTTGGTCTTGTGGAGAAGCGCCAGAGCCAGAAAGAATCCTGGCACTATGACGCTTATTATTCCTATTAGAAGGGCTTCTATCAACAGCATATGACCATTCTTTGATAATTTGCATTATTAAAGGTAAATGTTCTATAGAAATTTACAATAAAGATAGATTAGTTGCATTAATAAAAGGGTATGTTATGTTTAGGAATTTGTATGCACAGTAAGGTCTCGATAATAGGCGCAGGTACGGCAGGATTGGTAGCAGGCAGGGAGCTGGCATCAGGAGGTATAAGTACTACTATATATGATCAGAAGAAGGAACTTGGGATTCCCATCAGGGCATCTGGGATAATATCCATAAATGGATTGAAGATGTCAGGCATAGCCTACGAGAGTGCGGTCACCAACACGCTCAGAGGAGCGAGGATACATGCAGGCGGCAGGATTATGCATATAGCTGCCAGAGAACCTGTTGCCAAGGTACTTGACAGGAAGAGGCTTTCAGATATATGCGAGTATGAGGCTGAGCATGCAGGTGCAAAGATAATGAAAGGACGCAGGATTACAGGCCAGATGCTGGACAGGCTGCATAAGGACTCTGTAATAGTGGGTGCGGATGGAGCTGTATCGAACGTTGCAACGCATTTTGGAATGGGTCCTGTTGAGAGATATGTGCTGACGTATAAGGCAGAGTTCAACGTTGATATAGAAGATACAGGATCTGTGGATCTGTTTTTTGACAAAAGGGCATTTCCAGGGCTCTTTGCATGGATGTGTCCTAATGCAAAGGATCTGCTAGAGGTAGGAGTAGGAGTGGATTCCAGAAGGGCAAATTCCAAAAAGGCTATCGAGAGATTCGTAGCGATGAAGGAGGTAAAAGAGATGGTTGGAGATGCCAAGATGATTGATAACGGAGCGAGCATGATACCGCTCAGAATGCGTAAAAGGATAGTTGATCCGGATAAGAGGGTTCTTCTTATAGGAGATGCAGCCGGACAGGTCAAGGGGACTACGGGCGGAGGCATCGTATACGGATCTGAAGCTGCAATAATGGCTGCGCAGGCAATACGGGATAACGTTTCAGATGGCAAGAGCCTGTATGAGTATGAACGCATGTTTACCAGGAAGTATGGAGGCGACCTGAAGCTTCATGGTTTCATAAACAGGTTTTACTCCTCTTTGGAAAGCAGGACCATAGGCAGGATGATAAGCGTGATGAACTTCCTTGGGATGGATTCGTTCATATCCAAATACGGGGATATGGATCTGCCCTCTCTGCTGATAAAGAGATTCT
>CAZCSE010000045.1:0-3696 GCA_964501245.1 Microcaldota archaeon | reverse complement strand
CATGCTATAAATGCAAGATGGCCTGTGAACAGGGGAGTGAAATCCAACCCTGTGGATCACCCATTCGGTGGAAAGCAGCACCACAAGGGATCTTCCAGCATGGTATCAAGGAATGCACCACCTGGAGCAAAGGTAGGTCACATAGCAGCCAGACGCATAGGAAGAAAGAAGAGAGGATGATATGGCAAGAGTAGTCACATTTAGAGGCAGGAATGCTGAAGAGCTAAAGGGCATCAAGAACGAGGAGTATTCAAAGATGATAAAGAGCAGACAGAGGAGATCCCTTAAGCGCATGGGAGTCACTTACAAGGAGCTTGTGGCAAAGGTAGAGGAGTACAAGAAGAAGGGAGTCAACAAGACGATAAAGACGCATGTGCGCGAAGCTGTCATACTCCCGTCATGGATGGGTCTCAAATTTGGAGTTTACAACGGAAAGGAGTTCAAGGAGGTTGAGATAACCGCGGAGATGCTGGGCCACAGGCTTGGCGAGTTCTCTCCGGCAACCAAGACCGTCATGCACTCAGCCCCTGGTATAAGGGCTACAAGAGGAAGCAAGTTCCTATCGGTGAAAGGATGAGCAATTATTCATACAATCTGGACAGGCAGGACGTTGTGTTCGCCAAACTCTACGATGTTAATGTCAGCTACAAGAGCCTCAATGCTGTATGCAACGCCATAAGGTACAGGAATGTTAGCGATGCGATGAAGGTCCTTGACCAGGTCATAGCCATGGAGATGCCTATACTGTACAAAAGGTACAGCAAGAAGATAGGCGCGAGAAGCGAGCTTGGCGGAAGAAAGGGCAGGTATCCGCAGAAGGCAGCGAAAGAGGTAAAGAAGGTGCTTGAGAATGCTGTTGCAAATGCTGGAAACAAGGGACTCAGCGGAGAGTCCATGTTCGTCGTGCATGCATCTTCAAACAAGACCGTTATAGTAAGAAGAAACCCGTCAAGAGGAAGCCTTGCATGGGGACGCGGAATGTACGGAAGGAGCTCCATAAACCACAGCGATATAGAGTATGCAAAGATAGAGATAGGGATAGCGGACGTAAATGATAAGCTAAGCGGCAACATGAGATACTTCATAAAGAAGAACAGCCCTTCTGCAAAGAAGGCCTCTTCAAAGAGCATGCAGAAGAAGGCAGCCGTATCTAATAAAGAGGAGCACAGACATGATGATAAGGCAGCTGCACCGAAGAAGGAGGAGGTGAAGCCTGCAAAGGCATCATCTGAGCAGAAGCATGCGACTGAAAGCGCAAAGCCTTCTGCCCCTAAGAAGGAGGAACATACGCACGAAGCTGCTGAAAAGCCAAAAGAATGATTGAAATGATTTTATGATAACGCACAAGAAATTCATAGACGACCTCGTTGTGAAGAGCAACATATCCAAGTATATGGAGAAGAAACTGCAGAAGGCAGGCTTCTCAAGAGTAGAGATACAGAAGACACCTGTGATAACAAGGATAACCGCTTATGTTACAAACCCTGGAAAGGCTATAGGAAGAGGAGGAGAGACGATTGACTCTCTTACGGAGAGCATGAAGAGAAGGTTCGGCATAGAGAACCCTCAGATAAGCGTAGTCGAGGTAAAGAACGAGATGCTTGAACCCAGAATAGTCGCAAAGAATATAGCAAGGAGCCTTGAACGCGGGAACAATGCAAGGAGACTGCTTCACATGACGATAAAGGACATAATAGACAACGGGGCTATGGGAGCCGAGATAATAGCGAAGGGCAAGCTCGCAGCAAAGGGAGCGCGTGCCAAGACCATAAAGGTAAGGCAGGGTTATCTCCCTAAATCAGGAGACGTTGTGAAGCTTGTTGACGAGGCAAAGGTAGCTTCGTATCCGAAGTACGGCGCAATAGGCATACAGGTAAGGATAGTGCAGGCAGGGACGGTCTTCCCTCAGGACAGGAGAAAGAAGTTCAAGGATGCAAAGAAGCAGAAGCGCTTCATAGTAGAGGCAGGAGAGGGAGAGGAACAGATGAAAAGTAATATTAATCAGGAATGAGTGATATTAACATGAAGATGAATGATGTTAGGAAGATGTCTGACGATGAGCTTAAGTCAAGGATAAACGAGCTCAAGCTAGATCTGGGCATAGAGAGGAGGAAGCAGGTTTCGACAGGAGTAGCCAGCAAGAAGAACAAGTCAAAGGAGATGCGCAGGAGCATTGCGCAGGCGCTCACTGTACTCAGGCAGAGAGGTGCAAAGCTCTAATGGCTGACATCTGCCCCAAGTGTGGACTCCCAAAGGAGATTTGCGTATGCGATATACTTGACAGGGAGACCAACCGCAGAATAAAGGTTTATACTGAGAAGAAGAAGTTCAAGAAGTTTATGACAATTGTCGAGGGCTTGACAGGGGAGGAGCTTGACAAGACTACAAAGGAGCTGAAGCGCGTCCTTGCATGCGGAGGGACCTCGAAGAACGGAGTCATAGAGCTGCAGGGAAACCACAAGGACAACGTTAAGAAGGCGCTGCTAAACATGGGTTATCAGGAGGATGTGATAGAGATATCATAACCGCAACTTATTCTGCATTTGCATATCTATTTAAAATCTTATTCAGAGTATGTAGTTTGATTTAATGTTAAGATATGCCCTTCCTTTGTTTGCAGCACTTGCATTGATAGGCTTGGCAGGAGCCACTTATGTATCCGTACAGGGTCCTGTAAATGCCAATCTCACAAACAATGGCTTCGTCTATCTCGGCAAGGTAGGGCCTGGTGAGAGTTTCTACGTACTGGCATCCGCTACGACTACAAACGCAAGCGGCGCGGTAGTCAACATCGGATGGGACAGGCTTGAAGCGGTTAATCTGCCGAGCGGATGGTCGATGCAGGCTTCACCTTTATATGAGAATCCTATGAAGCTTAAGGTATCGGTACCTTACAACATCAGCGGCACCTACAATCTTACAATAAGGGCAGTAAACGTCGGTAATTACTCCAGGCTTGGAAACCTGACATTTACAGCACAGGTTGATGTCACGAACAATGTCTTCAACGTATCGGTCTCTCCAAGAAACATAAGCGCAGGAGTGGGACAGCCTGTTGACATAAACGTAAAGATTGTTAACACAGGAATAGCCGATGAGCCATTTAACATATCCGCACAGGGATTGCCTGCATGGAACTTCTCCGATGATGTCATAGCACTCCATTCGAGGACAAGCTCGTTCGTCTACCCTGTTTATGTTAACGAACCTGGCATCTATCCTTTCAACCTTACGATAACATCCGCTACGGGCCATCTTGTACAGAATGAGTACCCTATAAGCTTCTCGGTAGTAGCAAGCCTTTACAACGACTACAGCGCGATAGGCAACGGTGTTGTGTTGTCGCCGGTGATATTCGAACCGGTGTATGCTATAGACTATCTCTTATCTTATCTGATGGGAAACGGGAACAGTAATAGCTGATAAACAGGCAGGTCTTTTTATGAAGAATAAGGAAGATGAAGGCAAGAAGATTACTTATGTAAAGGCAGAGTCACTGATGGATCTTGCCAGACTTGCCTTCGGCAACGATTTTTCCTCCAGGAACCTTTTCTGCTATCAGAAAGGGAGCAGATACAGGATAGCGATGCTTGGAGAGCACATTGCTAACAGCGTCATGGCTTACTATATTGATTCTGAGAGAAAATGCAAAGGCATACTCTATGAGAGCAATGATTCAGGAGAAAGGGCAGAGAT
>CAZCSE010000044.1:2040-3740 GCA_964501245.1 Microcaldota archaeon | reverse complement strand
GTTTCCAGTTCCAAACTGATATTCGCTGTCCTATAAGAAGCACATTCTGGACAAACAACAAGGTTTTATTAATCCATTTATCTATCTTAAATCAAAAGTTGGTCATATGGCTGGCATGAACAACATAATCGACTCTCTAAGGAAAGCGTGGAACATTGCAATAAATCCGTCTAAAGCAACCTCTATGAGTATAAAGGACGCCTTGATATTCTATTATTCGTTTGCAATAATCCCTGTAATTATCACCGCAATACTGGCAGGCGTTTTCACAAACACTGGGTTATTGGGTGCAGTTCTCGAAATCGTTTCAGCACTTGTATTAAGTCCTATAGCATTTTTTATAGTAGCAGCTCTAATTCACCTATTCGGTAAATTCCTATTCCGCAAATTCCAAAAGCCATACGTGGCAACATTCACTGCAGTTGTGCTTGCGGCAATACCTTCAACTATATTCTCATGGTTGCTGATAATTACATCAATTTCAGTGCCTGTTAGCATAGTCGCAACCATAATAGTTGATATATGGGCTGTGATAATACTGACCATAGCAATAATGCAACTGCAGAAGACCTCAGGAATCATTGCAGTTCTCTCATGGCTTGCACCTGTCATAATCCTGTTCATTATAGCTATAATTATAGGAATTGTGGCAGCAGCTTTGCTGACATCTGTGATCCCGTCAATCGGCGGATTCCCCGTCCAGAACGGCACGCTCAACAGTACATTCAACATTACTACAACTATATGACTCTCTGTATAAATCGCAGTTTTCAGATGTCGTCGCAGTAAAAAGGTTAATATAATTATCTATAAGAATAAGAAATACTAATTTCAGTGGTTCTATGAAAATCAATGAGCTTAAAGGAGGAGTGGGCAACGTAGAGATAGAGGCAACTGTAGTTGACAAACAGCCCACCAGAACCGTAGTTACAAAGTATGGAAAGCAGCTTACTGTATCAAGCGCTACCATAAAGGATGACACGGGAAGCATAACCCTATCATTATGGGAGAAGGATGCAGACGCAATAGATGTCGGAGACAAGATAAAGGTAACCAACGGCTATGTAAGCGAATACAAGGGCAATCCCCAGCTCTCTGCAGGCAAGTACGGGAAGATAGAGGTTATAGAAAAAGGAGAAGGCGGATCCTCAGGAAGCTCTGAACCCGAAGAGAATTTCGGTTCCGACTCTGAAGAGTTCTAAATTTTAGAATTCAAAATCTATTGTATCTCCTACTTTAGGAGTGTGAACCTTGAATCCCTCAATTCTTAGGCTCTCCGCAGCAGCGGTCATGTTCTCAACACTTCCATGCACAAGGACTATCTCTTCTGGAGAGCACAGCCTTGCATAATCATGAAGATCCTTCTTACCTGCGTGTGCTGAGAAATCATAAAAGCCAACCTCATTCCTTACAGTGAATTTCTTTCCATCTATTATCAAGGGTTTGCCTTCCAAAAGCTTGTGCCCGTTCGTGCCTTCAACCTGAAATCCTGTAAGGAACACCTTGGAATTCCTGTTGAGCTGTGTAATATAATTAAGTACCGGGCCCCCTGTAAGCATCCCAGAAGTAGTGAGTATTACCTTGCCTCCTTTTACGGCATTCCTTCTGACATGCTGCATATCCACAACAGAAACTTTGTTAACGCCTTCTGCAAGAAGTTTGCCGTTCTTCAGGAAGCGCTTATGTGCAAGTGCTATCTC
>CAZCSE010000044.1:0-1940 GCA_964501245.1 Microcaldota archaeon | reverse complement strand
CCGAGAATTCTCCCGCTTCTTATGTTCTCTATCGATGAGACCGCACTGCCGCATATATGCCCTGCATCACGCATTGTTATTACATAATCGTCAAACTCATTCTCATATCCGTATTCACAAGGGACATATTTGGACATCATCTCCCTAAATTCAGCCCTTGAATACGCTGGCTTATCGTGCTTCCTCTTCGCTATTTTAAGCGCGTCTTCAATCAGCAGTTCTACAAGTTCCATGGTGGGTTGGGTAGCAAAAGTAGGCGGACTCGCCTCCCTGTAGATAGAAGGAAGGAAACCGCTGTGGTCAAGATGCGCATGGCTGAGCACGCAAGCATCTACCTTCCCTATCTCCAAAGGATACTCGGTGGCGCTCTCTACCTTCACTCCGCAATCAAGCAGTATATTCTTCTTATCCTCGACAACAAACGCTGACCTGCCAACTTCTCCAGCTCCACCAAGAAAACGTATTCTCAAATAATCACGTTCAAAATAGAAATCAACGACCTTATGTTTATCTTAATATATTTAAGTGTTATTAAAGAATAGTATAGCGACCTGTGGTGAAATGGCGGACGATATAAACTTCCTTGATATTGCATGCCTTATGAAAATATCAGACGATACGACGTTGGAGAGATTTGGATCGGCGATAAATGCAAGCATATTTGATGCGTCAAATATAGCAGGCACACTCAAGCAGAAGGACCTGATAGACTTTACATCTATATTCCCAGGGCCAAATTCCATAGCGGTTACAGAAAAGGGGAAAGCTGTACTCTCGGAAGCTGAGCAGAGGGCTGCAACACCATTTGATAATCTTGACAAGAGCATTCTATCCCAGATATCCGGTGGGAAGAGCGTTCCAAAGGACATACAGAGCGCGATAAGCCTGAATTCACGGGATTTGGCAATGCGCCTGTACAAACTCAGCAAGCAGAGCTTCCTTACATATGAGCTGAAGAGCGGACAGGTAGAGATACTGCTGACAGAGCAGGGCTTCCTCAAAGCATCTCCTCAGCAATCACAGCCTATGCAACCTATACCGAGCATGCAGCCAAAGCCAAACAATGTGCAAAACCAGGTCCAGAATACGCCATCTGCGCAATCTACTCAACAAGCTGAGCAACAACCGCAACAATCTGCAGCTCCGCAGGAAATTCATCTGCAACCAAAGCCCATGAACAAGAAACTGATTGCAGGAATAGTGATAATATTGGTTATAATACTTCTTGCATATCTATTAATGAAGAAGATAATATGACTCTATCTGATTATTTTGAAGGGGAGAAACTTCTGAAGAAGTACGGAATAAGCAGTATAAGGAGCTGGTATGTCGATTCTGCCGAAGAGGCGATATCAAAGGCAAACGGCAATCCTATAGTCATGAAAGTAATAACGGAAAAGGCGCTCCACAAATCAAAGAGCGGCCTGGTAGAGCTCGACCTGCACACTGAGAAAGAGATAAGGTCAGCATTCAATTCTCTCTCTGCAAAAGCCGCTAAGCTAAAACCATATAAAATAATAGTTCAGGAGATGTCAAAAGGCGGAGTCGAAGTTATAATAGGCGGCAAGACAGACCCGCAATTCGGAAAGGTCATACTTCTCGGTTTAGGGGGAATCTACGTGGAAGCATTCAAGGACTTTGCAATACGCGTCTGCCCGATAAACAAAAACGATGCATCAAGCATGATAGACACTCTGAAATCTGAGAACGTGATAACATATGGCTCAGAGAACAGAAAGATGCTTGAAAGCCTTCTGTTAAAAGTGTCAGACATGCTGACACACACGGACTTAAAAGAGCTTGACCTTAACCCTGTAATACTAAGGAAGGATGACTACGACGTAGTCGATATAAGGATATTGAAATAAGTGTTCAAATGACAGTCGACCTCAAATATATGCTGAACCCGAAATCAGTGGCCATAATAGGCGCTTCGAAGA
>CAZCSE010000043.1:0-3934 GCA_964501245.1 Microcaldota archaeon | reverse complement strand
TTGGTCTGGTAACCACAATACAGCACATACACCAGCTCCAGTATGTAAAGGAGTTTTATGAGAAGCAGGGCAAGGAGGTGATTGTAGGAAAGCCGTATGGATTTGCAAAGAAGCCAGGGCAGATCCTTGGATGCGATATAGGCAGCGCTGCAAGGATAGACAAGGAGGTAGACGCCTTTGTCTACTTCGGAGGGGGGATGTTCCATCCTCTTGGCGCTCTGCTGAATACTAAAAAGCCCTTCCTGGTTGTGGAGCCCTTCACAAAGAAGGTTGAGTTCATAGACAGGTACAGGGAGATATACAGGAAGAGGAGGAATGGCAAGATTGCTGTTGCATTGTCTGCAAAGAACTTCGGGATAGTGGTAAGCACGAAGAACGGGCAGCACAACATGAATCTTGCAAATCTGCTTAAGAAGAAGATAGAAGCCAAGGGGCTTAATGCTGCAATACTAACGGCAAATACTATAAACTTCGAATCCTTAGACAACATGCGAGAGTTTGACGCTTTTGTCAACACCGCCTGCCCAAGGATAGCTATAGATGATATTGACAGGACGAGGAAGCCTATGCTGAGCGCGAATGAGGTAAACGAAGTTCTTGATATGCTCAGCGAACAGATAGTTTCCAAATGATGGTTCTTGGGAATATGTAGTATGTATAGTGTGGGATTAAAAGAATCCTAATCTGGCATACATGTATATACTAATAATATCAATAATCATGAATCCTTAACGGAGTAGAACTAAGGGATAAAAGAAGAAAAAAGGAGAAGAAAAAATAAAAGAAAATAAAGGTAACTTTATGTTACCTTTACTATCAGTGTTGCAACCTTTACAGCGTTGTTATGTGGACCTTGTGGCGTTGTACTGTAGTTTAGCCATACGTATCCATTGAATTCGCTGCCTATGGTATTTCCACTAGAGAAATCGCTTGCAGGAACGTCGATAAATACCTGTTGTATATTACCTGCGTTCAGTGTATTCCCTGGTATAGTATTCTGTGATATTGATGTTGAGACAGGGAAGCCTGAAGGGGTTGATCCCGAAGCCTGTGGTGCAACGCCTATCAATGCGTTGTATACCGTAGAGCCACCATTCTGGCCGAAGCTAAAACCTACAATCACATTACCTGTTGCGTCAGGAAGTGCTGTTTGGTTCGTACATATGTATCCCGATGATGCTATGCATGACGGATGTAGGAATGCACTACCGTTGAATACTCCCAATGCATAGAGTGCTACCAGCACTATAGCTATGACGAGTATCGCCCATCCATACGTCATGAGGTATTCCATTGCGCTTTGCAATTTAAAATTCTTACTCATATCCGCACCTGTTTTCATTCATAAGTGATTAATAAAGTATTTAAACCTTACTAAACGAGGATATGTTCTCTGAAACTCTCTTGATAATAAATTTTAATATATTTTCAGCATATTTCTTATGAATATAATTAAGTGATATTATATGTTTGATAAGATAATAAGTTCAATGGCCAGAAAAGCTGCAACAGCAAAGCCTGGCGAATTCTTGGATCTTGTCAGGACAGGATGGAATAGTTACAGTTTCATCTTCTATATAGGTGGAGTGAGTGCGATACTCGGGAGCCTTTTCGGGATAGCTGGGTGGCTCTCAGTCATAGTCACTGTTGCTTTCTTTTATTATGCAGGAAGGTTCGTTAGTGAACTGCAGAAGGAGAAGGAAAGGCTCAGAAAGCAGAAAAAGAAGAGATAGTGTTATCAAGGAATATCTTTACGTTAATCATCTACCATTCCTTCGCCGCAGTCAAGTTCGGCTCCGCAGTTGTAGCACCTTCTGTGGCATGCTGACATATCCTGCATCTCAAAACCACAGACCGGGCACTCCATATTATACCTTTAGATTATCCCGTAATACAAATATAAGGGTAAAGCCAGTATCTTTATCCGAATAGAGCTTGAAGCCAGTCATTTGCTTAAGAATCAGCAGATTAATTCATGAAGGATAGGCAACATGCAGCCTTCCGAAGGTCGGGATTGTATTTATAAACCTATCTCCATACTTCGCATTGAAACGATGTTTTTCAAGGGTTAAAAGTTGGCTTTAAAAGGTATCTTCATGATTATCTATCTGTGGTATAAATGGCAAAATCAAGTAAACCAAACTACGGTGCATGGGCCCTTAAGTTCATAGGAAGCCTGGTATATCTGTACGTTCTGTACCAGCTTTGGGCTCCTGGCTCAGTATCAGGAGTATTCGGCCCTATATTGTTCGGAGTTGCAGCAGTTGCTTCTGTAGCGCTGTTCATAACGAACCTTGCAGCAGTGGCTATGCCAAAGAGTGACAAGTCATCGATGTGGCTTGCCAAGCTTGCAAACGTTGGAGGCTTTGCCCTTCTTGCAGCTGCATATGTAGGACCTGCTGCAATGGCAGGAAGCCTTCTTTCAGAAGCCCTTGTAGGTTTTGTAATAGCCTACATAGGAGTCGGAATGGATATGAACAATTAAAGGTTCATATCCTTTCTTTTTGATTTTTTTATTTTCTTTTATTTTTTCTTCTCCTTTTTTCTCATTCTCCGGTTTTTATCCTATGCGGCTTTAGCCTGCATCCAGTATAAGAGATTTGTCCTGCATATATTCTGGCAGGATACTCCTGTATATGGTATTCAAGAGTGGAAGTATGTCAAATAACAAGAAGAACAGAATAAAGATGGATCTTAAAGGAGAGGAGCGCTTCGGGCCTGTACTCTCAAGATTGTATGCATTATTTTCAAGAGGCGGAGCCTTGGGCATATACGATTTTGCCTGCAAGGACATTCTTTCAAAGAGAGGTTCCTTCAGCCTTCTTGATGTTGGTACAGGACCAGGAGTGCTTCCAAAGATGCTCTCCGAGCGTACAGGCAGGATAAGCATATGGGCAGTAGACCCTTCCGAGTCTATGCTCAGGATAGCGATAAGGAACAATAAAGGTGGAAAGGCCAGTTTTGCAATAGGGTACAGCCAGAGGCTTCCTTTCAGGAGAAGGTTTGACATGATCATAAGTTCAGTATCCTTCCACCATTGGGCGCATAAAAAAGAATCCTTAGAATATCTTTCAAACTTCCTTAAGCCCAAGGGAGAGATACGCATATACGAGCTTAAGAAGAGCAACAGGTTCCTTTCATACTTTATTGACAAACATAGGATGAGCATGGATGAGCTCAGGCATGCTGCAGATGGGACAGTGCTTGCTGTTAAAGAGGTTGTTGAAAGGGATGGCTTTGTCCGCGGAACTTATGTAAAGAGAAAGAAGGTGCCAAGGAACAAGTGAGAGTATATAAAAGGCATTGCCGGAGATATACAATCGTGGTTTATTGGAGCGCTGCAGTACCGGCATACCGGGATTTGACGATCTTGTTGAAGGAGGGTTCCCAAAAGGATCCATGGTCCTGCTTACAGGCTCTCCCGGAACTGGCAAGACTATCTTCGGCCTTCAGTATCTTTACAATGGGGCTATGAACGGGGAGAATGGAATATACGTATGTATAGAGTCAACTCCACAGTCCCTGAAGATACAGGCTGCACGCTTCGGGATGGACTTCGACAAGCTTGAAAAGGAGGGCAAGGTCATCTTCTACCAGGTTCCCAAGGACAGCAGGAAGTTCAGCATCTTCAAGAAGATAGATGAGGATTCTCGGAAGATAAATGCAAAGAGGCTTGTCTTTGACAGTCTGGCAACCTTGAACATACTTCTTGGCAAGTTCATCTCCCTCTGGGATTCCGGAGAGAGCAAGGATGACCCTTCAGGAAGTGCAAAGATACAGTCAAGCAACATAAACTCCTTTGACCGCATGGTGATTGCAAACAGCATAATAGAGCAGCTGAAGCCCATAGGCGCAACAACCCTGTTGATAACATATGGAAGCGGAGGCACTGAAAGGATGTCATCTGATGAGGCTAGCGAATTCCTTTGCGATG
>CAZCSE010000042.1:0-3966 GCA_964501245.1 Microcaldota archaeon | reverse complement strand
TAGGCTTCTGCCTTGATACCTGCCACGTATACGCTGCAGGATATGACATAACCAAAGAGGAGGTGCTCGATCAGATGGACAAGGAGTTCAGCTTCGATCTGATAAAGGCTATTCATCTTAACGATGCAAAGCATGAACTGGGTTCAGGGCTGGACAGGCACGAGAACATAGGCTTCGGGCACATAAATAAGGGCTTCCGTACCTTCCTTTTGCATGACAGGATAAGGGAGAAGCCGATGATACTGGAGACACCTTACAATCCAAAGCTGAAGCCAGGGGAGGAAATAGATATTGTGAAGAAGATGCTTGGATAGCTTATCACTCATATACGTCGTCATGATGAGAGTAATCTTCAATCCATACGGTGTGTGTTGATTCCTCTACCGAATAGGTCAAGACAAAACTCTTCATTATATGTACGCGCCTCAATCCATGCATCGGTGCATTCAATGGCTTGAATCTGTAAGGATCATCTAAAATTTCCACAATCTTGTTTCTCACTGCTACAAGCTGGCGTTTATCCTTCTTCCCCAGTTTTCTAAATACCTTATCTAAGTGCTCCCTATATTCCAAGGAATAAGCTGCCATGGAATCACTTCTTGGCTTTTATGTTGAATCTCTTGTTGAAGTCATCTATAGTGCCAATATGGATCAAGGACTCTTTTTCAATTTTCTTAAGTCTTCTAAGATAAGAGGGCTTTATTTTCGGCTCAAAAACCTGCTCTTTATACTCTTCTGCAAGCTTCTCTATAGCCTCTGATTTATCCTTAAGCCCAAATTCTGCCTTGATTATATTGAGTATTCTATTTGCATTATCGCTTATATCTATTATGGCCTTTACCATATTAACACCATATTAATATGACATTAATTACATATAAATATCTTCCGTTTTACGGAAGCATATAAAGTGAGATTATGATATTCAAAAAACAAAAGCCCTACTGTGAGGTAGGCACGATAACAAACAGATTGGGGATGCGCACCATCTATATAGGAGAGAGGCGCTGGGAGTGGCTAAGGGCAAAGGAGCGCCTGATCTTTTCCCCAAGCAGCGGACTAAACCAGCACATCTGCATAATAGGAACCAGCGGCTCCGGGAAGTCCAATGCCTGCAGGACAATAGCAAAGGCGATAGCCAGGCAGGGAATAAGGTTTGCAATACTTGACCCGCACGGAGAATATGCATCCTTTGCACAGTCCCTCGGCGCAAGCATATATGATGCATCAAGGAGCGGAATAAACATCTTCGAGCTTGACGGCATGTCCGAACGGGAGAAGGCGAATGAGCTCGTCTCGATGTTCAAGAGGACATTCAGGATAGGTGAAGTACAAGGGTATACGCTGCATAAATGCCTGATGTACACATACAGGATATGCAGGAAGAAAGAGCAGAAGCCAAATCTAAAGGGCCTTCTCTTTACCATAAAGGTCTTCTATAACAAAGCCGATCCTAAGGAGAAGCGCATACTGGAAAGCCTTGAGAAGAGGCTCTCCCTTCTTGATACCGACAGATTTCCAAGCAGCTGTTCCATAGAGCAGATACTATCGGAGAACAGTGTAATGGTACTGCAGAACCTTCATACTCCTGAGGCCCAATCCATATACATAGAGGGCTTCCTAAGGAAGATATACACGAACATGCTCTCCATGAAGAAAGAGAACAAGCCCAGGTTCTACGCTATAATAGACGAGGCTGCAAAGGTGAAGGGCAGCGATATACTTGCAAAGATAGCTGCGGAGGGCAGGAAGTACGGCTTCGGCATAATCGCTCTCTCGCAGCGTGCAAAGGAGATGGACAAGGGGCTAAGGGCAAATTCCGCAATGTTCATCTCATTCTACCAGAGAGAGCCCGAGGAGCTGAACTACATAGCAAATTATGTGGCAGGAGGCGTTGAAGGTAGCAGGTTTGCAGAGGTGAAGAAGGCTCTAAGGTCACTTCAGAGAGGCAGCGCCATAATACTAGACTCGTACAGGAAGGAACCAATGATAGTAAGGTTCGATGAATCGGAGAGCGCAAGACCGAGTGCAATAGATACAATAATAGCTGAACAAAAGCCTGTTCTAAATAAAAAAGAGCTGAAGGAGAGTATGCAAAGGTCAGGTCATAACGAGCGTGAGTCTGAGCAGGCGATAGCAGACGCTATGAGAAACAGGCTGCTCTTCGGCTACGAGCTGAGGGATTGCGGCAGCTATTCAGGAATATGGTACATAAAGAGCATAAGGAATTCTGCAGAGCATGACGTATCGGTAAATGTAATCGCAAGGAAGCTCCAGGAAAGCGTAATCAGCTGCACAGTATACAACTCTTCAAACGGTCCTGACATTGCAACAGCCGGCAATCAAACAGCCATAGAGTACGAGACGGGATCAAAAGCTCCAGAGGCAACAGCAGAGATGATAGCAAGAAGGAGAGTTTTGTATAAGAACATACTGATAATTACGACTCAGAAAAACATATCTTTATACTCTGGCATAGCCAGAACAGTAACGATAAACGAACTGCTGCAAATGAACAATGAAGAGCTGCGTAGTATGGTCTGTAAATGAATTAACATGGTAGTACCTAAATCAGCATATGCTATTGGTATTTAATATCTTCTTTGTGAATACATCCTAATATACTTACGGTGCTGAAATTGGTTAGGCAGGGCTATGTAAAAAACCCAGAAAGCGCATCACGACATGCTAAAAATCATATAAACGTGAGTGTGCTTTTTGCATCTGTGATATTTTCAATATTTGTGATAAACACAGCATTTGCATTACCACCTCCACCTCCTATTCCTCCAGGCATACAGTACTATCTTCCAATAACTCTTACCAACTATCAGGGAACTGCAGTAACGGCTAATACCCAAATCGCAATAGGAACTAATTTCATAGGAGGAAATGCCCTGTCTGCAGCAAACACTCTGGTAACAGGATTCAATGCGCTTGCATACCAACAATATGAGGCATGCAACCTGCAGAATGTAGAATTCTTCTTTGCAAACGGCACAGTGATCAATTCATGGATGGAAGGAAACATATTAGCAAACGGAGCATCAAATGCCTTATGTACTGGTTCCTCATCACCTAATTCATTGTCTGAATCTGCAAACGTATTGTGGTGGATAAATTATCCATGGCCATCATCCTTCCTTCCGGCAAACACAGGAACGGCAACAACAAATACAATATACATGGGATTCGCATCCCCAAGTTCATCATTGATAAACGGAAATAACGTGGGAGAAGCTCCACAACTATCAAGCACATACGCAGAGTATGATAACGGTGCAAATGTATTTGCAGTCTATGTCAATGGTGATACCCCATCAACTGAATTTAATGTTGCAAGTGGACTGGCGCTAACACGAGAAAACAACGTAGTTTATGGCTCATATAAAATAAATGCATTAAATATCAGTGGCGAGACATCTGGTATAAACGAGCCGGCAATTATATACAAAGAGATAGGGATGCCAAATGAACCTCTCACATTGGAATCCAACTTTAAGCATCTGAATACCGCTCCAGGTGGGCTTGGGGCATCCAATGGGGAGGGTACGCTTGTAGATACCTCATCTATAACCACTAGCAGCAACGCTATAGACATAGAGATGGGATATAACGACTTCTATTTTGAGCAGTCCTATATGATTTCAGGAACGCTTACAAAAGGAATAAATCCCCAAGGATCTCCAAACACCAACTGGAATTTCGCATCTATAATATACTCGGGAACCCCAACATGGTACGGATACATAGCTCCACAGCTGTACAGTACTAACGGAGGTTATTCCGGTACAAATTCTATCGATCCGATAACCTCTTCAAATAATCTGTACATGGGTGTGGGCTTAATCAACACTATCTCTGGTTATCAATATCAATCATATTATAACTGGATACGCGTCAGAGTATCACCACCAAACGGCATACTCCCTGCCACTACATTCGGATCAGTAACATTGGCAGGCT
>CAZCSE010000041.1:0-3996 GCA_964501245.1 Microcaldota archaeon | reverse complement strand
AGGAAGCTTGTTGGCCCGCGACCAGTGGAGAAAGGGTGGAGAGGGAAAGTAGCTAGGAAGTTCATAAGCGTGATGAATAACGGGAAGGAGAGCCTGGAGCAGATGGGGATAGACAAAGGCATAGCGAGGAAGCTTTATGAGAAGAGGGCTCTTGTAGAGATGGGCATAAGGAACGGGAACTGGGACATGGTATACATAAAGAACAAGGCAGACTTCTGGAAATCCGTAATAGAGAAGCAGGCAGTTGCTCAGAGCGACAGGATAGACAAGAATGTAACAAACGATACGGGGCATATGATAAGGCTTGCCGGATCCATCCATGGCGGATCAGGTCTTATTGCAAGGAAGATGGCAGCATATAAGAACATGGAGCGTTTTGATCCGATGAAGGATGCTATAGCGTTCAGGAACGGCAGTCTGAGGATATCTGCCGATACCAAGAATAAGTTAATAATGAATGGTAAGGAGTACGGCCCCTACAACAAAGAAGAGGTAACCATAGAGACTGCACCTGCAATGTACCTCTACCTTAAGGGCCTTGCCAAGGTTATTTCCATAGAATAGCACTTGAAAGAATATAGATTTTAGATTTACTGCTCACCGTATGCAGTGTCCTGGTCCTTGTCAAGCGCTTTTGTCAGTATGTCTGCAGTTATAGTTACTGGATTTATTACATTAGCTATCTCAAGGTCATTCAGATGCGATTCTGCGTCGGTGCTGTGCGCTATCGCAGATATGCGTGCGTTCTTTGCGATCTTCTTTATGACAAGCACTACATACACTACCTTTGAACTGTCCCTGATATCTATGACTATATCTGTAGCCTTTTCAAGGTTGAACTTCTCGAGTTCAGATTTCGAGGTATAATCCTCAAGAAATGCAGGATAACCCTTTCTCCTCAGCATCTCTGCAGTCGGTTTGTCTGCAGTTATTATTATGAAATTCCTATGCTGTGCCTTAAGCTTATGGGAGATTATCTCATTCGCAGAATCGTAACCTACAAGGACGATATGATTCCTCATCTTCTTCTTGTTTACGTTGTTCAGACCGGAATACATCTTCTCCACTCTTGCACTCAAGAAATCACTCGATAGCGTAGTTACTGCGCTAAGGAATATACTCAATCCAGAGATTATTAAAATTATCACAAAGATTCTCCCTATCTCTGTTACTGGAGTTATGTCACCGTATCCCACAGTCGATATGGTAACCACGGTAAAGTAGAGCGCCGTTACCAATGAATTGATATGTATGTTGAAGTTTCCACTCTGCCCTAGAATGTATGCGCCTGCCGTACCGTAGATCATAACGGATGCGATAGCTAGTACGTAGAAGACAACCTGCTTGTTTACTTCCATGCACAGAATATTGTAGAGTTAGATTAATGAAGCATATGCAATGGACAGAGATAGTAAGCTTTAATTAATTTCCCTTCTTAATGATTACACATTTCTTGTTATAGAAATAGATATAATTAGTTTAATCAGTGAATCAAATGGGAGCTTACGGGCATATAAAAGAGAGCATAGAGAGCGAATACCAGAACAGGGATTCCGCACTCAAGTCAAAGCTGATAAATTGGAGAAAGGAACCTTCAGTAGTGAGGGTCCTCAGACCTACGAACATCGCAAGGGCGCGAGAGCTTGGCTACAAGGCAAAGCAGGGAGTAGTAGTCGTAAGAGTAAGAATAAGGAAGGGAAAGAGAAAGCGAGAGAAGCCCCGAGGAGGCAGGAAGCCTAGCAAGAACGGAAGATTCTTCGCATATGCAACCTCTCTGCAGAGCATGGCAGAGGGAAGAGTATCGAGGAAGTTTATGAACTGTGAAGTGCTTAACTCATATTACGTCGGAGAGGATGGAACATACAGGTTCTACGAAGCGATACTGCTTGACAGGGACCATCCTGCGGTTGCAAAGGACAAGGATTACATGAATGTAGTGAAACAGAGAGGCAGGGCCTTCCGTGCACTGACCAGCTCAGGCAAAAAGCACAGGGGTCTCTGATTTGCACAAGGCAGAACTCTCCATAGAGATCGGCAAGGATTCAAAGGAGTATTCGGAGATAGTAACAAAGGATATTGGAATAGACGGAGTTAAGGTAAAGCTTTCTGCGGACAAGAAAAGCATAAGAGCTGTAGTAGAATCAGATGATTCGAGGAAGCTCCTTGAAGCTGTAGGAAGCATTGTAAAGGAACTGCGTGTAATAGACAGCGTATGGAGGATTGTCAAATAGCCTGAAAACAGCGATACTTTAATAAAAATATGTATTCAGAATATATTGCTTTTTATTCTCTTATAAACGTGGAGATGTACATTAAGAAGTGCTGAGCATGAGAAAAGGATCACTTGAATTTTGGCCTCATAGAAGGGCTCATAAGCAGACGCCAAGGATGCGTTCCTGGCCATCGGCAGCGGAGCCCTCGTTCCTCGGATTCGCAGCGTTCAAGGTAGGCATGACCCACGTCGAGATGATAGATGATTCCAACTCTCCTGCAAAGGGGAGCGAGGTATCAAGGGCAGCAACGCTTCTTGAGATACCAGAGATACATGTATATGGCATAAGGGCTTATACCAAGAAATACGAATACGTAGAACCTGCAGCTGATTATGTTGATCAGAATCTTGCAAAGAAGCTGAACATGAAGAATGTTAAGAACACAATCGACAAGATGCCTGACCCTTCAGACTTCGTAGACGTTAAAGCCTTGATCTTCATAGACCCTGTAAACCTCGGAATAGCAAACAAGAGGATAAAGAGGATGGAGGTCGCAGTAGGGGGCAAGAGCGTGAAGGAGAAGGCAGATTTCATAAAGGGATGGATCGGAAAGACCGTGAAAGTTACAGACATATTAGGAGTAGGAGATTATATTGATGTTAAGACGATAAGCACAGGAAAGGGCTGGGCAGGAGTCGTCAAGAGATTCGGAGTTGCCACACAGGGAAGAAAGGCTACCGGAAAGAGAAGGCATCTTGGAGTCATGGGAGCATGGCATCCGGCAAAGGTGCTCTACACCGTGCCTCATTCAGGGCATATGGGATACAATTACAGGACAGAGCTCAACAAGCGCATACTTAAGATAGGAACTGCAAATGATACTAAAGAAGTAAATGTAAAGGGAGGCTTCCTCAACTACGGAGTGATAAAGAACGATTACATAATGATAGACGGCTCGATTCCAGGACCTTCAAAGAGATTCGTAAGGATAAGGAAGGCGCTGAGGAATACGCACGCAAAGAAGGAGCCTAAGATAACATATATCTCGCTGGCTTCAAAGCAGGGTTCTTGATATGGATGTTTACTCGATCGATGGAAAGGTTTCAAAGAGCATAGAGCTCCCGAAGGTATTCTCGGAGAGCTTCAGGAAGGAGCTTGTCATGAGAGCGATACTTGCGGAGCAGTCCTTCAGATACCAGCCAAAGGGAAGGAACCTGATGGCAGGTCTTCGCACCACAGCCACATACGTAGGAAACTACAAGAGCTACAGAACAGGAAGGCACATGGGAATAGCGATAAGACCTAGAGAGAAGCTCGGCGGAGGGGCTATGGGATACGTAAGAAGGATACCGAGCAGCGTAAAGGGAAGAAGAGCTCATGCGCAGAAGATAGAGAAGAGACTGGAAGAGATGATGAATACAAAGGAGTACATACTTGCACTCAAATCAGCAATAGGAGGATTCTCAGACAAAGAGATGATAAAGAAGGCAAGAGGCTTTGAAGGAAAGAGCCTCCCTATAGTAGTTGATGATAAGATAGAGAGCATAACGAAGACAAAGGATTTGGTGAATATACTCAATGCTCTTGGGATAGGGACTGATTTAGAGAAATCGCATAAGCCAAAGAGCAAGGGCAGTCTGAGGAGCAAGGAGAGAAGGAGAATGTTCAGGAACAGCGCAGTTATAATAACGAAGAATGCTGAAAAGATAGAGAAGGCAGGCAGGAACATACCTGGAATAGATGTATGCAGCCTTGACAGCCTGACAATAGAGAAGCTGGCTCC
>CAZCSE010000040.1:0-4050 GCA_964501245.1 Microcaldota archaeon | reverse complement strand
TTCCTCAAACCATGATTCTCTATGCCCTTCTTTATCTCGTCATTAAGCGTCTGTATGAAAGGCATTGACAGGTGCTTCTTTGCATCAAACAGAGGGAAGGACCCCTTCTCCTTTGCTATCTCTATGCTCTCCATGTATGCCCTGTTCTTTATCCTTGTAAAGAGCTCGTCTATAAATGCAAGTGCGCGTTCGCTGTCGTATCTTATCTTTAGCTTGACGAGCATGTCTCCAAGTCCTGTTATCCCCAAGCCTATTCTCCTGCTGTTCCTTGCAGCCTCGGACTGCTGCTTGAGCGGATGCCTTGAATCATTGTAATCAAGGACATCATCGAGGAATCTTACTCCGTATCTTACTGCCTTGTCAAGCTGCTCCCATTCTATCTTTGCGTTGTCTGTGAATGCCCCTGTAACAAAAGCCGATAGATTAAGGCTTCCGAGGTCGCATGCACCATAAGGCTGCAGCGGCTGCTCAGAGCATGGGTTTGTCCCTATAACCTCCATTCCATTATACTCGCTAGGCGAATACTTCTTCACAGTGTCCCAGAATATCAGCCCAGGCTCTGCCCAATCCCTTGCCGAGTTTACAAGCTCATTCCAAAGTTCCCTTGCCTTCACAGTGCTGGTAACCTTGCCAACAACTCCATTCTCATACCTGAGCGTAAAGTCCTTATCCTCCTTTACTGCCTGCATGAATTCGTCAGTTATCTTCACGCTTATGTTTGCGTATCTGACGCTTGACAGATTCCTCTTTACCTTTATGAATGAAAGGATATCAGGATGATCCACCCTTATTGTTATCATGAGTGCACCCCTCCTTCCGTGCTGTCCAATGGTGTGCGTCGTCTCGCTGAATATGTTCATGAAAGACACGGAACCTGTAGAAACTACTGCCGAATTGTTTACAGGGGTGTTCCTTGGCCTCAGTATGCTTATATCAGTACCTACTCCTCCACCATAGCTGTATGTCCTTGCAGCCTCCTTGCACCAGTCAAAGATATCCTCTATAGAATCATTCTTTACTGGTATAACATAACAGTTTAACAGGGTAGACTTCCTCTGCTGCCCTGCAGCAAAGAGTATCCTTCCTCCAGGAAGGAACCTGAAATTGCCCAGCAGCCAGTTGAACTTCTCATACCACTCGGCTCTCTTCTCCTGAGTCGCTTCAACGTCAGCTATGACTTTAGAGACTCTTGACCACATCTGATCCGGAGTCCTCTCCAGCATCTTTCCATCAAGATCCTTAAGTGCATACTTCTCATAGAATACACGTGAACGTATCTCGTCCCCATTGAAGAATTCATATGTCTCCTTAGGGATTGCAGTTACCTCTCTCTCTACACTCTTTTTCTCAACAAAATCAGTTTTCCCATCTTTTTCCACGCATTCGCCCCAAAATACAACATGTTGTGCCCTGAAAACTCAAGACCACTACCTATTGTGGCACGGAACATATTTAAACCAAAATCAGAAAGCTCTTTTATCAGTAAAAACAGATGCCCACAAGCAGCTTTAAATAGTTATTCTTAACCTCACAAAAGTTTCCTCGGCATAAATGCCAACAAAAGACTAGAAATGCAAAGGGCCTAAGCCGGGAATCGAACCCGGTCCTGAGGATCCACAGTCCTCTATGCTAACCATTACACTACCAAGGCCATGAAGTAAAAATATAACATCATTTATTATATATAAGCTTTTGATTTAAAGGTACAAAGCTAAATAACTTTAGCATTCAAATAACTCCGAAGGCGGGGTAGCTCAGCCTGGTTAGAGCGCTAGACTCATATGCATAGCATGATGAGTAATGAGCCTTTCGGCTATGATCTTAGAAATCTAGAGATCGGGTGTTCAAATCTCCCCCCCGCCAAAACACACCATGTTCATATAAGCTTAAAAGTTACCTGTGGGGTTATGCGGTGCGTATGAAAGAGATTAGGAAGTTGGTACACATTATAGTAATAATCAACAAAAAAGACCCTGGAATTTTATATCTTCTAAGAGCAAAAGGCGATAGAAAGAATTCAAATGCATGGGTTCTTCCTGGCGGAGGCGTTGAAGAAGGGGAAACACCAAAAGAAGCTGCAATGCGCGAATTACTAGAAGAAACAGGGCTGCAAATACCTTCAAGAAAATTACGTAAATTATTTATGGTAAATTACGCAGGCAAAGATAAAGTAAAGTGGCAAACTTCCTTTTTTGTCTGCGCCGATCTGAACCAAGAATTAAGTAATGTTATTCTTTCTCACGAACACGAAGGAAAACGCTTGTTATATATTAATAAGATCAATGAACTTAAGCCAGATCATTTTATAAGGAAGAATTATCCAAAAATTAACAGCTTGTACAAGGTTCTAAAATAGCACATATTAACCATTGGCGAGCCCTTGGATATAACGAAATCCCAGACTCATGCCTCACGCCATCTCAGATCCTTGATTGCAAAGAACAGCATAACTGCGGTTAATCCGATAAGGACTATCCAGTCAAGTGCCAGATTCATTGAACTTATGCTAAGGTATCCTGTTGCACTCTGTATTATCTCTGCACCATAGGTTATCGGTGAGAGGTACGCAAGATATCTGTAAGGCATAGGTATCAGGGATATCGGATAGTAAATAGGTGAGACAGTGGTAAAGAGCAGACTCAGTATGGTTGTAAACTGGTAGCTTTGGGAGATATCCGATGTTCTTGTAGCGAGGAAGAAGCCTATTGATATGGAAAGCACCATGAGCAGAGCCACTACTACAAAGACAGTTAAGCCGGATACTATTGTCGTATGTACAAAAACGCTCCATAATATCAGCATGAATACTATCGAAGGGAGAGCATTAACCATACTTGAAAGAGACATGCCAAATATATATGAGAAGGCTGAAGTCGGTGAAGCCACTACCATATCCTGTATCTTGAAATCGTTCTTCAAATGAGATATGTCTGTCATCTCCATTATTCCGTTAAGCACAAAGGTTGTTATCAACGCGCCTTCAACAGCTACTCCTATAAGAGCACCTTTGCTTACAAACGCTATTATCAATATTATTGCAATCGGGGAGATAAAGGATGCCACTATCGATACCGGATAATTCCTCATCCAGTATATTGCTGTAAGAAGTACTGATGCCCAAATCTGGCTAAGTTTATTTCTCTTCATGGCTATCATCGTTTTCTGTTCCTATGTCCTCTTTTACGAAAGAGTAGAAGATCTCATTCAGGGATATAGGACTGACAGAGAATTCAGCATGCCTCTTTATCATCTCAGAAGCTACTCTCTTTGCTCCTTCTTCAGAGGTCATTATCTTTGTGTTGTTGGATGCGCGTATTACCCTTCCCTTTACATATGGGACCTTTGCATCTTTGCTAAGAGTGACCATGTACCTGTATTGTATTCTCTTCCTTATCTGGTCCATGCTTCCTGATACCAGCAGCTTTCCCTTCTCAAGTATGCCTACTCCATCAGCAAGTGACTCTGCCTCTTCGAGATAATGAGTAGTCAGCAGGAAGAAACGATCCTTCTTAAGCTTTTCCAGAATCTCCCAAAAAGAGGTTCTTGATATCAGGTCAAGGCCGGTAGTAGGTTCGTCCATAAAGACTATCTCTGCCTCAGAGGCAAGGACACATCCGACAAGGACCTTCCTCTTTGTACCACCTGAAAGCTTTCCGATATGCATGTCCTTCTCCTTGTAAATCCCAACATCCTTTATCACACTAAGGGCCCTCGACTTAGCTTCCCTAATACCGTACCCTCTCCACATCAAATATGTCATTATCATCTGTGCGGGAGTGACCCACGGTACAGGACTGCCCTCCTGCGGTATCACTGCAATAATCTCCCTAAGCTCCTTCGCATCATCTATTATGTCAAGTCCGTTGATGGTTGCATGTCCTGAGCTTGGCATGAGCTGGGTTCCAAGTATTCTTGTAAGTGTAGTTTTGCCTGCTCCGTTCCTCCCTATTAGGCTAAATATCCCTTTGGTAGGTATGCTGACACTCACATTATCCAGTGACTTTGAAGTAGTGCCTGGGTATTTCTTTGTAAGTTTTACACACTCTATTG
>CAZCSE010000039.1:0-4108 GCA_964501245.1 Microcaldota archaeon | reverse complement strand
GAAGATACAATGGCAAAGCTTGGAATAACCAAGGAGAGCTTCCTGATAAAGAGCATGCCGGAGCTCTCGATGAAAGGGGATGTAAGGGCGCTCCTCATGCCATTCAAGGACTTTTCATATGCCAATGAAGATGAGAAGCACGAACTCAATCTGAATTTCTCCCTGCCTTCCGGATCATACGCAACAATATTTGTAAATGAGATAACAAAGAGCAGCACCTTCTCCCTTGATAGCATAAAGACAAGATAAGCAAGTAATGGCAGGATACTAAAATGGCTAGGACATAAGATGTTCTGTCGAAGACAGCTCTGTCATCAATTCTGTATTGTCGTTAGATGCTCCGAAGACATTTCTCTCCTCGCCGCATTCGGTGCACCTGTGCATTATGACAAATCCTGTCTTATCATACAAAGTTCCTATCGGCTCCATCATCCCCCCGCACTTATTCTGCCTGTCTCCAGGGTTGATATCAACATGCATAGACCACAGACACCTGGGACAGTGGTTCGTATATCCATTACCGATGACGAACATGCCGCAGTTCATGCACTTGAAGTTTTCCTTCTTCCGTGCGAATCCTTTTGACATCATATCAACATATGGAACGTGAGCGCCGGGATTGGGATTTTCAGAAGATCTTTTGAACCCAAAAGGCCCGAAGGCCACCAGATCTCGAGTTTCGCCAAAGTTTCTGGCGCGATACCTGATTCTGCCATCCCGGCACGCAAATTTATTTAAATACGCTAAACTAATAAAACCTTAACAGGCATTACAAGTTAATAAAACCTTTACAGGCATGTAATGTTATTACTATAAAAGAATGGTCAAAATGCGTCTAAACAAGACTAATGTATTGATGCTAATACCGATAGCCCTCTTCCTCATACTTACAATAAGCAGCGCCTTGTTCTCGGTTTATCTGCTGTACCTGGCAGGATACGCTCACTCAATAGCAATAACGATACTGGCAATAACCTTCCTGCTACTATCACTTCTCTCAGGCTTCTTCAACATCTTCACGGCATACTCATATTACAGATCGCAGCTATACTCGAAATACCTTAAGAGGATACAGGATAAGCTCAAGCCTATTACGAAATTCCCGACTGTTGCGGTGGTAATGCCCATATACAACGAAGATCCCGCTCTTGTAAAGAAGAACATGCTGCGTCTAAAGGACCTTGATTATCCTAAGGAAAAGGTAAACTTCTATATTCTTGATGATTCGACAAAGGCCAATGTTGCAGCAGAGATAAAAGATTTTGCAAAGGCAAATTCGATAGGATACATACACAGGAAGAACAGGGACGGCTACAAGGCAGGCGCTCTGAATAACTTTGTCAAAGCCGCAAAAGAGGAGTACCTTGCAATATTCGATTACGACGAGTACCTTACCGATACGGCATTCCTGAAGGAGCTGCTCCCATACTTCAGTATAAAGAATCTCTCATACGTGCAGACTGAAAAGAGCTATTCCAAGGGTACCTTCTTCTCAGAGACCATAAACCTCTTCGACGAATTCTTCTTCAACTTCGTACAACCATCAAGAGCCCTGAACAACACGGCAATATTCGCAGGCTCGTGCGGAATAATAAAGAACAGCGCTATAAAGAAGATAGGCGGATTCCCAGAGTATGTAATAGAGGACACATTCTTCAGCTTCGAATCAGACATACACAACTACAAGAGCCTGTACGTCCCGAAGATATATGCACTAGGAAAACCGATAAAGACATTCACAGAGCTTAGCAGGCAGCAGTGGCGTTATAATTACGGAGATACGCAATTCCTTAATTACTTCTTCAAAAAGATATCATCAAAGAAATCCACTAAATTATCGGCTCTGTCAAATATAGACTATATAACACACGGCTCAGGGTTAAACTACATCTCCTTTGTACTGGTGTTATTCACGCTGGTCTCAGTACTTATAGTATTTGCAACTGCAGCAGCTCCGCTTACATCTCTGAACATCACACAACTTTTCAAATCAAGTTCACTTCCTGCAACTATAGAGGCACTTGGCATAATGGCGTTCATAGTCTCGCTGCTTGCCCCTGTGCTTCTGATAAAGCTGCAATTCAAGTCAATAAAGAAGGGCATAATGGTGCTCTTCCTTAACTTTGCACTTGCAATCACAAGGACAAGAGCGGCACTCGCAGCCATATTCTCCAACAAGCAATCATCCCTATGGGCGAGGAGCTTCTCCAGCAAAGGCCCAAGGATAGCAAATGCTATTAAGAGCTCGTTCTCGGAGATAACCTTCGCATCAATACTATTCATGCTCTCAATATTCGCAATGTTCATAAACAACGTATCAGGTGCGATATGGCTCTTCTGGTACTCCATACTCTACTTCTCCACCTTTGCATTCTTCTACAAATACGGCTGAGGACTAATCATGATATACGTAAAAAAGCACAGCAGCGACCATGGCACAGTAATAGCGATGTGCGATGAGGAGCTTCTTGGCAAGCTGATAGAGGAAGGAAAGCGGGTAATAGACCTTAAGACACATGCGAATTTCTACAAAGGTTCGCTGCTTACAGAGGAAGAGGCAGCGGCAGAGCTGGAACCAGATGTATATTCTGCGAATATAGTTGGCAAGAGGGCAGTAAAGATAGCGATACAGAAAGGACTGGCAACAAAGGAGCAGGTAATGCGGATAAAGGATGTGGAGATACTGCAGATCTTCTCTATCTTCTGAATCATGGGCAGCTGCGCTAACGCTTCAATATACTATTACTATATGCTATGCCATTATGCCTGATGTGCAACTTCGCCTAAGCACTACCATTACGCCGCGTCTCCTTTCAGCTTCAGTATCGCTTCGGCTATATTGCCGTTTGATTCTTCAAGCGCCTCCCTTGCAGAAGCCTCATCAGATACTCCTGACTTCTCCATGACAAGCTTTACATCCTCTTCCTCTATAGTTACCTTTGCCTTGTCCACCTCCTTTACCTCCCCGCTTATCTGGAAGCTGGTGTTCCCCTGTGCGTTTATCGCCATTACCTCAGGATTCTCTATTACAATATCCTTATCTGCTGTCTCTATTACCACTCTTGAAGCATCTATACTCTCGCTCTTTATTCCCATGCGGTCCATTACCTTTTTCAGCTGCCTTGGGTCTATGTTCGGAATCATACGAATAACCTCCAACCATTATATACAATATATATTAATTAACACATGCATAATGGCATATAGCTGCAGATTTGTCCGTCATAAGACGTATAACCTGGCAGCATTGGCATGCATGCATTGGCAATATTGCCATGAAATCAGCGATTCAGCCCAGCTTAATATTCGACGTCAAAAAGGAATAAAACAGACAAAAATTCGCCTATACAAGAAGTATACTATCACATATGACGAATTATAATGAAGAATATGCAAATTAAAGTTTAAAAATAACAGCACTATTTAAATACTTTGCACATGCCATACATCTCGAAATACTAAAAGTGTGGTAGAATGAAATCTCTAAAAGCTAAGAGAATAGCCGCCGTCGCGGCAAGCGTACTCGTCGGTCTTGCATTTGCAGGACAGGGAGTGACATTTGGTAACATACCTATAATAAACAGCCAAGGACAACCTGTTGTCCAGATAGTTGTGGGATCAAGTGCAGCCCCTAGCGATGGAGTAGTCGCAGCAAACATTGCAGCCGTAATAGGCAACCTAGCGTTCACATCAACGAACGTAACTGCAACAGTGAGTGGCACCTCAAACCTGAAGTGCGTCATCTCAACGCCAACGTGCACGCTGACAAACCAGCAGGTGTACTTGGGTGAATCAGGACTTGCTTCTTCAAGCAGCTCCTATGTCTTCTCTGCATTAATAGGATCTGTATTGAACAGAGGAGTCTCACTCAACACGCCAGCAAGCACAAAGTCACTGCAGACTGGAAACCAGTATGCGTTCCAGGAGAGCAGCTCTCTGACAGCATCTCCAAGCGCAAGCCCTTACACAACAGCAGGGTACGTTCCATTCTCTACAGTTACAGCAACTAACAATGGTGGCGGAGTATCATTCCCAGGCTTCACAGATGCCGGATATGATAACATACTCCAGGTAACGAATGCAAACCTGCCTTCGCTCCTGAACAACT
>CAZCSE010000038.1:0-4243 GCA_964501245.1 Microcaldota archaeon | reverse complement strand
TTATCTGCCCTTTTGAGATTCCGAAATATCTTGCTATGTTTTCCAGCAGGGCTTCTGCTTTGTCTTTGCCATACCTCTGGGATAATTCAATCCCTATTAGATACAATATCTTGACAATCTCGCTCCTGAGAGGCTCTTTTGTCATTGGCATAAGGGGCAGCATGTGATAGGCCACTTCTGACCTGTCACTGAATTTTATCTCGTGAACATTGACTGCTATCGAGTCGATAACGTCTTCGATTGACGGATTGCTGTTGCTTTCGAAGGTTCTGCCAGTACTGGATACGAATCTGCACACGGAGTCTCCGTTGTATACGCACTCTTTTTCAACCGTGTTAATTAACTGTCCAGAATGTGCCGACAGATATCCTGCAATTATGCCTGCTTCAAAAGAGTGTATCCTTGCACCTATCTTTCTCACTTCGTGGTTCCTTGACCCGGATTTTATTATAAGTGCATCCCTGAATGGCTGATAGGTTATGTTTCTGAAACCAAGCCTTCCCAATACTGGCACCAGCATATTTTGCTGCTTCCTGGAATTTGTAAATATGTCCATCCCTATAGAATAGCCGAAGTTGTATGCGGTTCTTGCAAGTTTTGGAGTCAGTGAGTATATCATATCCTCTATCACTATGCCGTCACGCAATTCTCTGGTAGGATTGAGTATGCTGAGTACCAGCAGTCCTTCCGTGTCAGGAGCCTGTGTTATCTGATGCTGGGTTAATCTTTTAACAGCAGTTTTTCTCTTGACTGGCAGGCGTTTCCTTGTGGATTTTTTGACGTTTTTTGAAGCTTTCATGTTCTCTTCACAATTCTCTTTGCATAGGAATATTTATATCTGCTTTTTAAGAGCTATTAACAATGGACCTGCTCTCACTCATACTGCAATTGATAGTCGATACCTCCGCTTCGTGGTTAAGGATGTTCATTGCGCTTTTTCTCTCGGTTATAATAGGTATTCTTGTAGGGATATACGCTGCTGTCTCAGACAGGGCTGCCAGGATAATACTGCCCGTGGTGGATGTCCTGCAGACGCTCCCCATACTTGCATTCTTCCCGTTTGTCATCTTTGTCGTGGTAAGTGTGCTTCCTGGATCCATAGGCATTAATGCCGCAGTGATATTCCTGATAGTTACAAGCATGCTGTGGAACATAATCTTCGGGGCTTATGAAGCCGTCAAGACCCTGCCAAAGGAGATGATTGAGGTAGCGGATCTGTATAGATTCAGCGGTTTTGATAAGCTCAGGAAGATATTCATTCCAGCAAGCATACCGCGCGTGATTGAACAGACACGGCTTTCCTGGGCGATAGGTCTTTTCTATCTGGTAACAAGCGAGATCTTCTCGGTTGGCAATAACCAGTATCAGGTTACATATGGGATTGGTGCTGCGCTTGTGACTCTTGGTTCAACAAACATATATTATTACCTCTTGGGCATCGCAGTGTTCATCGCTTTCCTTGTTGCCACAATACTCTTTTTCTTCAATCCGCTTGAGAAAAGATTCAGTCTTGACGAGACACGGGATGTGGATGTGATGGGATATAAACGTGCAGCTTCGTTGGTAAGCACAGTCAGGAAAATCTCGTATGTGGAGCGTGCTACCAAGCTGTTGGTCAGCGGAAGCACGAAAATAGGAAGGAGCGGTGCAAAGCTTGCAACAAGGGCAAGGACCCCATATCCGGTAAACAGGAGGATGGTTAAGAAGGAGAGGAATGCCAACTTCTCCAGATATGTTCCTTATGCGTTTGCCATACTGGTCATATTGATTTCAGGGTATTTTGCAATACAATCTAACGTATTGCAGTATGAGGGAGAGGTCCTCATAGCTCTTTTTGCAACGCTTGCTAGAGTATGGGTCGCTTATGCCGTTATACTTCTTGTAGCACTGCCTCTGTGCGTATACCTTCTGTTCATCTCAGGTAACAAATCAAGGTATACTTCGACCTTCCAGGTAATTGCTTCAGTGCCTGCAACCATATTGATGCCTTTGATAGTAATCGCATTCAAGGACATGCCTTTTGGACCTAATATAGTGGCATTTCTCATCTTCTTCCTTAGCGGCATATGGTATGTAATTTTCGGCATAACCTCCAATTCAGGCGTGCTCAAAAGCATCACAGAGGTAAAGAATGTCTTCGGAGTAAAGGGCAAAGATGCCTGGAAGAGAATTTACATCGGTGCGGTGCTTCCAGGTCTAATAACAGGGAGCATAACTGCAATTGCGGCAGAGTGGAATGCCAGCATAGTCGCAGAATACTTCACAAGCAGCGGAATTTCAGGAACCGGGAGCACTGTAATAACTTCTGTTGGACTGGGTATGGGCAAACTGCTTGATCTTGCCTTGAATGCAAACAATATAGGCCTTCTTGCCCTGGCAATAATAAACATGGTACTTATGATATACCTTATAAATTTCTTTGTCTGGAAGAGATTATACAAGAGGGTTGCCGATTACTACAAGTGATTTTTAATGAAGAACATTTTAACTGTAGAGCATGTTTCATTCGGTTTTGAAGATAGTGGGATAGAGGTAATAGAGGATGTGTCTTTCAAGGTCAATGAAGGGGAATTTGTTTCTATAATAGGCCCTTCAGGATGCGGCAAGTCCACCCTGCTCAGAATAATAGCAGGGTTAATCCCACCTAAGAAAGGCAAGGTATATTATGCAGGTAAGAAGGTTGACGGACCTGCACATGGGATGGGATTTGTATTCCAGGATTTTGCACTGATGCCATGGTTGACAAACCTTGAGAACATAAAGATAGGGCTATCACTTACTGATTTTGACGAGGATAAGAAGAATGATATAGCGATAGGGCTCATGAACAAGCTTGGACTGGGAGGGCTTGGGATGCAGTATCCTAATTCACTTAGTGGAGGGATGAAGCAGAGGGTTGGGATAGCCAGAGCCATTGCTGCGGCGCCTAATGTGCTGCTGATGGATGAGCCTTTCAGCGCCCTTGACGAGCTTACTGCTGAGAACCTGAGATCAGATATAGTGTATATGCTTGAGAGCAAAGATATATCAGTGAAATCAATAATAATGGTGACCCATAATGTGGAGGAAGCAGTTGAGCTTTCTGACAGGGTAATTGTCCTGTCCAATAAACCTTCGCATGTGAAAAGGATAGAGCAGATAAAGCACAGGAGACCACGAGACAGGAAAGCTGCATGGTTCGGAGATGTTGAGAGCGATATATACGCAGACCTGACAGGTTAAGCCTATCGTGGGAGAGACCATACGTCCCTTTCGGGGTCGTATCTCATCAGCTTCGTCCTTAATGCCCAATCAACGAATAGGCCTTTCAGGATCTCATTGTTTATGGCTTTCTCACCGTGAAATACAATGCCTTTTGTCCCCATCGATTCGAATAATTCATCAGATGTGAGCTCTCCTTTTGTTAGCAGTTCTACTGCGCTTTTGAACGGTTCTATGACCTCAAGCTTGTTCCTGAGGGTCTTAGGCATGTTCCTCAGGTTAAGCATTTCCCCATCTTTGGTAAGCTTTATCTTGGAATCCTTGGTCTGGGCGAATCCGAATAGCTCGCACGCTTCTATAAGTGGCAGCAGTGAGTCTATGTCAATCTCAGACTCCTCGGCAAGCTTGGCAAGATCCATCTTGTCGTCATTTTCCTTTATTATTTTGAGGATGCCCATCATCCTGCTTATTCCAGCGCCTAGAGGAAAGAGTTTAGCCATATGTGGCTATAGGCAAGATTAAGCTTATATTCCTTTTCTTGTGTTCGGAGATCAGTTTATGCCGTAATGGTTTAGGAGCTCCCTGATGCCATCATCAAGTTTTATTTTTGCTTCGAATCCCAGTTTCTCCTTTGATTTCCTAGTGTCTGCAAGAGTGTGTGCAACGTAGTTGCTTATCTTGTTTGGAACATACTGCACTTTGAGCTCCTTTCCTGAGATCTCGTTTATCTTTTTTACAGTATCATTCAGAGAATAGCTCTTACCTGTTCCTACATTGAATATATCATAGCCTTTGTATGAAGCTGCGAGTATCGCGGCTCTTACTACGTCGGATGCGTTTGTAAAGTCTCGTGTCTGGCTCCCGTCTCCGTATATCACTGCAGGCTGGTTGTCTCTCAGCGCCCATATGAACTGGGTCACAAGGTTTGCATACTGCTTCTTGTTCTCCTCTCTTTTGCCATATACAGAGAACAGCCTTATCCCTGTTGCGTCAAGATTGTAAAGATTGGCGTAAAGCTCTGCCAGCCTTTCCACATAATATC
>CAZCSE010000037.1:0-4244 GCA_964501245.1 Microcaldota archaeon | reverse complement strand
TTATCTGCCCTTTTGAGATTCCGAAATATCTTGCTATGTTTTCCAGCAGGGCTTCAGCTTCGTCTTTGCCATACCTCTGGGATAATTCAATCCCTATCAGATACAATATCTTTACTATCTCGCTCCTGAGAGGCTCTTTTGTCATAGGCATAAGGGGCAGCATATGATATGCCACTTCTGATCTGTCGCTGAATTTTATCTCGTGAACGTTGACTGCTATCGAGTCGATAACGTCTTCGATGGACGGATTGCTGTTGCTTTCGAAGGTTCTGCCAGTACTGGATACAAATCTGCACACAGAATCTCCGTTGTATACGCACTCTTTTTCAACTGTGTTAATTACCTCTCCAGAATGTGCCGACAGATATCCTGCAATTATGCCCGCTTCGAAAGAGTGTATCTTTGCCCCTATCTTTCTCACTTCATGGTTCCTTGACCCGGATTTTATTATGAGTGCATCCCTGAATGGCTGATAGGTTATGTTCCTGAAACCAAGCCTTCCCAATACTGGCACCAGCGTATTTTGCTGCTTCCTGGAATTCGTAAATATGTCCGCCCCTATAGAATAGCCGAAGTTGTATGCGGCCCTTGCAAGTTTTGGAGTAAGGGAGTATATCATATCCTCTATCACTATTCCGTCACGCAATTCCCTGGTAGGACTGAGTATGCTACGTACAAGCAGTCCTTCCGTGTCAGGAGCCTGTGTTATCTGATGCTGAGTTAATTTTTTAACGGTGGCTTTTCTCTTGACTGGCAGGCGTTTCCTTGTGGATTTTTTGACGTTTTTTGAAGCTTTCATGTTCTCTTCACAATTCTCTTTGCATAGGAATATTTATATCTGCTTTTTAAGAGCTATTAACAATGGACCTGCTCTCACTCATACTGCAATTGATAGTCGATACCTCCGCTTCGTGGTTAAGGATGTTCATTGCGCTTTTTCTCTCGGTTATAATAGGTATTCTTGTAGGGATATACGCTGCTGTCTCAGACAGGGCTGCCAGGATAATACTGCCCGTGGTGGATGTCCTGCAGACGCTCCCCATACTTGCATTCTTCCCGTTTGTCATCTTTGTCGTGGTAAGTGTGCTTCCTGGATCCATAGGCATTAATGCCGCAGTGATATTCCTGATAGTTACAAGCATGCTGTGGAACATAATCTTCGGGGCTTATGAAGCCGTCAAGACCCTGCCAAAGGAGATGATTGAGGTAGCGAATTTGTATAGATTCAGCGGTTTTGATAAGCTCAGGAAGATATTCATTCCGGCAAGCATACCCCGCGTGATTGAACAGACACGGCTTTCCTGGGCGATAGGTCTTTTCTATCTTGTAACAAGCGAGATCTTCTCAGTTGGCAATAACCAGTATCAGGTTACATATGGAATTGGTGCTGCGCTTGTCACTCTTGGTTCAACAAACATATATTATTACCTCTTAGGCATCGCCGTGTTCATCGCTTTCCTTGTTGCCACAATACTCTTTTTCTTCAATCCGCTTGAGAGAAGGTTCAGCCTTGATGAGACACGGGACGTGGATGTGATGGGGTATAAACGTGCAGCTGCGTTGGTAAGCACAGTCAGGAAGATCTCGTATGTGGAACGTGCGACCAAGCTGTTGGTCAGCGGAAGCACGAAAATAGGTAGGAGTGGGGCAAAGCTTGCAACAAGGGCAAGGACGCCGCGTCTGGTAAACAGGAGGACGGTTAAGATGGAAAAGAATGCCGGATTCTCCAGATATGTTCCTTATGCATTTGCCATACTCGTTATATTGATTTCCGGGTACTTTGCAATACAATCGAACGTATTGCAGTATGAAGGAGAGGTTCTCATAGCTCTTTTTGCAACGCTTGCCAGAGTGTGGGTCGCTTATGCCGTTATACTTCTTGTAGCACTGCCTCTGTGCGTATACCTTCTGTTCATCTCAGGTAACAAATCAAGGTATACTTCGACCTTCCAGGTAATTGCTTCAGTGCCTGCAACCATATTGATGCCTTTGATAGTAATCGCATTCAAGGACATGCCTTTTGGACCTAATATAGTGGCATTTCTCATCTTCTTCCTTAGCGGCATATGGTATGTAATTTTCGGCATAACCTCCAATTCAGGCGTGCTCAAAAGCATCACAGAGGTAAAGAATGTCTTCGGAGTAAAGGGCAAAGATGCCTGGAAGAGAATTTACATCGGCGCAGTGCTGCCTGGTCTCATAACAGGGAGCATAACTGCGATTGCTGCCGAGTGGAACGCAAGCATAGTCGCAGAATACTTCACAAGCAGCGGAATTTCAGGAACCGGGAGCACAGTAATAACTTCTGTCGGACTGGGTATGGGCAAACTGCTTGATCTTGCTTTGAATGCAAATAACATAGGCCTGCTTGCCCTGGCAATAGTAAACATGGTACTTATGATATACCTTATAAATTTCTTTGTCTGGAAGAAATTATACAAGAGGGTTGCTGATTACTACAAGTGATTTTTTAATGAAGAGCATTTTAACTGTAGAGCATGTCTCATTCGGTTTTGAAGATAGCGGGATAGAGGTAATAGAAGATGTGTCTTTCAAGGTCAACGAAGGGGAATTTGTTTCTATAATAGGCCCTTCAGGATGTGGCAAGTCGACCCTGCTCAGAATAATAGCAGGGCTAATCCAACCTAAGAAAGGCAAGGTATATTATGCAGGTAAGAAGGTGGACGGCCCTGCACATGGGATGGGGTTTGTATTTCAGGATTTTGCACTGATGCCATGGTTGACAAACCTTGAGAACATAAAGATAGGGTTATCACTTACTGATTTTGATGAGGATAAGAAGAATGATATAGCGATAGGGCTAATGAACAAGCTTGGACTGGGAGGACTTGGGATGCAGTATCCGAATTCCCTTAGTGGAGGCATGAAGCAGAGGGTGGGAATAGCCAGGGCGATTGCGGCAGCGCCTAATGTGCTGCTGATGGATGAACCATTCAGCGCCCTTGATGAACTTACTGCTGAGAACCTGAGATCAGATATAGTGTATATGCTTGAGAGCAAAGATATATCAGTGAAATCAATAATAATGGTGACCCATAATGTGGAGGAAGCAGTTGAGCTTTCTGACAGGGTAATTGTCCTGTCCAATAAACCTTCGCATGTGAAAAGGATAGAGCAGATAAAGCACAGGAGACCACGAGACAGGAAAGCTGCATGGTTCGGAGATGTTGAGAGCGATATATACGCAGACCTGACAGGTTAAGCCTATCGTGGGAGAGACCATACGTCCCTTTCAGGGTCATATCTCATCAGTTTCGTCCTTAATGCCCAATCAACGAATAGGCCTTTCAGGATTTCATTGTTTATGGCTTTCTCACCGTGAAATACAATGCCATTTCTACCCATCGATTCGAATAATTCGTCAGATGTGAGCTCTCCTTTTGTTAGCAGTTCTACTGCACTTTTGAACGGTTCTATGGCTTCAAGTTTGTTTCTGAGGGTCTTGGGCATGTTCCTCAGGTTAAGCATTTCTCCATCTTTTGTAAGCTTTATCTTGGAATCCTTGGTCTGGGCGAACCCGAATAGCTCGCATGCTTCTATAAGTGGTAGCAGCGAGTCTATGTCAATCTCAGACTCCTCGGCAAGCTTGGCAAGGTCCATCTTGCCGTCATTTTCCTTTATTATTTTGAGGATGCCCATCATCCTGCTTATTCCAGCGCCTAGAGGAAAGAGTTTAGCCATATGTGGCTATAGGCAAGATTAAGCTTATATTCCTTTTCTTGTGTTCGGAAATCAGTTTATGCCATAATGGTTTAGAAGCTCTGTGATGCCATCATCAAGTTTTATTTTTGCTTCGAATCCCAGCTTCTCCTTCGATTTCCTGGTGTCTGCAAGAGTGTGTGAAACATAGTTGCTTATCTTGTTCGGAACATACTGCACTTTGAGCTCCTTTCCTGAAAGCTCGTTTATCTTTTTCACAGTATCGTTCAGAGAATAGCTTTTTCCTGTTCCTACATTGAATATATCGTAGCCTTTGTATGAAGCTGCGAGTATCGCGGCTCTCACTACGTCAGAAGCGTTTGTAAAGTCCCTTGTCTGGCTTCCATCCCCGTATATCACTGCAGGCTGGTTGTCCCTTAGCGCCCATATGAACTGGGTCACAAGATTTGCATACTGCTTCTTGTTCTCCTCTCTTTTTCCATATACAGAGAACAGCCTTATACCTGTAGCGTCAAGATTGTAAAGATTGGCGTAAAGCTCTGCCAGCCTTTCCACATAATATC
>CAZCSE010000036.1:0-4246 GCA_964501245.1 Microcaldota archaeon | reverse complement strand
GAATACCTCAAATACAGCGTACAGCAGCGCATACTAAACAACAACTCTCCATTCGAGAGCGAGATATTCGAGATAGCTAAGGGAGAGAAGAGCGAGATACTTGACAAAGGACCTTCGGTAATCCTTGCAAGCGGAGGAATGCTTAACGGAGGAGCAAGCCTTGCCTACTTCAAGGAGATGGCCGAGGATCCAAAGAACCTTCTCGTTTTCGTAGGTTATAACAGCGCAAACTCCCTGGGAAGAAGGATACAGAACAAGGTCACTGAGATAGCTCTCCCAGGGGAGGATGGGAAGCTGGAGCAGATGAGGGTCAAGATGCAGGTTAAGACCGTAGAAGGATTCTCAGGACACAGCGACAGGAGACAGCTTATAGATTTTGTCAAGAACATAAGGCCTTCTCCAAAGAAGATCTTTACCATGCACGGAGAGGAATCAAAGTGCGAGGACCTATCCAGAGTCCTGGGGAACATGATGCACGTTGAGTCAAGGTCACCTATGAACCTGGATTCACAGAGGCTGAAGTGACTGTTTATAAGCAAAGATCATGAGAATGCATCATGAAGGCCATATCTCTCAAAGAACCATGGGCATCGCTCGTGCTTGAAGGGAAAAAGACCATAGAGACAAGAGTATGGAAGACAAACTACAGAGGAAAACTGCTCCTGTGCGCATCTAAGAATCCAAAATCGGTCATATCTGGCAGGGCATTCGCCACTGCCAATCTTGTTGATATAAGGCCAATGGTAAAAGCAGATGAAAAAGAAGCATGCTGCAAAGTGTACAACGGAGCATACGCATGGATACTCTCAGATATAACTGCAATAAACCCATTTGCGGTAAAAGGAAGCCTAGGATTGTTCAATGTTGATTATAAAGATAATGATTAACGTATCTCCTCAAGAACTATCCTCTTTTCAAAGGAACCCTTCTCATTTCTCTTCTTCTGAACCATAGATTCAAGTTGCACCTTGTGAATGCCCTTATTTATCGCAATCGCATAGACTACCTCAAGCACATCGGCAAGTTCTTCAGGATCTCCGCTTGCCGCATACTCGTCTGCTTCTTCCAGAAGCTTCTCCTTAAGTCTCTTATCATACTCTACATCATCGGCAATATGTACTTTGGCGGTCTTTCCCTCATTCTTTATAATCTCAGGTACATTGTCCCTGATCAATTTGTTGTACTTCACAAAACCATCTCAAAAACTACTTACGATATCGTTTACACATTCTTAATTATTAAAACAACTCCAGAAACAACAAACTGATTATTAAATCTTTAATTAAATTATCGAAGCATGTTCATAGGACATTTTGCCATAGCATATATCTTTCACTACATATTCCCATCACTGCCATTATGGGTGGCATTAGTGGGAGTGAGCTTTCCAGACCTCCTATGGCCAATCCTTGTAATCCTTGGAATTGAGAAAGCGACTACGGATCCAAAATCCCCTCTTCAAAAGAATATCAAGTTTAATTATTATCCTTATTCACACTCCCTTGTTCTTTCAACAGTGATAGCATTCATCTTCGGGGCAATAATATCTGTGCTGTTAAACAATGCTGCTATTCTGTTCCTATTTCCACTTCTTTCAGCGTCGCACTGGTTTCTCGATGCCATAGTCCATCGCAAGGACCTTCCGGTCCTTGGCTTCTCCAAGAAGGACATAAAAGTAGGACTAGGGTTATGGAATCATGGAAAGGCAGCCTTCATATTGGAATATATCTTCTACATAATATTGACAATAGCATTCGCACCTGGCAGCTCTCTGATCTTGCTGCTGGTTCTAGGAACTGTATTCCATATGGCAAATATGAACTCTTTCCTGGGGCTTACAAAAACAAATTATTTTGCAAAAGGCAAGTATACTTATCCTGTAATCACTCTGTTGGGATTTGGATTGTTCATAATCCTTGCAACGGTCCTGTGACAATTCGAATTTAAAAATAAAGACAAAGCACATGATGTGCTTTGGTATCTCACGCTGCTGACGGATAACTGCTGAGGCAGAAGCGGGTACGATCACTACCAGCTGCTGCTCCAGGAAGGTCTTTCAAGAAACCTTCATATCTTCTTTACCTTCTTTGCAGCCGGTCCACGTTCTCCAGCCGCAACTTCATATTCCACGGCATCTCCCACTGCGAGAGTTGCTCCGCCCTCTACGGCAGAGGTGTGTACGTATATGTCTTTTCCATCTTCGCCCGTTATAAATCCAAAGCCGCGAGCAGCATTGAACATCTTTACTTTTCCTTTCATACTATCATTCCTTTTCAATTTATTTGTCTGTCAGCCATCTATAATGGTATCGGTGTTTACCTATTACAAAAGGGCAGTATTAATATTTGCGCATTATTTCCTTGAGCCTGTTTATTGCCTCATCATTCTTCATTCTTTTTAACTCAGACATAAAAGGTACGCTTGTTAACCTTTCCATATCCTTCGTATCCCTTATAGCTGAGAAGTAGGCGCTCTGCACTACAGGCGGAATATTTCTGACTGTATCTATAAACTGCCTGCTAGTCAGCCTCAGCGGCTCCTCGGTCTCCTCTATCAGTCTTATCCAAGATAGTGCAATATCTGGACTATTGTAGTCTTGTATCTCACTCACTGCTCTGCACAAATCAAGTATCCGCTGACCCTCAATATGTTTATTTACAACTGCTTCCATAATCACACCCCCTGATATGATATTTACTTGATTTATATGCTTTTCTAGATTATCCGGACAAGAAATGCCATTTTGAATATATACGTAAACATTTTGACCAGCATGTAGCTGCATGGCGTGCAAATAGAAATTTCGTCAAGTTACGACCCAAATGGCAAGAGATTAAAACTAAGTCAAATAGATATGCACGGATGCAATTGGTCACTACAAAAGCCATAATAGTCGCAGGTGGAGAGAGCAGGCGTATGGGTGGCACTGACAAAATATTCGCAGAGATAGTTGGCAAACCTGTAATAGCGCATACACTGGATGCATTTGAGAGGTGTGAAGCAATAAATGGCATCGTTCTTGTACTGCCTAAGAAGAGCATAGACAAGGGAAGAGAACTTATATCAAAATACGGCTATGATAAAGTGGAAACGATATGCGAAGGAGGGGCTACAAGACAGCAATCTGTAAATAACGGGCTCAGATCCACTCCAAAATGCGATCTCGTACTGGTTCATGATGGAGCAAGGCCATGCGTTACAGAAGAGACAATAAGATCTGGGATAAGCGAAGCGATTAAGGAAGGCGTAGCGATAGCCGCATCTCCGGTATCAGATACTATAAAGGAGGTTGATGATTCTATGTTGGTCAGCAAAACCCTTGATCGAAGCAGACTCATGTCGATACACACTCCCCAGGTATTCAGATACGAAATATTAAAGGAAGTTCATTCTAATCCTGCATTCGATGCAACTGATGACGCTGCACTTGCAGAAAAAATAGGGTATAAGGTAAAGGTATACCAAGATTCTTATAAAAACATAAAGATAACTACAATTACGGATTTAACAATCGCGGAAGCAATACTGTCAAGAAAGGAGAAAGAGGCTTAAACAAATTTATCTACTGACCTTTCTATAAATACCTCTCCATCAAGCCAGGAAAGTCTATCTGCAACACTCTCACACTCTTTATATCTTTTATAAGCACCGAATACCGTAGGCCCTTTGCCTGTAACTCCGCTTTCTACAGGATCCGATTCCTTTACAATACTGAGTATTTTCTTGGTGTCAGGACAGAGCTCAGAAGCCAGTTCGGTAAAATCCTTACCGGTTTTATCATGCAATGCGTACATCTCCTTAGTGCTGAGCTTCATCTTAGGCCTTGCTATCACGTAATAGAGCTTAGGCGTCTTCATTGCTTTTATGCTATGCTTTTTACCTCCTTCTACAAGCGCTCTGCCTCCATATAAAAGGAATGACACATCATTTCCTATCTCTCTAGCTATCTCTTCAAGCTCCTCATTAGTCATATGCAGCCTAAAGGCAGTATTGGCAATTCTAAGGACCGCAGCCGCATCCGCACTTCCGCCTCCAAGGCCTGCAGCTACAGGTATCGTCTTAGGCACGCTTATCCTGCAGTATAATCTCTCTCCTGCCTTCCCTGAGAGTGCATCAATAGCTTTTGTTATTATGTTATCCTTTACATAATATCCAAGTATGCCTTCCTCTCCTTTATCCACCTTAGTGAGCGTAATCCTGTCATGCAGAGAAATGGTCTGCATGATGCTTGAGAGTTTATGAAAGC
>CAZCSE010000035.1:0-4576 GCA_964501245.1 Microcaldota archaeon | reverse complement strand
TTGATATCAGCGTAGGAAGTGGCAGGAAGCCCTTGATCATTATGTCTCTTACAGCGTTTACCGCGTATGTTAATGGATCAAGAGTGACTACAGGGATTAGGAATTTTGGAAGCAATGTTACAGGAACGAATGCTCCTCCTAAGAATGATAATGGCAGAGCCAGTGTCTGCCCGATAAGCGCATATGTCTGCTGATCCCTTGCCCTTGTTGCCAAAGCTATCGCAAGCGCACCGAAGCCCAGGCCTACCAGAAGGATTATCCATAGAAGCTCTATGAATCCTACAAGACCTGCTGCTATTGTTGCTCCGTAGAGCAGTCCTATGACCAGTCCCACATAAGCCGAGAAGACCGACTGGAATGTTCCGTAAGCTATCTTGCTAAGAAGCACCGAGAAGTTGTTTATAGGCGTTGTCAGGAATGCCTTCAGATTGCCGAGCTGCCTGTCGCCTATCATCGTGAATCCTGCACTGAATATCGCCCCGAACGACGCTACCATCACAAGTATTCCACCTACTACAAAACTGATGTAGTTGCTGCTAGCGCCATATGCGTAACTTGATATGACAGATATGGGCGAACCCTGTAAAGATGTTCCGCCAAACTGCGCAGCTGCAGCATTGACCTGTGCATTAACCACTGCCGCGGATTGAGGCTGTGAATTATCAAGGTAGACATGTATCTGGGAATTTGAACCATAACCTGTGGAGAAGCCGCTGGGTATTACTACTACACCAGCTACGGATCCGTCTGAAAGCATGCTCATCGCATCCTGCTGGTTTGTCTGTGATACTATTACCACACTGCTTCCTGATTGAAGCGCGTTTATGAATTTTAGCGCTGCAGGTCCTGAAGCGTAGTTTACAACCGCTACAGGAACATTCCTTGGAGAGCTGCCAAAACTTCCAAGAAGCAGTACAAAGAGGAGCGGGAATATTGTAGATCTTACCAGATTCATGGCTATGTTCTTCTTGAAGATAAGCATCTCCCTGTAGAACAGTGTATAAGAGTCGGTGATTATTCCCATTTTCATTACCTTCTGCTCAAAAGCTGCCTTCCTTTGTATTCTCCTGATGTGTCCCTTGCTTCGGAACCTGTAAGTTTCAGGAAGACGTCGTCTATTGTGGGCTCGTGCATGCTCACATTGCGCACGTTTATCTTTGCAGTAGACATTGCCGAAAGCAATGACTCTATCTTCTTTGTAGCATTGCTCCCTCCTGGTGCGGTAACCTTGCTGTTGAGTATTGTCGGTTCCAGCCCTATCTTCCTGAATATGCCTGCCACTTTCTGGAGATCCTCCTTGTCTGCAGTAATCTCTATCACATTCGTAAGGCCTATGTTCTTCCTAAGCTCGTCAGGAGTTCCAAGCGCTATCAGCTTGCCGTGGTCTATTATGCCTATCCTGTCGCAGAGCTGGTCGGCTTCCTCTAGATACTGCGTTGTCATTAGAATCGTCACTCCCTGCTTCTTGTTTATGTCCCTGAGCAGGTTCCATATCTGCGCCCTGTTCTGTATGTCAAGCCCTGTCGTAGGCTCATCAAGCAGGATTATCTCCGGGGTGTGCATCAAAGATTTTGCCACCTCCAGCCTTCTCTTCATGCCTCCTGAAAAGGTACCTGCATAGGTCTTCCTGAACTGTACAAGATCAGAGAGCTCCAGTGCAAACTCTATGCTGTTCTGAAGTTCTGATCGTGGTATATGATATAATTTCCCGAATATCATCAGATTCTGCTCTGCTGTCAGCTCCGGTTCTACTACGGTCTCCTGCGTCACTACGCCTATGTGCGTCCTTGCCTTAACAGGATCGCCGCTCATGTCAACTCCGTTTATCAGTATTTTTCCAGAGGTGGGCTGCAATAGTCCTAGAAGCATGCTTATTGTAGTGCTCTTCCCTGCCCCGTTTGGTCCCAGGAGCCCGAATATCTCTCCCTTTTTAATCTTCAGATTTACTCCGTTGACTGCAGTAAAGTCTCCGAACCTCTTGACTACGTTTTCTATACTCACTGCATACTCTTCTGCCATTAATTATCACCCATTAGCATTGAGAATGCCTTTATCATCTCTTCGCGTATCTTCATCGCCTTCTTCAAGGCTTCCTGCCCTTTCTTTGTCGACTTGTAGTATCTGTGTATCCTGCCTGACTTCAACTCGGTCTTTGATGTTACGTATCCCTGCTTCTCAAGCGCACTTATGGCATTGTACACATCGCTTTTGGTCACGTCAGATAGCAGTCCCTTTCCGTGCCATGCCTCGCACCCTTTCCTCATATCGCTTGCGATTGAATAGGGATAGTTCCAGTCCTTCAGCTTGCTTAGGATAACTACCTTCAGCACGTATTTGGATATCTCCTTGTAAGGATTGCCTAAGGGTTTATGTATATTTGCTGCAGAGGACATAGTTTAGATTTAGACTAATATATATTTAAACCTTACTTGATTCTCTTTAGAAGCTCCCATAGAAAGCGTGCACTAATAAGCATTTAAAATGCTTTGAACATATTATAATGGTTCATATGAAGCCGAAGGTAAGCGTAGTAATACCAACTGTTGAAGAGGAGAGCGTCTTCAAGCTAGTTAAACAGATAAGAACCATACTTGGAAGGAATACAGAGATAATAATAGTTGACAAGTCCAGCGATGCTTATTTCAAGAGACTGAAGGCTACAGGAGCAAAGGTCATAAGGCAGAAAGGGCGCGGAGTGGAGAATGCAGTTATGATAGGACTCAGAGAGGCAAAGGGAGAGTATATTGCAAGCATAGATGCCGATGGGACGCATGACCCCAAGGGCCTTGCGGAAGCGCTGAAGTTAGTTGAATCAGGAAAGGCAGACTTTGTACTTGGAAACAGGATGAGCGGGCTTACCAAAGGGTCCATGCAGATGTATATACGCTTCGGTAATGGCATGCTGAGCTGGCTGTACAGCACCTTGTACCATACAAAGATTCACGACGTACTGACAGGTTTGTTCGTGGTTAAGAGAGAGGCTTTTGAGGAGATAAGGAATGTGGAGCCTTACAGGGCAGGAATAGCCTTCTTTGCTATAGAACTTGCAAGAAGAGGGTATATCGTCAAAGAAGTGGATATAAAGTACTACAAACGCGCTTATGGCGAGTCCAAGCTTACAAGGTCGAAATTCGCATACGGCTTCAATGTCGCATCGCACATAGTGAGGCAGCTGAGGGACTACAGCCCGTTGCTCATATTCGGGCTTGTTGGAGGCATACTCTTCATAATAGGACTCATACTTGGAATATTCGTGCTTGCAAGCTTCATATCCACAGGGGTATTTGCATTTGCTGGGAGGGCACTGCTCGCATTCATGCTTCTTGTAGTAGGATTTGTACTGATAACGGCAGGACTCATACTAGATCTTCTTCTTGAGATTGAGAAGAGGATGGAACAAATGCATGGATAAACAGTAATTAAAAGTACAGAACATGTCCGCTATTCATTAATTATTACTTTCTTCTCCTTGAATAGAGGTACAGCACAACTACTACTATAATAATTATTACGATTGCGATAATTGTCCATACCGTTTCCATATTCTGCAGAGGAGTTGCCGCAGCAGTTGTTACCGATGTCTGAACAGCGGTAGTTGCAACGGTTGTTAATATGGTTGAAGTAACATTCGTGTTAAGCAGCGCTATAACAGGATCCGAAGGAACTGCGAATTCAACGGTGCAGGTAGCAACATCAAGAGTGAATGGAGTTATCTCCTGCCATGTGCCGTTTCTCAGTATGAACGGAGTAATATCTGAAGCAGGTATGCTGCATGAGTAGTGAAGTATTGCCTCTGCAGATACGTTGGTGTTATTTACAGTATAATTAAGTGCAGTTATTACCGATCTGTTTAATGTTTTTGACTGCAGGGTTGAGTTGATTACATTTATGCTGAAACATCCTGATCTGGGTGCAATTTTTATGGTTGCGTTTAGTGAAGGATAATTTAGCGTGTATCCTGAGGAGTCATTACATAAAATCGTGGTTCCAGGAGAAGCTATTATTGGAGCTATTGTCGTTACTGGCAGTATTGTGGATGTTGAAGATGAGGTAATTGTAGATGTTGTGCTGCTTGAAGATGTTGAATTAGGTCCGAAGTAGCCCGTTGACCCTCCGGAATATGGATTGGTGATTTGAGGACCGGTATTTACCATTACTTCGCTGTTTACGCTGTTGGTTGTTGCTGCCTCAGTGTTTATTACAATTACGTTATTAGATCCGGTATTTGTCACATAGGCATAGTTTCCTGAATAGGAGAAGGCTATTCCTTGCGGGCTGTTTAATCCCACGGTTATCGATCCTGTTACTGTGTTTGTTGCCGTATTGATTATCACTATATTGTTGCTCCCGTAATTTGTCACATAGGCATATGTGCCTGAAGGGGAGAAGGCTACTCTTCTAGGATTACTGAATCCGTATGGTATTGAACCTGTTACTGTGTTGGTCGCTGTATTGATTATTACTACATTACTGCTGTGGAAGTTTGCTACGTATGCATATGTGCCTGAAGGGGAGAAGGCTACTCCTGCTGGGTAGCTGAAGCCTGAGTTTATGGAACCTGTTACGGTGTTGGATG
>CAZCSE010000034.1:0-4688 GCA_964501245.1 Microcaldota archaeon | reverse complement strand
AAGGCAGCATAGTAAACGTATCAAGGAGCAAGCTATATGTGATTCATAATACTGGGAAGGCAAAGTCATGGGATTACAATAAACTAAATGAGATTTTCCCTGTGGAAAGACCAATCAAGATGGCAATACGCGATGCGTATGTGGAGCGTGGTTTCAAGCACCTGAATGCGTATGGCACAATAATCATGTTTCTAAAAAGATACAAAAAACACAAACACGATGCTGCCTCAATCGATAAGGCAAGCAAGGAAATAATACATCAGTTGCGTAAGAAAGGCATTATAAATTACTTGGGCTTAAACAGCAAAGAGAGCATTATCCTGATTAACAAAAAATACAGAACTGCAAAGAATCAAGGTATTGACTTACTGATAAGTATCATTCATGACAAATACAAAAGAAATAAGACCATGCCTTAAAAATATCCTATTTATCATAAATAAAACCGCTATCTTCTTTTACCAAGTTCAATTATTCCAAAACACTTATAACTTGCAATAATCTTTGGTTTGGTTCCTACAGAAGATGCAAAATCAACAAATGCCTTGTTTTCTTCTACGTCGTCACTTAGTATAATTCCATTCTTTGACATTATATCTTTAACTGCTCTAAATTCATTAATCATCGCATCATAGGTATGGTCGCTATCATGCATAAAAATGTCAATATGCCTATCTCCTATTAATTCTATGGCCTTTTTCAGTACAATCTCTGGAACGTCAATAACTCTTCGCCATCTTTTATACAATCTCGAAGGCACTAACTTACCAACATCATTACTTATATCTGTTGAAAACAAGGTACCATTTCCATTTTTTTCCATAGCTTCTAGTATTAAAAGTGACGAAAGTCCCTGTGAAACTCCAGTTTCAAGAAATATCTCCGGCTTCAGTTCCCTTACAAGAGAGTATAAGTACACTGCAGCAGAAGGGCTTATCATTGTAGAAGTTGTCCGATATTTTCCAATTCTATTAAGTATAACCTCACATTCTGCTTTATATACAGAGTCTAACTGTTTGAATAAGTATCCTCTATATTTCACTATATAAACTACATTAAACGCCCTATTTTTGATTATGTAAGCAGTATCATATAAGCGTGGAGCCAGTCTGTAAAGCCTCTCATACTTGTGTTTATTCGCGGACATAACATAACACTATACTACTAAACATGTGATTAAATAATAAAAACATAATGTTTATTAAGATTAGAAATGAAGCCACATATCATCATACGTTCAACGCGTTAAAGATTTAACAATTTGCATGTCAATAACCCTTCATTGTCTTATAAGTTTCAAACACTGCTTTTGCCATAGGACGCGGTATATACATCACAAGAAGCAGCATGTATTTGTACATATGTGGTATGTTGTAGTTGGTTTTTATATACCTGTTATAATCTTCTGAAATCGATGACCTGTTGGCTATCCTGTTTATTACTACCGGTATCGCAAGATTAACCAGCGGTTGTGCCACGGCCGCACTTATCGCATTATTGCTGTAATATCCTTTTAGCATATGGTGGGTCTTATACCAGCTCCTGAAGAAAATATCCATTATCCTTTTCGAGTAGCTCCAATTGCCTCCTCTATTGTTTATCACAGGTTCTGCCAATAATCTGCCTTTCCTGTTTTTTATGCTCCTGTAAAACATTACCGTGTGTATGAAATCCATGTTCGCCTCCAAGACATCGAGCTTCTTAAGCTCTCTGTCCAGCAATGTCTTCCTTACTATCATATGCGCCATGAACCCCTGATAACCTGTATTTCTGTTATTTAGCAAAGCTGTTTCGTAATCCTTTACACCGTAAATCTCAACTCCTGATTTTTTGATTATTCTAGGCTTTATCCTGCGCTTGAGGTCATGCGAGTATACCTCTGCATTCACCTGCAAGTAGTCTATTCCTGTTTCAAGTTCTTCCAAAATTGTCTTAATCGCATTAAGCTTGACTGTGTCATCGTCCCCGAATAACCATGCATATTCTGTGTCGCCCATTGACAATACGTTTTTTACATTGTCAGCATATCCTTTAGGTTCCCTCTTTGCATAATGCAGCCATTTGTATCTCTTGGAGAGCCGTGAAACCAATATTTTTGTATCATCATTCTGTGAATTATCGGAAACGTAGATATCTAGTTTACATCGCTTCCCCTGCTTCATGAACGCATCCAGGCATTCCTCAAGCTCAGCAGGCCTATTCATTGTAGGTATATAGATACCAAGCAATGAACTCAAGTTTTCACCATATAATTATCCAGCTGCTTTAAAGAAAAAGCATGCATATCGGTCTTGCCTTCATAATACTTGAGGTACCATTCTCCTGTTTCCTTAATCATAGTGTCAAATGAAAAGGAAGATTCCCAGCCTAGCTTCGCCCTTGCTTTTATACTGTCAAGTATCAATATCTTGTCCTCATGCCATTTGTCTTCATGCTTTTCATCAAGAACTTCGAAGTACTTGTCACCATCTATTCCATATGCATCTGCAAAAGCATACGCAAACTCCTTGACCATCCTTACTGATTTGTAGTCCGGTCCGAAATTCCATGGTCCTGAGAATTCATCAGGATGTTGATATATTGCCTTTCCAAGCATCAAATAGCCTTTCATCACATCAAGGACATGCTGCCATGGTCTTATGGAGCTAGCTCTTATCTTCACCTTGCCTCCTTTGAGGAAATAATTGGTCTCGCTGCTTTTGTTTATGGCCTTAACTATATTTGGAACCAGCCTGTTCAATCCCCAGTCGCCGCCGCCAATGCAGTTGCCGCTTCTTGCAGTGCTTATTCCTATGCCTGCCTGCGAGTAATAACTGTCCCTGTAAGCGCTTGTGACTATCTCTGAGCAGGCCTTGCTCGAACTATAAGGATCATGACCGCCAAGCCTGTCGGTTTCCTTGTATGCAAGAACCTCATCATAATTCTCATAGACTTTGTCAGTGGTCACGTTGACAACAGCTTTTACAGATCCTGCTTTCAACGACGCATCAAGCACATTCAAAGTTCCTATTGTGTTTGTCATGTAAGTCTCGAGCGGGCTGTCATAACTTTGGAGGAGAATCGGCATTGCTGCCATGTGGAAAACAATCTCCGGCTTCTCTTTTTTTACCAGTTCTGCAAGTGCATTAGGGTTGCGTATGTCACACTTATGGGTTTTTACATTCTCATACTTCAGGATAGAATACAAATAAGGGTCACTTGGAGGATTTAGAGACACTCCTATGACATCTGCGCCAATCCTATCCAGCCATAATGAGAGCCACGCTCCCTTGAATCCAGTATTACCGGTAACCATGACCTTCTTTCCTTTATAAAAGTTTTTCAGTTCCACGATATCACATCAAACTAGTCATAGCCTTTTCAATAATTTATCATAAATCTGGCCAGGAGAAAGACCTATTTGTTCAAGCATCCAATTTTTCTTCCCTACTGTATGCCCAAAATTATCAGGCAATGTGAATGGGATTGTCCTTGCGCTTACTCCTTCCCTAGACATCCAAGAAGAGACTATCTGCGTGAAGCCACCGGTGTTCTCCTCTATTGTAACTACAGTCTTTGCCTCTTTCAACGCATTCATCATACTGCTGTAAGCACATGGCTTAATAGTGTGTATGTGCCACACATCACATTCCTTTCCTGCACCTGAAAGTCTCTCTGCAACTTCAAGCGCAGTCTTTGTCATTGCACCAGTTGACACTATCGCAATCTCTGCATGCTTGTTATCAGTGCCCCTTACCTTCAACGGCTCTCCAAGCCTTATCTTATCATGCATGCTGTGGGCAGCGTTGTCGCTGTTCTTGCTAAGCCTCAAATAGACAGGATTCTTTATTCCTGATATCTGGTTAAGCAAAATCTCCACCTCCTTTTCATCACATGGGCTTAGCACCGTTATGTTGGGTAAAGCTGTCATTACCTGTATGTCCTCAAGACCAAAGTGCGTATTTCCTGCGAGGTCATAATCTATTCCCACTCCCATTCCAACTACCCTTATCGGCGCATTGTTGTAGCATGCTATCCTTATCTGCTCGAAAGGCCTGTAAGCGGCAAACGGCAGTATGCTGTAGCAGTATACCTCCTTGCCCTCAAGTGCCATTCCAGTACCTATGCTTATCATCGACTGTTCAGCGACCCCGACGTTTATGAAATTGTCCTTAAAGTCTTCTCTAAGCTGGTCAAAGGCAGCGAAGCCTAAATCACCACTTATCAGGTATACCTCCCGCTTTTTCTTCAACGAATCGGATAAGAACTTTGAAAATGCGTTTCTCATGATATCACTTCGGAGGCCTGTAGTGGCTCTCTAATTTATCTTCATAACCCTCTATTCCCTTTCCAAGAACCGTATCGGCTATTATTAGCAATGGCTTTTCAGACTCTCTCTTTTCTTTGAGTATCTTCTCAAGAGATCCTGCAAATCCCTCATGCCCATTAACATTCCTCACATCCCATCCTGCGGCTGAGAACATCCCTGCAAGGTATTTATCAGATACGATAGTTCGATCATACGCCTGCCATTTGTTATAATCGACTATGCAGACAAGATTTCCAAGTTTGAACCTAGGTGCCTGCCACATGGCCTCAAGCGTACTTCCTTCCTGCATCTCCCCATCGCTGCATAGTACATAAGTAATTCCCTTTCTATTGCTCATCTTCCTTGCAAGCGCAGTTCCTGTCCCTATAAGTAATCCATG
>CAZCSE010000033.1:1779-4812 GCA_964501245.1 Microcaldota archaeon | reverse complement strand
GAATATCTGATGAATGACGATGATACAAAAGTAATCATAATGTATATAGAAGGAATAAAGAACGGCAAGAAATTCATAGAGGTAGCGAAGAAGGTGACAAAGAAGAAGCCGGTAGTGGTCCTGAAAGGAGGCAGAACGTCTGTCGGACAGCAGGCAACCCTCTCACATACCGCATCTCTTGCTGGAGATTATCAGGTTTACGAGGGTGTATTCAAGCAGTTCGGTTTCACTATCGCAAATGATCTTAACGAACTTCTGTACTATGCAAAGGTTCTCGTGTCAGAACCAGCGCCCAAAGGTAACCGCGTAGGAATCATAACGAACGGAGGAGGAGCAGGAGTTATTACTACCGATGCAGTAGGTTTCGTAAAGACGCTGAAGCTTGCAGAACTTGGCAAAAAGAGCCAGGAGATACTTAGAAAGAAGATGCCACCTCTGGTAAACATAAGGATACCTTTGGACCTGGCAGGGGACGCGGGCGGGGACAGATACGAAACAGCTGTATCGGTGCTTAAGGACGACGAAAACATAGACATGATAATAGTCATTGCACTCTTCCAGACGCCTGGCGCAGATTCAAGTGTCGTTGCAAAATTGGTACACTTCAAGGCCGATATCGACAAACCCATGATAGTAATAAGCATAGGTGCAGAGTACACTCAGGTTCACAACAAGATGATGGAAGAATCCGGACTTCCTGTATACGATTCGCCTCTCGCTGCGGTAAACTCTCTGGCAGAACTCTTCAAATACTATTCATACAAGAATCAGAAGTGAATGGTTATTTAAGAAGCTCATCCATGGCCTTAGCGATTACCTTTTCCTTTTTATCTCCAGAGCTAAGAAGTTCAAAGAGCTCTGCAGGCCCTATGCCAAGGTCGTAACCATTCTTCTTCAGCTCAGACACCAATATGCCTATTCCAAGATCCTTTACAGACACATTACTTATGTCAGAGAATATCTCCGAACGCTTCTCATCATCAGATACCTCTTCGAAGCCCTTCTTGGATATCTCAATAACTGCGTCGTTCTTGAATTTCTTGGCAATCTCCTGCATATCTATTCCAAGCCTCTTGACCGTTTTGCTATTCCCGTTTATCTCTATCCTTATTATGCATCCCTGCCCGTTCTTTGAAACGGCATCCTTTACTCTGTCCTCAACCTCTCTCAACAGTGTACCTTCCTTTACAGAATCTGCGTCTACCCTGAGCGATTCAAAGCTTCTGGAATTTATATGTATGAATTCATAGCTTCTTTCCTTTGTGTCATATACAAAGAAACCTTTTTTCTCAGTCTCCCCATCCTTCAGCTGCGTAAGAACCGTACTTCCGGGTATCAAGAACTGCTTTCCATGAACTGTCGATTCAAACCTGCTGTGTATGTGACCATTGACATAAAGGTCAAAACCCTTGGGCAGCTCCTCCATTCTGAGGAAAGAGTCGTTAAACGGGAGCAGCTCATATATTGACTGATGGAACATCAGTATATTGAAGGCTCCATCAATCCTCTTGCTTGCATATTCCTTCAGCGCCTCTCCGAAGCGTTCTTCTACAACGCCTGCAATTCCTGTGACCGCTACCCTCTCACCATCCTTCTCTATTACTGCGACCCCCATCCCTATATCTGCAACCAGTGAGGTAAGATTCAGCAGGTCTACGGGATCTTCCGCATCGCTAGTCCTCCTCTCGTGCGTCCCTGGAATTGCAAGTATGGGCTTGTCCGTGTATATCTTTCCAAGCCCTTCGAACCCTACTATCCTGGCACCGAACTCTTTTTCACGCAGCTCCTTGAATATGCCTATAGCCTCGGCAATCACATCAGGTTTAGGGAATCTTGTATCAAATATGTCCCCAGGTATAATTATAGCATCTGCTCTTTCAGCAGCCATCGTCAGGGCTTCCTTAGCCTGACTGTACGCATCCTTCCTGAAACGTTCATACCCTATGTGCAGATCAGATACGATTGCTATCTTCATATGCTCTCCTCCATATCTGCGGTAAGAGTCTTCTCTATCGTATCTTTCATGCGTTCCGGGGAGTAAGCCAGCTTAATCAGCTTCGTATGCCCCCTTATCCCCTTCCCTGATTCATAAGCTGATATCAGACCCTGCATCTCAAGGTCGAATATGTACTTCCTGTACCATCTCGAGCTCTTAGGCCCTTTGTTGAGGCTCTTTGCAATAGCCGAGTATTTGTTGTAAATGTCCCCGCTGAAGAGGTAGGTATCGCTATCCCCGCTTAATCTCTTATACTTGCTTCCCTGTATGGAGAGCATAGCTATGGCATATATGATAAGGCGCTGGTGCTCAGGCAGAGTATTAACAAGCTCGTATACAAGCTCTTCTTCAGCAGCTTCAGAAGCCCTGTTGACATCATTGATCGTTATTACCCCGTCTCCTCTTTCGTCAGCAAGCTCCCCTGCCTTTGAAAGGACCTTCAATGCAAGCCTCGCATCACCGCTGTCCTTTGCCGATATCGCAGCAGCAAGGTTTATCGCTGCCTGGTCTATAACCCCTTTCTTAAAGCCCTTCTCTGCTCTCTCCTTAAGTATCAATGAGAGCTCATTTGAATTGTAAGGAGGAAAGACCAATTCATTCTCATAGAGAGTCGATAAACTTCTCGGGTCCAAATCCTCTTTGAATGATATCTTGTTAGAGACCCCGACAATCATTATGCCCCCTGATTTTATATCGCTGTTAGCTCTTGTGAGTGTGTAGATAAGGTCATCAAGATCCTTGACAACATCTATCTCATCAAGCACCACTATCAGTATCTTTGCATCCTCTTCTACCCAGTTTATTATCCTCTCATAAATGTCTACAAGTCCGTATCCGCGCTTCGCATAGACCGGAAGGTAATCACTCGTTATCTTGTAAAGCACCCTATACCTTGAGTTGTATATCCTGCAGTTTATGTATGACACGCGCGCCTTTGTAGGCAGATCCTTTATCTTATCCACAACATGCTTTACGCATGATGTCTTCCCTGTCCCTGTCTTTCCATAAACAAAAAGATTCCTTCCCCTCTCTCCCCT
>CAZCSE010000033.1:0-1679 GCA_964501245.1 Microcaldota archaeon | reverse complement strand
CTCATCTCCCCGAATATCTTATTAGAAGCTACCTTTCCTACCAGTTCGCATCCAAGCTCCCTTGCAACCTCCTCTCCTCCATCTCCACTGCCGTCTGACATTGTCTCAACGACTCCGAGAAGCGCCACTCCCAGCCTTTTAGCCATCATTCCGGATCTTATGGTATTTACCGCGGAGATGTGCCTTGGAGTAGTGACAAGAACAAAACCGTCAAGGGAGAGAAGCTGTATTATGGAAAGAGGAGCATCGCTGGTTCCAGGCGGGAGGTCTATTATAAGGTAATCAAGGGGTCCCCAGTCCGTGTTGTCAAGAAATTCACGTATCATCTTTGCAACAAGCGGCCCTCGCCATATTATCGGTTTCTTAGCGTCATCAACAAACATCGCAGTAGAGACTACCTTTACTCCCTCCTTCTCCGCAGGCTTAAGCGGGTATTCATCAGAGAAAGTGCCCTCGATGCCCAGGAACATAAGCGCGTTCGGGCAGTCTATGTCAGCATCTATCAGTCCTACTTTGTACCCCATCCTGCTCAATGTAAAAGCTGTATTGACCGCTACTGTTGTCTTTCCAACACCTCCCTTCGCACTATAAATGCCTATCTTGTGCTTTATGTTAGAAAGTTTCTGGTTTATGTTCTTCTTATCCTCTATAACTCTGAGTATGGAAGAGTGCATCATGTTTGTTCCAGCTCCAGAAACCTGTTCAGTGTCGGCCATATATTTCCCCAAGAATTAAATCACGAATATATATGAGCATATAATATATAAATTAACTCAAAACCAACTGAAAATAAGCGTCACAACCATATAACTGGCGTCAATGCGCCTTTTAAAAATAATTTCCGCTTCTGCGGCAATCAAAAGGTATTTAAGGGTAAACCCCTAATTATGTTTGCTATTTTATACTAAATTGCTAATTATATATGCAAATCGTATATGTGGTGTAATATATGTACCCAAACGTGCAAGCTTATGACCGAGGAGTGATGTTCAATCCTGACGGAAGGCTGTTCCAGGTAGAGTATGCCAAGGAAGCGGTAAGAAAGGGCGCTACCTCAATAGGGATAGTTGGCAAGGACAGCGTCGTTCTTGTGGCTCACAAGAATATAAATGACCCTCTTGCAGTGCCAAGCACTATTCAGAAGGTATTCAGGATAGATTCACAGATATGTGCAACGTACAGCGGGATGGTATCAGACGGTCTGCACATAATAGACACTGCGAGATCAAATACGCAGAACCATCGCATGCTTTTCGACGAGATAAAATCTATAGAATCACTTTCAAAGAACATATCCGCTTATATGATGCAGGCAACCCAATACGGCGGAATGAGGCCATATGCGGTCTCACTTCTGGTAGGCGGGATAGACGATTACGGGCCAAGACTCTTCGAAATAGAGCCTGGAGCCTCGTTCCTCGGATACAGGGCAGATGCGATAGGTTCAGGGAAGAAGGTCGCAATGGAGATGCTGGTAAAAGAATACGAGGACAACATGGCGCTCGAAAAAGCGCTGGATCTCGGAGTCAAGGTAATAAAGAAGGTGAGCGAGACGAAGCTCAACGAAGACAATCTTGATATAGGATATGTAACTATAAAGGATGGCTTCACCTTGCTCTCAAAAGAGAAGATAAAAGAGTATATATGACAGTGACGGCATGTCCAAAACAGTAATAGCC
>CAZCSE010000032.1:0-5172 GCA_964501245.1 Microcaldota archaeon | reverse complement strand
AATTATTATGCCGTGGCATAGATGATATTATGGCATCAAGGCATTTACCTAAGACGCTCGCACTCATACCTGATGGGAATAGGAGGTGGGCAGAGCAGAACAAACTCTCCGTGTTCAAAGGTTATAATCACGGGGTAGGAAAGTTCATAGACTTCAGCGAATGGTGCGTTAATGAAGGGATACGCAACATTACAGTATGGGCATTCTCATCGGAGAATATAAACAGGCCAAAGCGTGAGGTCAATGCACTGTTCCATATCTACGAAAAGGCTGCAAAGGACAAGAAGCTCATGGAGAAGATACATAACAACAGGATGAAGATTAATATAATAAGCAACCCGGCAGTAATCCCAAAAAAACTTATATCGATACTTAGCAGAATAGAGGAGGAGACTGCACATTACAATGAGAATGTGACAAACATACTTCTGGGCTACGGCGGAAGGGCAGATATAGAATTTGCGATTGAAAAGATGAAAAGATTGAAGAAGTTCGATGTTACCGAATTTTCTAAAAACCTGATGTCAAAAACTATACCGAACATAGATCTTATAATAAGAACATCTGGAGAGATGCGCCTTTCCGGATTCATGCCGTGGCAGTCTGCTTACTCGGAGCTTTACTTCTCTGATAAGCTCTGGCCAGACTTCACCAAAAAAGATTTCTCTCTAGCTCTCGAAGAGTACAAAAGGAGAGAGAGGAGATTTGGCAGGTAATGTGTTCTCATGAAAGGGAAGAAGAATATTTCTGACTACGCTTCTTATTTTAACATGCAACTTCCTGGCAGCACTGCACTAGTTGCGATAATGGCAGTATTGGGGCTGATAGTAGGCGTAGTCGCTTCTGTAGCCACAAACTATGGAAACCTTAATGCAGTAGTTCTGCTAAATGGAGCAAGTACAGGGATCATAGTAGTTACAATACCTGCAATACTTGCTGCCATCTTCTTCAAGAGTATAAGGAGAAGGCTGCGCATTAAGCACACGCTATTCGCAACACTTGTCCCGACTTCGATTTATTCAATACTGATAATAATAGATGTGGCTCTCTTCGCGTTCCTCAGGAGCAGCGTGCTTGAATATGTCATATTGATACTGGCAAACGCAGCAGTATACGGATATTGGTTTGTTGTTGGCAAGATGGTCGTGGGACAGCGCAAGAGCGCAGCCCTGACCTCTGCTTTCCATCCGATAGTGAACGTGCTTTTCTACCTGTTCCTCGGGGAGTATCTCTTGGACATAAGGCTGCCGTTGAATCAGGCTCTGATAAAGCTTTACGGGGGCATGATAGTCTTCCTTGCATTGGGTTACCTCTCCATATATCTTATAGAAAGGCCTGGAAAGAAGACTCTTGATACAAGACCTGTTGAGATATTCTCTCTTATGTCTGAGCAGTGGCTTTACAATATAACGAAGAACCAGAGCCCGATGCTTGCAAAGGGTACGAAGAGGGAGATAAGGGTAAATCTGCTCCTCCTGAAAGGTTCTAAGAATAAGACTGTGTTCGTAATGCCCGATCTGCACTATGGGCCTTTCGCAGGTGTCGGAGGAGGCTTGCTTCCTGAGAGATTAGGAAGCCTCGTATACAACAGGTACGGAGCTGTGCCTTTCGTAATGCACGGGGCTGTGAATATAGATGATAACCCGTTGTACATGCACCAGATAGAGGAGATGGAGGATAAGATATCTGAGAACATAGATAGAATGCTTAAGAGAGAATCAAAGGCAGCGTATGGCAGCGTGGGTCTCGGTTCAAGTGGAAGGTGCCATGTTGCAGATATATCGATAAATAATTCGCATATAGCACTGCTAAGCAAGGCACCGTATATTACAGAGGATATTTCACGTGAAGTGGGAAAGAGACTTGAGAGTGCAGAGGCTTTGAAAGGAGAGCAGGTATTCCTTGTAGACGCACACAACGCAAGGTTTGAGTCTGCTCCCGAAGATGAATTGCGCGGAGTTTATGACGGTAGCAGGTATGAATCCATGTATGCAGAAGCGATAAGGAAAGCGCTCTCAAAAGGCAGGCGTAGAAGCAAGCTGAAGTTCGGGTCCAGCACTGTAAAATTGGGCAGCGTGCTGAAGAAACATGATCTTGGAAGCGGTTATACGAGTGCAGCGGTCTTTGACTTCGGAGGCAGGAGATTCTGTCTCATCTATTTTGATGCCAATAACATGCTTCCTGGATTCAGAAACAGCATAGTGTCATACATAAAGAAAAATTTTGATATGGATTCAGAGATATGCACTAGCGATACCCATTCCGTTAATACCATAGCAATGTCTGCGATGAACTCTTTGGGCAGATACACTAATGAGAAGGAGATATACCCGCATGTGCATAAACTTGTTTTCGACGCAATTGCCAATATGGAGTATGTAAAGGCGTCTAGCAGAACCCTGTTTATAGAGGATTTTTACACGTGGGGGGAGCATTCCTTTGAAAATATACTGAAGATGGCAGAAGACATAGGAAGAGTGATACGGCACGTTATTCCGTTTGTAATAGCTGCCGCTTTTATAATAGCCGCATGGGTAATATACACTGTTTGATAGGCAGGTAGATGGTAATGAATAACCATTTGATAGGCATTCTGGGATTCTTAATATACATAGTGATTCTCTTCATGTTTGCAATGAAGGCAGTATTTTTCAGGAGGAGAAAGCTTTATCCTCTTGGAATTGCTTTGCTTCTTGGAGTCGCTATATCAATCCTTTACAATGCAGACCTGCAGACCATGGTAAGCATACTTTTCGGTATAGTGTTGTTCAATCTTGTCCTGTCTGATGAACTGCGCAGTATAAGGCTGCTAATAGCAGTGCTGGGATTGGTCTTCTTGTTGCTCTTTGCAGTAGAAGGACCGTTAGCTTTGGCGGTTCCGCTTATGCTGGGCCTATCAAGTGAGCTCTTTTCTGAGCGTGAGTATGAGAGCCATGTGAATAATAAGGAGATAGAGATAAGGAGGGATTTTGTCCATCTGTTCGGGGGATTACTGCTGTTCGTAATATTCCTGCTCCTGGGTTACAATCTTGATGGTTATCTGATAGAGTATGTGTTTATCCTAGGGCTCCTTGCAGTCTTTTATGCGGAGCTATGGAAGAGCAGCAGATTCAGTATGGCACTTTACAGCATAGAGAAACATAAGGATTACGTAGGCTATGGCGCCATATGGCTCGGCATAGGCACACTGATAGCTTATGTCTTCATGGATAAGAGCTTCTTCCTATTGGCCATTCTTGCGATATACTTTGCAGACCCTGTCGCTACGTTTGCAGGAAATTACTGGAGATCCTCAAAGCTCCCGCACAACAGGAGAAAGAGCGTTGCAGGTTCATTTGCATACTTCTTGGTCGTAGCCGTACCCGGGTATTTCCTTGTGGGGCCGCTTGCCATAATCTTCGCGTTGTTGGGAGCGGCGATAGAAAGCTTGCCAATCAGACTGGATGATAACTTCTCCGTCTCAGTTGCACTTGCGTTGCTCTTCCTTGCTCTCCTTTACATAGGAGTTATCTGATCATATGGAAGATATGTTAAGAAGGAGGAAGGGCAGCACTCCGAGTATGATAAGTCCTGCAAGCAGTATTATCGCTCCTGCAGGTATCCTCCGGTCTATCTCCCTGTAAGGCCTCTTCTCTTCCTCTCCTTTCAGGAACGACCTTTCTATAAGCCACAACATAGCTGCAGCTATGATCAATATGCCTATCACTGGTATCAGTCCCAGGGCTCCGAATGTACCATACGAACCGATGAATATTAACACGTCCCCTACGAATCCAGCTGTCAGAGGTATGCCCACAGTAGCGAATACTCCTGCTATGAAGAGATACGCTATGCCCGAATAGTTCTTCATCACTCCTGTAATTTTCTTTATCTCAAGCGTACCGTATACCTCGTCCATCGTTCCCGCTATAAGGAAGAGTATGGATATTGCAAGTGCATGGCTCATCATCGCGTAAGTTCCCCCTATGAATCCTGCAACGTTTGCCGCAGCTATCCCTACCCCTATTATACCCATGTCAGTTATGCTCGTGTATGCAATCATGCGCTTCATGTTTGTCTGCTTGAGACTGACTATTGCAGAGTATATTGCAGAGAAGGCGAATATTGCCGCCATGTATGGAGCATAGGTAGTGGCTACTGGCAGTATTAGAAACATCAGTATCAGGCCGTATCCTCCGAATTTTAGCAGTATGCCTGCAAGTATCATGCTTCCGGTAGTTGGAGCCTCAGTATGCGCATCGGGAAGCCAGCTGTGGAATGGGAAGACTGGCATCTTTATCATGAATGAGATTAGCAGAAGCATCATTATTGCGAGTTGGGTGCCTTGCGGTATCAGGGAGCCATTGTTTATCAGATAGGATATGTTAAAGCTATGCGCAGGCACAGCTGAGTAGAGCAGCATTATTGCAATCAGCAGGAGAAGGCTTGATGTTATCGAATAGATTATGAACTTTATAGATGCATAGCGCTTGTTGTATCCTCCGTATATGAAAATGATAAAGAACATCATGACTTCCGTCACTTCCCAGAATACGTAGAAGAGGAAGAAGTTTGCAGCTAGGAAGATGCCGAGTGCTGACATCTCTGATATCAGGAGTATCGTACCGTAAAGTTTCTCCTTCTCCCTTATGAAGTAATAACCTACTACAGATACTGCAAGGAAGAGGATTGCAGTCATTGCCAAAAGTATTGTAGTTATGTTCGTTAGCGCAAGACTGAATGAGAGGCCAAGCTGGCTTATATAGAGCGCTGAGAATGAGACTGCATTGTATCCCGAGGTCTTTGCCATAAATATCGAGATTATGGCAAGAGCGAGTACGATTATTGAACATGCTACAGTGACCTTTCCCGCGTGCTCTCTGTCGAAGTATGCAAGCGGCACTAGGAATAACAGAGGAATCAGCACAATTATTGGAAGTATTAAGGACATCAATTATCACCGTGCTTGAACAAAAATTCAGCATACTTTTCTATTACATCATGGCCTGCAGAAGGCTTCACCTTTCCAAGGGCTTTTGTTATGCTCTCCATCGATACTGAATACTCTTCGGAATCATTTATCTCACTTTCCATGGCCTCTGTCTTTGCTATGTTGCAAACTTTTGATATGTCTGCAGGAGTATAACCATTGGTCATCTCAGCGATCTTTTCGTAGTCTATGTCATCGCTCTT
>CAZCSE010000031.1:0-5207 GCA_964501245.1 Microcaldota archaeon | reverse complement strand
GGGAGCATGCTCCTCCTCTTCTCGCAGAACGGAATAGTGAACAGCATGATAAACCAGATAACCTTCTACAATTCCACGAGCATCACCTGCCAGTCCTATATGTCAGGCAATGCTGCTCTCTGCCTGGCATACGATTACCTTGCAGGAAGCGGTTATACATACGCTGGCACCTTCCATCAATCAATTCTCTCATCAGTTACGACTCTGATGGTTGATTTGCTGGGCCTAAACACAATTCTGGGGGTGATAGGTTCCATAAGCATCAATCTGGTTGTAGTAAACATATCCCTTGGTTCGGTAGTCAACCCTCTGATATCACAGATAATGTACTTTGTAAGGATACTCACTACCATACTTACCGGAGTTCTGGTGCAGTCCTCAATACTGATATTCATATCACTCACAGCAACTACTGTAATACTGCCTGCCGGTCTGATACTGCGGTCTTTCTATCCTACAAGGAAGCTTGGCGGATTCCTCATAGCTCTTGCGATAGGGCTCTACGTCGTACTCCCATTATCATATGTTATGAACGCAATGATTGCCAATTCATATTCACAGACACTGAGCAACAGCAGCATAATCAGTCTTACCTCAAGCGCATCAGGTTTCAAGAATACGCTTACTGGCATACCTGAAATAAAGAATCAGTCAGATTATGGACGTGCGCTATCTTTCCTCGGGACGATAACCAATGGCATATCCGGCATATCCGACTATTTCTCAGGGATAGTGAACTGGCTGGTATCAAGCATAGCTTACTTCATCGTATATACATTCATACTTCCGGGATTCAGCCTCATCCTTACAATAATATCGGTAAGGGAGCTGTCAGCGATGCTGGGCTCTGAAGCGTTCTTTGATCTTTTTAGGGTTATATGAATGGAGGAGATAAACAGGCTGAATCGGCTATACTCATATGCATTCTACTCATTGGCACTTTTGGTGCTGATAGTATCTGCAATAGCCAACAGCGGCTATGCTTTAATCAGCGCCATACTGCTCTTATTATCTGCGGTCTATCTCAACTCTGGCCATATGATAAATAACATGCTGATAAAAAGATCAAGGGTAATAATCATAAAGAACGGCTACAAACTTGGAAGGAACCTCTCATCTGCAGTCATACACAATGGCGATTCATACACTGGAATATCGATAGCAGAATTTATCGTAAACAAGCCGGTAGACAAAAGCTCATTCGAACCAATTATAAATAACATAAAGGATCCGTTTGAATTCTCGATATCCATGAGAGAGGTAGACAGGATCCGTTTGATCGAATCGCTGGAGACGAAGAAGCGCGTAAAGGAAATATCCCTATCAAGAATAGAGCCTAAGAGGTACAACAAGATAAATCAGGTAAAGAAGGAGATAGAGGTGATAGAGAAGGAGATGGCAAACATAACAGGCGGAGGGAGGTCACTCGAAGTGTCGATAAAGGTAAAAGCGATTAAAACATCTATGGAAAGGATGGAAGCAGAAAGCGAACCCCCAAGGTCCATAGTGAGGATTGCAAATGCATTCTGCACCAATCTGGGTCTTGATTACAGAATACTTACAGGAGAGGAGCTGCTGGCAAATATAGCGTGATCCTATGAAAAGCAGACCTATATATTCATCAGGCACCATCTCCAAGCTGCTGGATATCCCTTACACTGAGGAACCAAATGCACCAGAGATAATGGCATCAGCCAATAATGGCATATTCATAGGCAATTCAGGCAGGATGAATGTGCCTATATTCCTTGACTTCGGCTCTTTGTTCAATCATCACGTATTCATAGTGGGGATGACTGGCAGTGGCAAGACCTTCCTTATGAAAAGCCTATTGATGCGACTTAACTTTATACTCGATTCAAAAGTCATAATAATAGACTTTACCGGCGAGTATCAGGAAATTGCAAACCTCATAGGCGCAGAATTACACGACGGTTCAGATAAAACCATATATGAAAACGTCTCAAGAAGTTCATACTTCATGCTTAAGAACCTGAAGGAAAATGAAAAAGTGGCATGCGCTTCAGAGATACTAAAATCGGTAGCGACAAAGATGCGGAGCAACATCGGCAAGAAAGACAACACATTCATTCTTCTTGATGAGAGCTGGAAGCTGATGAATAACAACGAAGACCTTGAGATTATAGTGAGGGAGGGTAGGAAGTACGGCGTCGGCCTGCTACTTGCATCACAGCTGCTTGAGGACATGAGTGATGGTATAGTCTCAAACTCGGCATCAATCTTCATATTCAGGATACAGGTGAAGAAGAGTGCAGAAAAGATAATTGCAAATTATAATCTTGGGCACGAGTATATAGAATATATACAGGGACTGGATCAGGGCAAATGCCTGCTGATAAAGCTGGACAAAAACAACAAGCGATCAATTACTATAATACGAAGAGTATCAGGAATATCGATAAGCCCAAAAACAAAGCTGCTGCTATGAAGGTAATATGGGCAATGCAATTCATTTGCTTGCCATGTGCAAAGATATGAATGCGCTTATGCTCTGAACCGTCACTATCCCCATCAGCTTCCCATTCTTAGTAACTGCGGCAATCCCGGGCCCGCTATTCACCCTGTTAAGCGCGTCTATTACGCCTGTCGTGTAATCTATGTTTGGCAAAGGCACTAGCAGTTCTCCTATCCCTGTGGAATTTAACTTCCGGATCTTCCTTATCCTGGAAAGATCAACATAGTAGTATGCACTACCTGACTTGGCGAATATCCTGTGCTTTTTGGATCTCTTCACCCTTTCATATAACCCCTTTATGCTTATACCAGAGTCCACAAGGAAGTAATCCTTGCTCACCATATCCAAAAGCTTCAGCCCCTCTGTCCTCTTCCTCATCACTGCAGTCTCTTCTTCCTGTTTTGCCCCTCCATACAGGAAGAAGACTATTATCAGAGTGTATATGAGCTCAAAGGCAGCATAATCTACAATCCCCTGGTTGAAGTTCTGGCTGTAAACCTGGAAACCCATGAATGCAATGGCGCCTATGAGTATGAGTCCAAGCATGTACATGCTCACCTTTACTGTTAGCATGGTTGCATCATACGCGTCCATCCTCTCCTGAAGATAACTCTCAAGCACCCTCCCGCCATCCATGGGGAAGGCAGGAATAAGGTTCGATACGCCAAGGAAGATATTTATTATAAACAGAAATTGCAATACCTCAGTTATTATTCCCGGAGGCGAGAAGACAACAAGCAGACCGAATATTCCGCCAAGCAGAAGGCTCGATATAGGCCCTACTACAGATATATTGAATTCTACCTTCGGATCTATATCCAGTTCGTCTATTATTGATGCTCCTCCTATGGGCAGCAGAATTATCTCCCTGACCTTTACCCTGTTCCTAAGGGCTGTTACAGAGTGCGAAAACTCATGGATAAGCACGCATGCAAACAAGAGCACAAAGAGCAGGAAGAGGAATTCGCTTCCAAGAAGAAGGACTGCAAGCAGCATAAGTATGAAGGTCCAGTGCAGCGTCACGTCTATGCCGAATATCCTGAATATGCGTATCCCTGAGAGTGCCATCCGAATTCCCTATACTGACTAAATAATAATTATTAAGTGGAAAGTTTATAATCAGTATAACATGGACATCTCTTTTGTAAATGGTGAACCGGCTCTGTTCATCAGGAAGGAAAAGCAGCTTGCAGTATCTGACCTGCACATAGGGCTAGAGACGAGACTGAGCGAATCAGGCATACATCTGTCAAATGCAGTCGACCTCCTTGCAGATGATCTGCTCAATGCATACGGGAAGAGCGGGGCAAAAGGGATAATCTTCATGGGCGATTTCAAGGAGCGCATAATGTACATGACAAAAACCGAACGGGACTCTATGCTGAGGTTCTTTGCAAAATTATCAGGCATAGAGTGCAGATTCATAAGAGGCAACCACGATGCCCACCTGGAAGAGATTCTTAAAAATGTCGGGATCAGAAAGGCTCTTGAGAACGAGATACTGCTTGACAAGGTAGCGCTTATGCACGGCAACACTCTTCCTTCAAAGGAGTCAATGGAGAAGAATTACATAGCGGTTGGCCATGGACACTTCGCTGCTAATATAAACGGAGTTGAACGCAAGGTATGGTTTATCGCAAAGCCTGGACCACGCGCAAAAGAGGAATACCCTGGATTCAACAAACAGATAAAGCTAGTAATACTTCCTGCATTCAACAGGGCGATAACAGGCACAGATATAAGCAGGGGTTCAGAGGAGCACATGCCTCTCTTAAGGAATAAGATATTCGATTTCAGATCAGGCAAGATAATCGATCTTGAAGGCATGGAACTCAGGTCAAAATGAGCAGAGGAAATCATCTGTTGCTCCTGCTACCCTTAAGCTCATTATTCTGCCTCTGAGCCTCTTTAATTACAGTGTCAAGATTCTTTTTCATTCTCAGCCCTTCAGATCTCGCTCTTCCCCCTGCAAAGATGACAGCAACTCCTACGGATACACATGCCCATCCTGCCAAATCATGGCTTCCTGTAAAGTACTGTATCCCTGGCCCTTCCACTACCATAAATCCTGCAAAATAAGCTCCGAAAGCAGTAACAGCATTAAACGCCGAACGCCTCCTGACCTGTTTGTAAACACCCACTGCAGTCTCAGAATCTTCCGTTCTCATCTCCTTAGCAAGTTCCCTAAGCGTAACATGACCATAAAAGCTTTCGGGCTTAAAACCTATTATATCATCAGATAGCCTTCTCACCTTCTCCTTCTGTGTCTCCATAATAACACAAATAATGGAAATTCCCTGATTTTTAAAACTTATACTATGAAGGTACGATACACGAATCCTCTATTATACTAGCCTCTTCTGCCTTGTCACCTGCCTCAGCACAGCGCTGTTCTCCATCCATGTCTTTATCGGTATATCCATCTTCTTTGCTATGAACTCTATGGCACTCCTCGTATTCTCAAAGCGCAGCGGCTCCTTCTTCAATGCATCCCTCACATGCTCTCTGACATTCCACACTCCCACGGGCATTATATACCCAGAGTGCGCCTCCCTGAGTATGGCTACCTTCGCCTGCCTTTCCATCTTAAGAAGAAGCTCGGAAGAGGCAAGCCTTGCAGCATAATAGCATCCTCCTATCTCAGCATACTTGCTCCTCCCCTTGTAAGGTTCATAGGATGAGAATATCTGGATATTGCTGCTCTCCCTGTTCCATGTTGTATTAGGGTACC
>CAZCSE010000030.1:0-5332 GCA_964501245.1 Microcaldota archaeon | reverse complement strand
ACAATGCACCTTATGGGCAGATTCCTCTCTGCTACAAAGAAGAATGGAAAGCAGCTTGAACAGGATGATGAGAATGTGCAGATAATGAGGCTTGCTGCATTACTGCATGACATAGGGCATTATCCACTGTCGCACACTACCGAGCAGATAATCGTAAAGTCGTTGCGTGGCCCAAGCCATGAGATGTTTGGAGTGGATCTGATAAGGAGATTTCTGAAAGAGGAGCTTGACAACTATAAGCCAAGGGAGATCACTGACATAATAGAGAAGAAGGTTAAGAACGATAGGATGATGCTTCTCTCCTCTGCATTTGACGTTGATAAGTGCGATTATCTGCTCAGGGATTCCTATTACACAGGAGTTTCGTATGGAGAGATAGAGATTGACAGGCTCATACAGACAATGTCAATAGAAGATGGAAAGATGGTATTTGGCAAGGATGAGACGGAATTGGAGAGGTTCCTGCTTGGAAGGTACCACATGTACAGGGCAGTATACTACCACAAGACCGTCGTAGGGTTTGAGGAGATGGTTAAAAGGGCATTTGAGCTTCTTGTAAAGAATGGCGTCATAAGAGACCCTAAGGAACTTATGAAAGAGAGTAATGTGGCGGAGATATATGGATATAATGATGCGATGTTCTACCAGATAGTTCTTGATTACGCAGAGCATGGAAAAAACAGGGAACTGAGAGAACTTTGCAGCAACATAGTAAGGAGGAAGCCTGTAGCGGTAGCGTATATGGAACCGAAACCGCTCTCAAGTTCAAAGATGCCTGCGATAGAGAAGAGGATAGCAGACATGGAGGAAGATGATGACAAGAGAATGAGGTTTGCAGAGCAATGCAGATTGGATCCGATGTGGCTATTTCCAGTGAGCCTTCGCAGGCTGAGCCTTGTTGACGAGAAATCAGATATATACATAAGGAAGGGCAATGATATAAAGAGCCTTCATGAATCTGATACTTTGATACTTAAGATGATAGGAAGCAAGTCAATGTATGATGTGCGCCTGTATACAAAGTCCGGGCATCAGAAAGAGGTAAATAGGCTATTGAACAAGGGAGGTTATTGATGTTATATACTTCAAAAACAGCGAAGATGGAGCTGCACGATATAGTAAAGGCAGGTATTGCCAACAATTATCCAGATTCCAGGATAGGCGAGAGTGAGATATATGCAAGTATGTCCGTACCTAAGGCGGAGTTTGGTGATCTCAGCTCAAGTATATGCCTACGTATAGCAAAGGTTGCAGGAACTAAACCATCCGATGTTGCAGAAAGGATAATCGGAGATGGCCGGAAACTGTTGGGGAAAGGGTACATAAAGGAATTGAAGAATGCAAATGGCTACATAAACGCATTTTTTGACGAGAAAAGATATGCGTATGATACTTTGAAGTCTGTCATGGAATTGAAAGGGAATTATGGCCTGAGCATGATGGGAAATGGAAAAAGGGTGATGATAGAGTTTCCCAGCGTCAATCCGAACAAGGCATGGCACATAGGGCATCTGCTAAATGCGCTTATCGGAGACAGCATATCCAACATACTTTCCGCTTGCGGCTATTCTGTAGAGCGCGAGAATTACATAGATGATCTTGGAATACAGGTAGCACAGAGCCTTTGGGGCTACCTGAACCTTGGGAATAAGCCTGATAAGAAGTTTGATACGTGGTTAGGGGAGCAGTATGTGAGCGTTAACAGGATGCTCTCTGATGAAAAGGTGAAGAAAGAGATAGACGCACTTATGAAAAAGATGGAGGAGGGAGGCAATGAGGATGCGGTTAAGGCAAGAGAACTGGCAGAGAGATGTGTGAAGGCAAATATCGAAACTGCTTCGGCATACAGGATATACCACGATGTTATGATGTGGGAGAGCGATATTGTCAGGACAGGAATGCTCTCGAAAGCGATGAATATAGCTATAGAAAAAGGAGCCGCTTCACGTTCAGATGATGGTAAGTACGCAGGATGTATAATTGTAGACCTTAAGAAACTGAAGGGCATTGCAAAGGATTTTGACAATCCTAACGAGGAATCAAAGGTTCTGATAAGAAGCAACGGCACTGCCACATACGTTGCAAAGGACCTCGCATTCCATATGTGGAAGCTCGGGATTCTCAAAGGCGATTTCAAATATTCGAGATTCTTAGAATCGCAGTATAATGGAAAACCGCTGTATACCACCGGCTCTTCCGGAGAGGACATGCAGTTTGGAGGGGCCGAGATTGCGATTAATATAATAGGTTCAGAGCAGAGGTATCCGCAGTTAATACTCAAGAGCATGTTCTCATTGATGGGAATGAATGAGCTTGCAGAAAAGCTGATACATGTCGCATATGGAGAGATAAGTCTGAAGGGAGGCACATTGAGCGGAAGGAGCGGAGGTTGGATGGGAAGCGATCATGTATACACCGCAGATGCCCTGCTTGCAGATGCCAAGGAGAAGGTCATAGAGAAGGCAAAGGAGAGCAAGAGAAAGGTAGATGCTGCCGATGTAGCCGATTCGGTTGCAGTAGGAGCGATAAGGTTTGCTTTCCTTAAGACAAATCCTGAGAAGAAGATTGTATTTTCATGGGATGATGCGCTGAGCTTCGATGGCAATAGTGGGCCTTACTGCATGTATACTTATGCACGTGCAAACAGCATACTTGATAGGGCAAACGTCTCTTCTTTGACAATTAATGAAATTGATTTTTCAGCTGTGGAGAGAAAGTATGATTTTGAGCTGATCAAGGCAATGGGAAGAGCGCAGGAGGTTGTGGAGAAAGCAGCTACTGAGTACAGACCTGATATAATCGCAGAGTATCTTATCGAACTCTCTTCAGGGTTCAGCAAGTTCTATGAGAGCACCAAGGTAATAGGAAGTGGAGATGCAGAGGGATATAGAATTGCGATAGTTATGGCTTTGATGCAGGTCCTTGGAAACTTCATGAAGCTGTTAGGAATGGAGCCTGTTGCAAAGATGTAAGGATAATAAGCTTTCTTCAGAGTTAATATTATGAAACTGCAAGCTGCTATAGAGTTCCTATCAAGCTACGGATGGACTGTGATTATAGTAGTCATAGTGCTCATAGGGCTCTTCTATATAGGCATCTTCTCCAACAAACAGGTGAACAGCAACTGCATTTTCCCTGCAGGGGTATTGGAATGTTCAAATGTCTATATTTCACAGAGTGGTTTATTGACAGTGGATCTTGTACAGACTGGAGCTTATCCCATAAATATCAGTGGGATAGGATGCAATTCTGATGAAGCTGCTATAACAACTAGCAATGTGATAAATCCGCCTAGTAACGTCGTTTATATGATATCCCAGGAGACTCATCCGTTTTCAGTGCAGTGCCATAACGGCACAGGCATGTGGTCAGGTGTGCCAGGGCAGGCTTTCAGCGGATATCTTGCAGTATACTACGTTGATACTTATACCAAGATACCATCTACGGCTTATGCGCAGGTAGAGGCAAAGGTAACGTAGAAAAAAGGATTATGATATTGATGCCTCTGTCTCTTTATCAGCTCCTTTATCCCTGTTCAGCACATATACATTGCTTCCGTTTACCTCTTTTAACAGATCCTCATGCGTGATTATGAATACCTGGTCTATTATCTTAGGGAGCGTTTCACCGAATATATCTACCATCTTATGTACAGCCTGCTGGTCAAGGTTATGTGTTGGTTCATCCAGTATCAGCCATTTTATGTTAGGCGCGAGTACCAATGAAAATGCTATACGCATCGCAAGGCAGGCTGTGCTTCTCTCTCCGCCGCTTGCAATTAATTCCACATCTTCCCAGGACATCTTGTCCCGTATCATAGTATTTACTTTTAGTATGTAATCGTCCTCTACGGCGTCAAGCATTATGTCGCTGTAATCCTTGTACGGATACAGTTCAGGCCATATGTCTCCCATAACCCTGTTTATAGACTCTACAAGCCTGTTTCTCAGTTGTGTCTGTGCCTCGATTATAGCATCGCTGAATCTCTCCAGGTTTTCTGACACTTTCTTCTTTTTAGTTATCTCATCTTTTATCCTGTTTATCATGGCGTACTGGTCTTCCTTCTCCTTCTTCTGCTGCATCTTGTCTGCCAGATACCTTTTGTTGAGCTTCAACTCAGATTCTGTCCTGCTTGCATCTGAATTTAGGGAGATTACTTCTTTGTGCAGATAGTCAATCGCTCCTTCGTTTATTTCAATAGAATTTGTATCTTTCTCCTTTTGCAGTATTGAGAGATTTATCCCTTCAAGCTCCTTTGCGTATCTCTCTCTAGTCTGCGACAGCTCCAACTCTGCCTGTAGCTTTGTCGTTCTCTCCTTCAGCTCTTGGGCTGCCTTTTCCTTTAACTCGTGCTCTGCCCTGAACTTTGTATTAGAATAATTCTCTTCGGATGAGAGTTTCTCCAGTTCCTTTATCTTATCCTCAATGCCCGCATATTCCTTCATCCTGTTCTCTATCTGAGCGATTCGCTCCTTGTTATTGTTCAGAAGCTCGTATTCTTTTTTGCTTTTGATAAGGAGTTTTTCTGATTCTGTTGCAAGTTCCTGCAATTCCTTCAGTTTATTCTTTTTATCCTCTATGAGCCTCTTCCTTAGGCTCTCCTCCAGCTCCTTCTCGCATACCGGGCATTTGCCGAAATGGCTCTCCAGCTCCTTAAGGTTCTTCTCTCCTTCCTTCCTCTCTGCAGAGTATCTGGCGAGGTCCGCCTCTGCCTTCTCCTTAGAATCTTTTGCTATTTGCAGATTTTTCTCAGTTTCCTTCCTGTCAAGCTTCTCGAGTTCTTTCTGCAGCATCTGCATCCTTTCATATTCCTTCCTTATCATCTGCAGCTGCGTATCGTATTTGGTTAATCTGTTTCCTGACTCTTCTGCTTTTACTTTTGAATCTTTTGCCTCTTTTGCAGCTGCTTCTGAGAGCTTCTTCTCTGATAGCAGTTGTTCTGATATCTGTGGTGATTTGCGCGTACCTTTAGCGTCTATTTTCTTTATTTCAGATGTGAAAGTCTCCTTCTTTCCCTTAAGTTCCCTTATCTCCTGCAACAATTTGTTCTTTTTGTTCAGCTGTTCCTTTGCAGCATTGAGTTTTGCTTCGGATGCGATGAGCCTTGCCTTCGTTTCTGCAAGCTTCTTCTCCGCAGAAGCTTCTGCTTCATTGTATTTGGCAATCTCTTTTTCAAGGGCTTCCAGATGCTCCTTTATCTTGCTTTCATCAAATTCCGCTACTGCCTTGCTATCCTCTTTCACCATATCCTTTATCCTGTTTGCAAGCGAGGTTACATTCTCCTTTGCCTCTGAGAACTTGTCAAGGCCCAGCAGATTGTCTATCTCTTTCT
>CAZCSE010000029.1:0-6001 GCA_964501245.1 Microcaldota archaeon | reverse complement strand
TATCTGGTTGCCCTGGTTGTCCCTGAATAGCATCTTCTCTATTGAAGGAATATCTACATTGCTGTTATAAGGAATAAGCCTGAAGTAGGGATAGAAATTCTTGTCCAATATAGAGTATACTCCGGAGTTGCTTTTGAGGGTAAGACGTATTATGCTTCTCCCGGCAGATGAGACATAGTCTATATCAATAAGGACTCCCTGTAGCTCCATAGCCTCATCTGGGGCTGTTGCAGATGCAACAGATTAAGCTTCTTGGTTACTTCTCCTGAAGGCGTGCTCTTGAGAGTGGCAGCGGAGCGACAAAACCCATTGAGTATGCTACAAGGGTTCCTCTTGAGCCGCACTCGAAATTCAGCATATTTATTACGTCCTCTGCAAAGTTTATTGGGAGGGTTTTCTTCTCCTTCCACATGCTTACTATCTCGTCGGCATCCTTCTTGTTCTCCTTTGAGACTATGTTTCCCTTTATCTCAAGCTTGCCGATGTTCTTTGAGCTCTCCTGTCCTTCGTAATCCGTAGTAAACGTGAAATCTACGCTGACATTATCCTTGTCAACCTTGACATCGTCGAAGTTGATGTTGAACTTCATGTTTGCTATCAGATCCTTGTGGGCTCTCTTTGCCTCTATCTCTTTTATATTCACTTCCGTTATCATAAAAACACGTACTTTTATAGCACGTTAAACATTATTAATCTTTTGCTGCCCCTTCCGTCTTCTTTATATTTAAACGCTGATATGCAATAACCAATGGGCACGTGGCGCAACTTGGATAGCGCATCTGGCTTCGGACCAGATGGTTGCGGGTTCAAATCCCGTCGTGCCCGCTTCTCGCTGCAGATTGAATAAATTAGGCAGTGATTGGATTGCGTTCTGCTTACTGGTCTCATCTGATAAATGCATTTTTATATTCTTTATTTCAGATACCATTATGGGGCGTGGAAAGCAGGGAGTTAGATCAGGCAGTAAACATAAGGGATTAACTTCAAGTGAAGCCAGTAAACTGATAGGAAAGTATGGATACAACGAGATAAAGGCCAGGAAGAAGAGCCGGGTCCTGCTGTTTCTTAGGAAGTTTTATGGTCCTGTGCAGTTGCTCCTCTGGCTTGTAGCTATAATCTCTTTAGTAACAGACAGGGCCGATGACTTTTACATCATAGTGGCGCTTCTTGTTTTCAATGCGGTTATAGGCTTCCTTGAGGAGTATAAGGCAGATAAGTCTGTAGAAGCCCTTAGCAGTATGCTTGCATCAAACGCAAGGGTGCTGCGTGATAGCAAATGGAACGTGCTGCCTGCAAGACTTCTTGTCCCTGGAGACATGATAAGAATAAGATTAGGCGATATCGTACCTGCAGACGCAAAGGTTCTGGAATGCGAACTCCTTGAGATGGATGAGTCAGTAATAAACGGCGAATCCTTGCTTGCAGAAAAGAAGGAAGGCGATACGTTGTATCAGGGCTCTGTGGCAAAGCGCGGAGAGGCAACATGCATCGTAACAGGAACAGGATATAATACAAAATACGGGATGACTGAGAAGCTTGTGCAGATAGCAAAGCCTAAATCGCACTTGGAAAATACAGTGCTCGGAATTGTCAAGTATCTTGTAGCTGCTGATTCTGTAGTAGTCCTTATAATGCTGCTATATGGAACTTTGGCAGTAGGACTTAGCATAAGCGTATTGCTTCCTTTCCTTCTGGTTATCCTTGTAGCATCAGTCCCTGTCGCACTCTCTGCAGCGTTTACCGTTTCAATGGCCTTGGGAACAGAGAAGATGGCCAAGAAATCAGTGCTTGTTACAAGGCTGGAAGCAATAGAGGATACCTCTACGATGGAGATATTATGCACAGACAAAACAGGGACCATAACCCAGAATGTAATAACAATTAAGGAAGTGATACCTTACGGTTGCGATGAAAAAGTAGTGCTGAAATACGCTGCAGAAGCTTCAAGGCAGGAGGACAATGACCCGATAGACACTGCCATTCTTTCATATGCAAATTCATTGCACATAAAGACAGGAAAACAGTTGACCTTCAGCCCGTTTAATCCGTCTACCAAAAGAACACAGGCGGTGATAGAAGATGGAAAGAGATATGAGGTTACCAAAGGAGCGGCTTGGACAGTGATGAAACTTGTCAGGTTAAGTCCTGGACAGGGAAAGCACATAAATGAGACCGTAAACAAACTCGCCAGCGGGGGCATGCGGTCCCTTGCAGTGGCAATGCGGAAAGGCAAGGGCAAATGGAAGATGGTCGGAATTGTTGCACTCTACGATCCTCCGAGACCCGAAGCCAAACGCCTTATGGAAGAGCTCAAGGGATTGGGTATATCTGTTAAGATGATAACTGGCGACAGCCAGCCTGTTGCAAGAGAGATTGCATCAGAGGTAGGACTGGGAAGCAATATACTTATGCTTGCAGGCAAGAGCGATAAATCCGATAAAAGAATAATTGACGCAGACGGATTCGCAGGAGTATACCCAGAGGATAAGTACACGATAGTGAAAGCTCTGCAGGATAAAGGATATGTAGTGGGTATGACAGGGGACGGGGTAAACGATGCCCCGGCATTGAAAGAGGCAGAAGTAGGGATTGCAGTAGCAACTGCTACGGACGTTGCAAAGAGTTCGGCAGCACTGGTTCTTACCAAAAACGGACTTGAGGTCATCGTAGATGCAGTTAAAGAGAGTAGGAGAATCTTCGCGAGAATGATAACTTATACTCTGGTCAAGGTGGCCAAGGTCTTCCAGATAGTAGGCTTTGTAGCCATTGCGTTCATAGCTTTGAGGTTCATACCGATAACGCCATTCCTTCTTATCCTGCTGATATTTACAAACGACATAGTCAACATAGCAATCTCTACAGATAATGCCGATTACTCTGGAAAACCTGATTCGTGGAATGTAAAATCGATAGTTAAGATATCTTCCATAATAGGCATTCTCATGGTTATAGAGGCATTGTCATTCATACCTTTGAGCATCGGTGTCTTTGGATTTAGCGTAGTGCAGTTCCAGACCTTCGTCTTTCTTATGTTCAATGTTACAGATCAGTTTGCAGTCTTCAGCTTGAGGGAGAAGAGGCACTTCTGGAAGTCCAGACCAAGCACAAAACTTATGCTCTCTTCATTGTTTGGCATCTCTGTAGGCATAGTGCTCTCATACTTTGGAATCTTTGTGGCGAGAATAGGCATATTGCCCATACTGTCCATATTGGCATTGGGTGCTGTTTTCATGCTGATAAACGATTTTGTAAAGGTGGCTGCGCTGAAGAGATTTACTGCAAATTGATAACTATGCCGCAGGATGTGTCGACGCTTATGTGAAATTGAATTGGCATGGTATTGAAAGTATATTTTGCTGCACACCAGGATAGAATCTTTTTGTTCCATTATCTGCTTATGCTTTTGAGTATTGCCATTTTGATATCGGAAAACTTGGCATTTTGTTCAGTAGATTGTTTTTTGAGTAGCAGAACAGGCGACTTGTAGATGCCAGTATCCGTATGTTCGGCTATGCGCAGCTCCCTTGAGCTCCAGTCGTTGCCTATGCTGGCCGCAATGTGGCTGAATCTACCCGTGTAAAGGTATGACCATACTATTCTTTTATCTGCATCTAATTCCTTTGAAAGCGCCGTTCTTGATTCGTAATTGGCAAGGAGCCCAACTGCATCATCAATAGTAAGCATCGCCTCGCCTCTTCTTTCGGATATTGCAATTGCTTCTCTGAGATTGGGCGCGTTTTCCTTGGTAAATGTAAGCAGAGTATACTCGTAGCCTTTTATCTTGAAGCTCTCTTCGGATATGTTTTCTTGCCTGATAGCGTTTTTGACCGAATCACCTGACAAGTATTTGCAGAAAAGAAATAAATATCGCATCTTTGTTTATCATTTTGTGAAAATCATGGATGTTACTGTTAACCGACAGACACAGAGGATTGATTCGAGAAAGATACAGGATGCGGTAAATAGGCCTGGCGCGGTGAAGCCCAAGGATTTCGTAAGAGAGCTGAGGGACGCAGGCATGATTGTGCTGGGTAGCGGAAAAGGATGCGTACAGATACTGAATCCTGACAGCGGCATGAAGGGGCATGTGAATTCGAACGGAGAGAGTTTGAATAAACCATACAGGCTTAAGGTCGCACGCACTCTGGGGGTTGAGCTTAGGAGAGAGTCTGTGTGATTAGTTTTATATATGACTGTTGAAAGATTGTTTTGGAGATAATATGGAGCGAGCTAGGATTTCAAATGCTGATAGAATAGTTATAGCAGAATCCAAAGTCCTCAGCATAGATGAGAGTGTTAAAAGGACAGCCGGCTTTGAAGAGGTATCTAAAGCTTATAAAAACAGTCTTGATTTCAGAAATGAACTTTATCACGTAGGGCCTGTCTGGGTTAACAAGGTAGGGCTTGCTAGCAGAGGTCCACATAGGATAACAGAGGATGGTACACATGTCAAGGTATCTGATAAGGAATACTTCGGTTTGTTTCCAGAGGAACGTGCATGGCACTATCCAGGGGAAGGGCAGGTTGCATTTAATATAGACTGGAAGGATATGCGCTATGGGAGACTGGACGTTTATGCAGGGGTAAGGCCTGATTTTGTAGCGCGCGTAGTCTTGGTTGGTGCGGAGGCAGTTCAGAACGCGATTGCAGATAAGAAAGAGCTTAAATCGGCAGTAAGAGTTTAATTTCAATGGTTCTAGTAGTGTCCAAGCAGGGTAAAGTTCAGAGACCTGATGCATTTGCTTCTCTTCATCTCTGCAAATAGCTTCTTGATCTTCTGTGCGTCTGCGTTTATGTTCAGCATGTCAAGGCACATTGTGCCGTTGTGCTGATGGACAGTTACTTTTATCTCATCTTCAAAATCATGAAGTATGTTGGATACGTGGTTCTTCTCGTTGTCCCTGTAGGTTATGACAAATACGACGTTGTGGCTGCCTCTCAATGATTCCAGAACCTTGTACTCGCTCAGAAGAAGGTCTATGGCAGACCTGAGCATCTTTGACCTGCTTCTGAATCCAAGATTTTCCTGTATCTCGTTTAGCTCATGAAGCGTCTCCTTGTCCAGGGATATGCTCATTATCTCCATTTAATCACTTTTATTAAAAACGTGGCGTTTTCAGCCCTGAGATTAATAACAAATAACAAAATATTTATTAATTAGCATAGCTTACAACTATCGAATATTAGAGTGAGACTGTGAATAAGAGGAATGTGGCAGTAGCATTTGCAGGAATACTGCTCATACTGGTACTGCTTTTTACAATAACACCTGCAGGCACTGCGGCTTCTAATGCGATATCCTATGTTCTGAATCCGTCCAGCAACCTTGCTTTGGGAACGATACTGATAATAGCGCTGATATTGGGCATAATGCACGGGGCGACGCCTGATGAGCATACTTGGCCCATAACCTTCAGCTATGCGATAGGAAGCTATAGCACACGCAAGGGCATGAAAGCAGGATTTGCTTTTTCTGCAGGATTTACGGTACAGAGGGCAATACTTACAACGCTTGGTTTTCTCGGACTTGCTGCAATCTACAAAGTATATAATCTGGACGGACCCGTGTATGTCGCTGTGGGGATAGTCATGGCGATTGCAGGATTCTACATACTTAACAAGAAGTTATACCTGCACCTGGATATAGGAAAGAAAATAATGGGCAATGAACACCACAGTAAGTATGCTGAGAGAGTGCCGATGCATGAAGATAAGCCCGAGCCCAAGGGAGTTTCAATGAAGATGGCAGTAGCCCATGGATTAATAGCAGGGTGGGGATTCGGAGCTTATTCTACTATCATAACATTCATACTTGCGCCACAGGTACCTTCGTTGATATATGCTCCACTCGTCGGTGCAATGTTCGGAATAGGTACCATGATCATGCAGATAATTTTTGGTGCGCTCTTCGCAAACCTTGCCAGGATAAAGAAGCTGACTGAAGAGCAGATAAAGCATGTCGGCCGAATGACAGCAGGCAGGACCCTTTATTACGGTGGAA
>CAZCSE010000028.1:0-6186 GCA_964501245.1 Microcaldota archaeon | reverse complement strand
AGCAAAAGGGTATCTCCGGTCTTGTGATCGATGAGACAAAAAACACCCTCAGAGTCTTTGATGGCAAAGGCGTAAAGAGCATAGTAAAGAAGAATTCGAAATTCGCGTTCAATGTGTCTAAGAGAAGATTTGTAGTAAGAGGAGAGGAAATAAATTTCAGGCCTTATGACAGGATAGAAAAAAGCCTGAAGTTTTACAAAATGAGAGAGTGATTTTCTGGAATGCAACGACAAGAACTGCCCTGTTCACCATGGGCTTAAGACAAGAGGCATGCTGGTGACAGGCACAGTCGTAAGCGATAAGGTCAAGAAGACCGCAATAGTCAAGCTAGACTACACCAGATACATCTACAAATACGAGAGATATTTAAGAAAGAGGTCAAGAATACCTGCACACAACCCTGAGTGCATAAACGCAAAGCTCGGCGACACTGTAAACATGCAGGAGACAAGACGGCTGAGCAAGACCAAATCCTTCGTAATAACTGGAATTGAGAAGAAAGAGTGATTTTTATGAAAGGAGTAGCTTCAAAAGTAACAAAGACACTTATACCTGGCACAGAGATACACTGCGCCGATAACAGCGGCGCTTATACCTTCAGGATGATACACATAATAGGAAAGACTGGAGGAAGACCTGGAAAGCTTACAGCTGCAGGAGTAGGAGACATAGTATCTGCAAGCGTCAGGAAGGGCAATCCGACGTATATCAAAAAGCCCGTGCGTGTGGTCATAATAAGACAGAGAGCCTCGATAAGGCGCGCTAATGGCATGAGAGTAAAGTTTGAGGATAATGCTGGAATCATGGTAAATGACGAGAACCTGCCCATAGGCACAGAGGTAAAGGGTGCAATGGCAAGGGAGGTAGTCGAGAGGTTTGTCAAGATAGGAGGAATTGCATCAAGAGTGGTATGAATGATAGAGAGCGGCAAACCTAGAAAGCAGAGAATATTCAGGTACAGTGCACCTATGCACCTCAGGCAGCACATGGTCAATGCCCACATATCAAAGCAACTCTCGGAGAAACTTGGAATAAAGAAGAGGAGCATAGCTGTCAGAAAGGGCGATACTGTAATAGTAATGAAAGGATCATCAAAGGGCAAATCAGGAAAGGTAAGTGATGTTGACCTGAAGAGGTACACGGTAACTGTAAATGGAGTGGTAAGGAAGAATGCAAAGGGCAAGGAGCTTCCTATACCGATTAGCGCTTCAAACGTATACATAACAGAACTTGATGATACTGACAAACTGAGAAAGGAGAAGCTTGAATCTTTCAAGAGGAGTGTGAAATGAGCAAGAAAGGAGGCAGCAACCATTTGAACCGCATGGCATCCCCAAGGTACATGCGAGTCGACAAGAAAACGAGCAAGTACATAGCGAAGCCTATGCTTGGCAGACACACGCTCCAGAGCAGCGTCGCACTTGTAACCGTTCTCAAAGAATCAATAGGCATTGGGAACAGCACCTATGAGATGAAGAAGGCAATAAAGGAAGGCAAGATCAAGGTCAACGGAAAGGTTGTGAAGGATGAGAGAGCTGCGATAGGGCTTGAAGACATAGTAGAGATTGTACCTAGCAACGAGGTCTACAGGATAGGGGTGGATAACAAGGGCAGGATAAATGCAGAAAAAACAGATAACAAAGAGCAGACTCTCAAGATAGTCGGAAAGTATGTTTACAAAGGAGGAAAGCTGATGCTCAGGCTTCATGATGGTACATTGGTACCAGCAGTAAAGGATGCAAATGTGAATGATTCGGTAAAGCTTAACAACGGGAAGATAGAGAAGGTGGTGAAGCTTGAGAAGGGCGCACAGTGCCTTATCATAAGCGGAATACACTCGGCTGAAAAAGGCAGCATAGTAGATATAAGGAAGGGAGCTGCAGGAAGGGAGCCTACGGTAGAGATAGAGGGAAAGGGCGGAAGGATAGAGACCGTTCTTAGGAATGTGATAGTTATAGGTGCATAATATGGCAAACGTCAACCCTATGAGAGAGATATACCTGGACAAGGTAGTCGTAAATATAGGCATAGGGGACAATGACAACATGTTCCAGAATGCACGCATGCTGCTCGAGAAGATAACAGGAAAGAAGCCTGTTGCAACGCTCTCCAAGAGAAGAAGGCCTGAGCTTGGAATAAGGAAGAGCCAGATAATAGGAGCGATGGTTACATTGAGAAATGAGGATGCCAGGAACCTGCTGAAGAAGGCTCTTGAGGCAAATGAGAATTTATACAAGGATTCATGCATATCGAACAATTCATTAAGCTTCGGTGTAAAGGAATACATTTACCTGCAGGGAGTCAAGTACGACCCTGCCATAGGAATGCTTGGAATGAATGTCAATGCTGCTTTTGCAAGAAAGGGAAAGCGCGTTGAACTGAAGAGAGTAAGGGCTTCCAAGGTCTCCAGGAAGCATGGAGGAATAAGCAAGGAGGAGATAAAGGAGTATATGCAGAAGAACTTTGGTGCAAAGACCGGAGAGGAAGAGTGATTTTGATGAAATTGACATTTGAACTTATGCAGAAAGGAAGGGCAAAGAGAAAGTGCAGGATATGCGGAACCGCACGAGGCCTCATACGCTCATATGACCTATATGTATGCAGGAGATGCTTCAGGGAGGTAGGGAGAGAGGTAGGATTCGAGAAGTATTAGTGATATTCATGGTAGACGTATTCGCAGATGCTATAAACAAGATAAAGGTCTATGAGAACAACGGGTTCGACGAGTGTGAGGTCAGCTCAACGAAGCTGATACGCGCAGTCCTTGAGAAGATGAAGGAGAATAACTACATAAGCGGTTTTGAAGAGGTAAAGGATGGGAGATTCAGCAAGCTCAAGGTAAGCCTATCGAAGAAGATAAACGATATAGGAGTTATAAAGCCAAGGTATGCGATAAAGCTTGATGAATTCCAGAAGTACGAGACAAGATTCATACCGAGCAAGGATTTCGGCGTACTGATACTCTCGACGCCAAAAGGCATACTTACAAACAGGGAGGCAAAGCAGAACAAGACAGGAGGAAGGCTAATAGCATATGTATATTGATGATTATGGAAAAGATAGAGATTCCGAGCGGCACGCAGGTAAGCGTTGACAATGAGCATATAGTGATAAAGGGCAAGCTCGGGAGCACTAAGAAGAAGTTCAACAGGAAGTTCGCCAGCGTAAAGGTAGAGGGCAATGCTGTTGTTATAGAAGGCTCAAAGATAAAGAGCATGCAGAGAAGGGCGAGCACTGCAGAGCATGCGCTTGCAAACGTACTTAATGATGCCATAAAGGCAGTTAATGAAGGTATAGAGGAGCATATGAAGATAGTCTATGCCCACTTCCCTATGTCCGTTGAAATAAAGGGCAAGGAGATAAGCATAAAGAATATCTTCGGCGAAAAGGTGCCAAGGAAGACCTATATAGTAGGAGAGACCAAGGTTGAGATAAAGGGACAGGACGTTACTGTAAAGGGAATAGACAAATATGACGTAGGACAGACGATAGCTAACATAAGGAAGGCATGCGCTGCAAGAGGTAACGACACGCGAGTCTTCCAGGACGGCATATACACAGTTATAGAGGAGTGATATCATGGTTAAGAATGCAAAGAAGGTTGTAAAGAGAAAGGTTCCGACATTCAAGAGACCAAATTACGGGGCAAAGCGCAGATCCAGAGTGAAGAATGTCTGGAGAAGCCAGCGCGGAAACGACAACCATATGCGCGTAAAGAAGAAGAATGTAGGCGTAATGCCAATGATAGGCTTCAAGAACAGCGATAAGGTCAGATTCTTAAGGCAGGACGGAACTATGGAATTCGTGGTCCACAACAGAGGCGAACTAGAAGGGCTTGCAGGAAAGGAAGGGATAACCGCAAAGTTCGCCCATGACCTTTCAAAGAGGAGCAGGATGGAGCTGCAGAAGGTTGCTGATGAGAAGAAGATAAGGATCTCAAACAGCTTCAAGGCAGAGGTGAAGCCAAAGACTGCCGGCACAGAGTCAAAGCAGAAGAGTGCAGGAGCAGAGTCAAAGCCAAAGCCTGAGAATCAGAAGAGCAATAATGTAAAGGGTTAGTGTTATGAGTATAAAATTCACAAAGAGAGCGGCGTCACTCATTATGAAGAGAGGAGAGAGCGCAATAAGGATAAAGAAGGGCTCTGAAGCCGATGCAAACAATGCACTTACAAAGGAGGACGTGAGAAAGCTCATATCGAGCGGAGCTGTCTATGCATTGAAGGAGAAGAAGAACCTCAGCCTCAACTCCAAGAAGCTCAAGAAGCTGAGAGAAGAAGGAAGGAGAAGAGGAACAGGAAGAAGAAGAGGTACAAGAAAGGCAAGAATGGGCAGGAAGTGGGAGAAGAAAATAAGAGCACAGAGAGCACTTCTGCGTGAGGTTAAGGGCATGGGCCTTGTTGATTCAAAGGTCTACAACTCTTATTACAGGCACATAAAGGGAAACGTATATGCTACAAAGGCAACGCTTATCGCACACATGAAGGAAGCAGGGATAAAGCTAGGCGATGCTGAAGTCAAGAAGATAAATGAGGCACTTGCTGCCAGATACAGGAGAGGTTCATGAAAAAGAAGATCATAAAGAATGTTAAATTCAGAAGGAGGAGAGAGTCCGCCACGAACTATAAGAAGAGGTTCGGAATGGTAAAGGGAGGTATTACAAGGGTAGTGTTCAGGAGGTCAAACAGCACAATAATAGGCCAGATTGTAAAGTACTCTGAGAAGGGAGATATAGTAGTTGCAAGGGCTGATTCAAGAGAGCTGGTAAAGATGAAGTGGCCTAGCAGGGCAAACAGGGCAACCGCTTATCTTACAGGTTATCTTCTCGGAAAGAAGGCAGCAAGCGGCAAGAAAGAGGAGTACATACTTGACATAGGGCTGAATTCTCCTATCAAGAATTCACTCTCATTCGTCTTCGCAAAGGGATGCAAGGATGCAGGGATGAATATACGGGGCACCTTCGATATAAAGGAGGACATTTATAATTATTCGGATGCAAGCTATGCAACATCATTGAAGAAGGACAGGAAGCTCTATGAGAGACAGTACAGCGCATACATAAAGGAAGGGCATGATCCAGAGGCTCTTGGCAAGCTGTTCAATGATACGAAGAAGGCATTAGAGAGCATAAAGGTGTGATTATTTTGGAAAATTATAGACGAGAGAGAAGGAATTTCAGGGAAGAGTCTCCCGCTCCTGAGTGGAAGCCAAAGACAAAGATAGGGCTCATGGTAAAGAACGGAGAGATAAAGAACGTAGAAGAGATATTCAACATGGGCAAGGACATACGTGAAGTCGAGATAGTCAACACGCTAATACCTGACATGAAGGACAATGTTCTTGAGATAGCCTCTGTGCAGAGAATGACAAAGAACAACAGGAAGGCGAAGTTCAGGATCACCGCGGTCGTTGGAGACGGAAGAGGCCACGTAGGCATAGGAGTCGGCAAGGGAATAGAGGTAAGGCCTGCAATAGAGTCTGCAATAATGGATGCTAAGAAGAACATAATCTCAATAAAACTTGGATGCGGCTCATGGGAGTGCAACTGCGGGACAGAACACTCTCTGCCACTGATACTGAAAGGCAAGTGCGGCAGCTCCGAGATAATACTCAAGCCTGCACCTAGAGGAGTAGGAGTCATAGCAAGCAAGACGGTAAGATCCGTACTGGAACTTGCAGGCATAAAGGACATGTGGACCTTCTCAAGAGGAAGAACCAGGGACAAGTACAATATGGCGCTTGCAACATACTATGCGCTGCAGAGCCTCTCTGATATAAAGAATTCTGAGTCCATGCAGGCAAAGAAGGCAGATCCTGTGCAGGCAAAGAACTGATTCTTTTTAGATTAAGTTCCTCATTCAGATTCAATTCCTTACTATACTGCCAGTGTGCTTCTTTCCATCCAGAGCCTTTGCCAGCTCCGTTATACTGTCATTAACGAATAGTATGTCTATGTTTGACCTCTTTGCTATCTTCGCTGCGAAGAAGTCAAGTATGAAATTGGAGCCCGCTGATCTGTCATCACATCTGTTCGCTATATCGACAAGCTGCTGATGGTTGAGCTTTGGAAGCTTCTTTGCGCCCTTCTCCCTTATCGGCCTGTCATAAACGTAATTCTCCCTGCTTATGTTTATCATCTTTCTGCATCCTGTAAGTTCGCATGCGAGCATAGCCACTGAATCGGTTGTT
>CAZCSE010000027.1:0-6548 GCA_964501245.1 Microcaldota archaeon | reverse complement strand
TTGGTTATGTCATATCCTGCAGCGTATACGTGGCAGGTATCAAGGCAGAAGCCTATCCTCTTGCTCCCTATCGCATCATATATCGCGGTGAGCTCCTCCATCTTTGAGCCTATGCTGTTCTTCTGCCCGGCACTGTTCTCGAGAAGCATCGTGCAGCCCTTTGTAAGGTCAAGCGTATCTTTTATCGCTTCTGCAAGATTCTCCCTGCCTTTCTCTATTCCATGGCCCATGTGGCTTCCCAGGTGCAGCACCAGGTAATCTATTCCCAGCTGCTCTGCAAGCGATATGTTCACCTTCAGCGACTCGATTGATTTTTTCTTTATCTCCTTTTCAGAGGAAGAGAGGTTTGGAAGGTAGGGCATGTGCGCCACAACCGGGTTTACATCAGACGCATTCCTTCTCTTTTTGAATGATTCTATTTCTTCTGAATTAAGCTTCCTTGTAAGCCATGTACGCGGGTTTGTCAGAAAGATCTGCATGGTGCTGCAGCCAAGCTCGTCCGCCCTGTCAAATGCGAATTCCATCTTTCCTGCTACAGACATATGGTACCCTATCCTCAACCTGCCTTTGCCATGCAATCTATCCACCCTTGTTCAGTTCATACGCCCGCTTCAGTATGGCGAGCTCATCCTTTGTAACAGCCTCGTTCTCGATTATCTTCTTGCTCTTGAGAATATACTCCAGCGCCTTCTCCCGCTCCGTCCCTATCCCCATCGTCTTCTTTATTATAGAGGATGGGTCCTTCTCAGAGTAGTACTTTCCTGTGTCAGCAGACCAGCTCTCGAATATCTTTGCAGTGTCCATCAGGAAGCGTATGCCGCTTATGCTCATCAGGAATCTCTTAAGCTCTTCTACTCTTAATGGATCCGTTCCCTCCGCTGCAGAGCTGCCATCCAGGTATTTGCCGTAATTGGCGCTTATCTCCTCTGCACGCTCCATCAGGTTGTTTATCAGGTATATGTCACGCTGCATCTCTTCCGATCTTTCAAGCACTACCGGACTGTATCCCTCTATGACAAGATGCTTTGAATTTATCTCATCGTGCAGTATGTCTATCGCTTCCAGTATGAGCTCGTCCTTTATCCTTGTCAGTATGTCATCGCATACCATCCATGCCGGAGTAGCGTCTTTTTCCATCTTCACACAGAAGATATAATCGGTGCAAATTTTATTATAGGTTGCATAAGAGGAACTGGACGCTGAGAAGCTTCAACGCATGCGGGGAAGGAAGCTGCCATTCGGCAGCGTTCCCGTCCCTGGTGAGCTGGTATGATACCGTATCTATGCATACTCTAAGCTCTAGCACATACTCATGTCGCTCACCTGCCTTGGCTCCCTCATGGCATGCCTCAAGAGACCTTGAAAGCGCATGCAGCGCTTCTGCAAGCTTTATTGCAGTCACATATGATGGTTCTTCAGGCATCGCCATTTCTACGAGCTTTGTGCTGAACGCCAGTATCATCTTTTCCTTCCTTTTACAACTCACCCTCGCATGTTTCACACTATGTCCCATGTTTTCACCCAGAAATAGAATCCGTGCTTTTACGGCGCTCGGCAGCGCACTCCTCAATTCTTTTACTTTAGTAAAATATTTATATCTTACTATTCCTTCATTTACCTTAATAGAAATATTAATAAATCTCTACATGCAGTATATTACTGCCAGCTAACACTCTGGCATCACCTAGAAATGGAATGGGGAGGCGCAGGCCTCCCCGCATGCTCATCCTTTATCCAGACCGAGCTTTATGCACATTATTTGTATGGCGTGTAGCATTCAGACGGCTTGTCCACGCAGAAAATTATACTGCTATGAATACTGCTCCGAGTACTACAAGGATAAGGCCGGCCTTCTGGAATGCGTTTAACCTGTCTTTGAACGCCATCCTGCCCATCACTGCAGTAAGTATCGGAGCAATAGATATGACCGCACTGCCAAGAGCAGCGTATGCAAAGGATATTGCTAGGCTGAAAGCTATGTTTATCCCGGAGTCGACAGTAGCTGCCAGCAGAACCATGACTACTGAGATAGCGAACATGTATTGTCTGGAGCTGCGTCTGTTTCTGCTTTTGGATAATGCGGGCTTGGAGCTCCTCCCTGAAGCATAGTATATGAACATTATCACAGATGCAAGCGCACGGGCAAGAAGAAGCGGCATTATGTAGTTGGTTGTCGTTATTGATAGTGCCATAAATACCCAGTAGACTCCCCATGAAACGTTCGCAAATACTGCAGGAAGAAGGCTGTGCTCTATCCTTAGCCCCTTCTTGTAAAGGCCTATGCTCGAGCCTATGAAGATGAGCAAAGCCCCTATCAATGGTATGGGAAGGACGTTCTCACCCAGGAAGAGTATCCCGAAGACGAAGACTATGAGCGTCTGAATATTTGAAAAGATTATTACCTTGGAGACCTGCTCCCTTGACATGGAGATATAGTAGAATAGGTAGCCTATTGCAAGGAAGATTCCTCCGAAGGCTATGGTAAGAAGATTGGCAGATACGCTGTAGCTGCCCCCTATAAGCAGCTCCGCTATCAGCATCGGGACCACGCCTATTGCCAGTATCATTACGGCGTATGCCCTGAGGCTGAATCTTTTGAGAAGATACTTTGATATTATGCTGTCAGACGCTATCAGTAGCATGGCGATAACAGCTGCAGCTAATCCGTAGTTAAGCATGAGGGATTATCGCATATAGGATTAAATAAGATTCTTTCAGGCCGTGCGGAATCACTTGCGCATTACTTCTGTGGCTATTGAGCCTAGCTCTTTCCGATCCCTTTCCGGAATACTTGCCACAATCGCGAAGTTGCTTGGTCGCGTGTAGCTTGTAAAGACGCTCAGTAAATTGTCAAGCTTGGGGAAGTATGTCATGTTGCGCATCACGTACAGTATGGCAGTGCCCTCTCCCCTTGCCGCTTCTGAAGCTGCAAATGCTGAGACATACAGTCTCTGGCTCCAGTCAGCTTCCTCTTTCTCCTTGAGCTTCGTAAATGTATTATCTTTGTTTATCAGATAATGGCCCTCTTCCACAGGTATTCCTTCAAATGTCCTGCCAGTATAGCCACTGCCGTTTACGGATCTGGGTTCAATCTCCCTGCTGTGTGCAGATATCCAGTAGCAGTTGTTATCAGTTATGGATGCAGCATCGGACAGGGTTGCAAGCTTCCTTCCTGCAGGAAGTCTCTCCGCTATCTTAGTCTTTTCCGCAAAACCGTGCACCTGAAGTTCATTTTCCATCCTATAATGCCGTGAATCCTTGATTACCATAAGATCATGTACCTGATTTAGGATATTATATCGTATTTAAAGGCTCTCTGCAAAGCACGTAGATAAACGAATAGCGTTCTGATGTTAGTCGAAGGCAGTGCATAGCATAAGGAAGGCCATCTGGTTCTTACCGTCTGTTTCTAAGATAGATGAATAGGGCTGCAATCACTATTATCACGATTATTATCAGTATAAGGATCAGTGTTGTGTTGTTGCTCTGCTGTGTGAGAGGAGTTGTTGGAACAGAAGTCTGGACAGTGCTAATTGCAGTTGTTGTGGTTATGGTTGAGGTAATGTTCGTGTTAAGCAGCGCTATAACAGGATCCGAAGGGACTGCAAACTCTACTGTGCAGGCAGCAACGTTAAGTGTGAATGGAGTTATCTCATGCCATGTGCCGTTTCTCAGTATGAATGGAGCGACATCTGAGTTTGGTATGCTGCACGAGTAGTGAATTATCGCCTCAGCAGATACGTTGGTGTTGTTTACTGTGTAGTTAAGAGCAGTTATTACAGATCTGTTCAGTTTTTTTGACTGCAGGGTTGAATTGGTTACGGTTAGACTGAAACAGCCTGATTCTGGTACAATCTTTATCGTTGCGTTCAGGGACGGATAATTTACCGTGTATCCAGAAGTGTCATTGCATACCTTTGTAGTCCCAGAGGAAGCGATTATTGGTGCTATTGTAGTTACCGGCAGTATTGTTGATGTTGTTGATGAGGTAGTTATGGATGTTGTGCTGCTGGTAAGTGTTGAGTTTGGTCCAAAGTATCCTGTCGGCCCGCCGGCATATGGATTGCTGATCTGAGGACCTGAAGATTTTAGCGTTACTTCACTGTTTATGCTGTTTACTGTTACAGGGATTGTTGCTGAATCTGTAATTAATACGCAGTAGTATGTTGTTGCAGTAGGAGTTACAGGATTGAATGCGGTGCTGCCTGTGGTTAATGAAGATATTGTCTGGACAAGAGTACTTCCAGTATTACAGGTTGAAGTTGCTGAAGAATAGAGTTTGGCAGTATAGTCAGTTGTTCCTCCTGACCATGTGGAACTGAAGGTTACTGACTGGCCATTGTTTATTGCAGTATTTGAAGGACTGATAGTTGGAATTGATAGAGTTGGGTTTATTGAGACTAAAGAGTAAATACTGTTTGTCGTATATGTACCTGTATTTATTATCAATACATTGTTGTAGTTATAGTTTACAAAGTAGGCATATGTGCCGTCTGGGGAGAAGGCTATGCCTTCTGGGTAGCTTAAGCCTGCGGTTATTGAGCCTGTTACTGTGTTTGTTGCCGTGTTTATTATTACTGCATTGTTACTAAATTCACTTGCCACATAGGCATATCCTCCTGAAGGGGAGAAGGCTACTCCGTATGGATCGGCAATACCAGACGCCATTGAGCCTGTTACTGTGTTGGTTGCTGTGTTGATTATCACTACGTTGTTGCTTCCGTGGTTTGTCACATATGCATATGTGCCTGAAGGAGATATGGCTACTGCGTATGGGTTGTTGAAGCCTGAGGTTATGGAATTAACTACTGTGTGGGTTGCTGTGTTTATTATTACCACATTGTCTGGAATAGATAGCCCACATGCTGAGTTACAGTTTATTACATAGGCATAGGCTCCTGAAGGGGAGATGGCCACGCTGTATGGATCATTTAAACCTGATGTTATAGAGTTTACCACTGTGTTGGATGCTGTGTTTATTATTACTACGTTGTTATTTCCTTCGTTTGTCACGTAGGCATATGTGCCGTCTGGGGAGAAGGCTACTCCGTATGGAAGATATATGCCGGAAGTTATCCGTCCAGTTATTGAATTTGTTTCAAGGTTAATTATAGTCACATTTCCATTTAGAGAGAAATTAGGCCCGTAAAGATTTGTCACATAGGCATATGCTCCTGAAGGAGATATGGCTATTTCTTGTGGCACGAAGCCCGGGGATATGGAATTAGATACATAATATGAGTCTAGAGCGTTGTCTGCAACAAATACACAATAATAGGTATCCGAGTTTGTTGTTACTGGAGAAAAGGTAACTGAATTTGATTGAAGTCCTATATCCTGCTGTATTAAATTAGATTGATAATCACATGTTGGAGTTGATGAAGAGTAAAGTGATGCACTGTATGTTGGTGTCCCACCTGTCCATGAAGCTATAAAAGCTACTGATTGGCCCAGGTCCACTATTGGATTTGATGGACTTATTACTGGAGTAGATAGATCCGGATTTATAAAAACTTCTGTGGTTGCACTAATCACATTTTCTGGGGTTGTTGCTGAATCAGTTACCTTATAGCAATAGTACGTAGGTGAGGCAGGGTTTGCAGAATATGTTTGGGACGTTGCACCTGATATGGCTATATCTGATGAGCATGTTGAGGATGTCCCACTATACCATTGATACGAGTATGGTGTTGTTCCTCCTGATGGGTTTGCGTTTAGAATTACTGGTTTTCCACTGTCTATTATTGGGTTGGATGGCGTTATTGCAATTGCAGATAGAACAGGATTTACCACTATTGAAGAGTATATTAAGTTTGTTGTTTCTGCACCAATTCCTTGATTTATTATTACTGCATTATTATTATTGTTATTTGAGACGTATGCATATGTGCCTGATGGGGAGAAGGCTACTCCGAATGGGAAATTAAAGCCATTTATTAAGCTTGTTACAGTGTTTGATGCTGTGTTTATTACTGATAAATTACCAGTTTGATCCGTAACATAGGCATATGTGCCGGAAGGGGAGAGGGCCACTCCTTGTGGGTCGTTTATGCGAGAGGTTATTGATCCCGTTACCGTATTTGTAGCTACATTTATTATCACCACATTGTTGTTTCTGAAGTTTGTCACGTATGCATATGTGCCTGAAGGGGAGAAGGCTACTCCTGTTGGGTTGTTGAAGCCTGAGGTTATGGAATTTACCACAGTGTTGGTTGCTGTGTTTATTATTACTACGTTGTTATTTCCTTCGTTTGTCACGTAGGCATATGTACCTGATGGGGAGAAGGCTATGCCTACAGGATATTCAAAGCCGGAGGTTATGGAGTTTACTACCGTATTGGATGCTGTGTTTATTACTACCACATTGTCTGGACCGCTTCCTCCACAGGATGTATTACAGTTTGTCACATAGGCATATGTGCCTGAAGGGGAGAAGGCTACTCCGTGTGGTTCGTAGAAGCCCGAGGTTATTGGCCCCGTTACCGTATTTGTAGCTGTGTTTATTATTACTACATTGTTGCTGGCGAAGTTTGTCACATAGGCATATG
>CAZCSE010000026.1:0-7299 GCA_964501245.1 Microcaldota archaeon | reverse complement strand
TTCTCCTTTGCCTCTGAGAACTTGTCAAGGCCCAGCAGATTGTCTATCTCTTTCTTCCTGTCGGCAGACCTTAGGTTTAAGAAGTACTCAAGACCGTTCTGCTGCGAGTATACGGCCCTGGAGAACAAGTCGTAATCCATCTTCAGAAGCTTGACTATCTCTTCGGTGACCCTTTGTGGCTGGCTCTGCAGGTACACTCCGTCTCTCTTCAAGGTAGCAGTAGACGGGGAGTTCTGGCTTATTACCCGTTCTACTTCGTAGGAATGGCCATTGATCTCGAATGATAGCCTTACTTTTGCAGTATCCTCCTGCTTCGGCTTTGATCTTATCAGATAGGAGACGTTTGTCCTTCTGTGCTGTATAGAAGGGAAATTGCCAAAAAGAGCATACGCTATGGCGTCCATAACAGAACTCTTGCCTGAACCCATCTGCCCTATCAGTATGTTTGTGCCCTTTGAAAAGTCAAGCTTTGTGGATTTATGGGTCTTCCAGTTGTATAGCTCTATAGAGGTTAGCATAAGCACACGTCTTGCTTATATCTTTAGAAGCAAATATTATAGAGCGATGGTGCAAAGGGCATTTACAGCAGGCTTTCATCTGCTACTTCAACTTCCTTTACTCCCTGGAACTTCCTTAGCTTGCTTTCATACTCGGTGCTGCCGTCACTGTCCTCATGGACGAACATCACCTTGATTACCTTTATTCCGAAGCCTATGTCTTCCATCTGCACGCTTGTCGGCTTCATCTCTGCCGATATGCTTTTGAGTATAGACTCAGGGTCCACGCCGTCTTCGGCATATACCTTGAATACTGTCGCTACCTTTCCCATCTTAAGGACCTTCGTATCCGCATACTGTGCACTTATAAGGAACGTGCTTCTCCCTGCATGTGTAGCATCTGTATATACTGCTCTCTTTGCACTTCGGGCACTTGAACTTCGAGTACTCTACAGTAAGCCTTCCGCAAGAAGAGCATTGGTGTTTCGGTGATTCTGTCATGGTCTCACTGGCATTATTTAAAATAGTGGTTTAATATAAGAAAGAACATATAAAAATATTTGCAAGGGCATGTGGTGTAACTTGGATAGCACGGCGGCTTGCGGAGCCGTAAGTTGCGGGTTCAAATCCCGTCATGCCCGTTTAACAGCTATTGCTCGTATGCTCTTTTCACAGCAGGCCTTCTCTCGATTGCTTCTGCCCATCTCTTAAGATGTGGGAAGTTGTCTATGCTCTTCCCCATGGCTTTGTATGACACTATCCACGGATAGCATGCCATGTCTGCTATGGAGTATTCGCTTGAGATGAATTCCCGGTCTGCAAGATGCTTATCCAGTACTCCCAACAGTCTGGTAACCTCCTTTTCGAAACGGTCTATTGCATAAGGCACTTTCTGATCCGCGTATACGCTGAAATAGAAGAGCTGGCTTGCCATCGGTGCGAGACCTCCTGCCTGCCAGAAGAGCCATTGCAGCGCCTCTTCCCTTTCCCTGAAGCCGGTAGGCATGAACCTTCCTATCTTATTTGAGAGATACAATAGTATAGCGCCTGACTCGAATACATGCAGCTTTTCCACTCCGCTTGAAGGCTGGTGGTCAACTATCGCAGGTATCTTGTTGTTAGGTGATATCGCAAGAAATTCCGGTTTGAACTGTTCTCCTTTTTTAAGGTCTATAGGTATTGTTTTGTACTCAATGCCGCTCTCTTCCATAAAGAGTTTTATCTTCATGCCATTCGGTGTTGGCGCAAAGTATAGGTCTATCATTTAATCATATCTTATTTAAAGGGCATCCTATAAAAATACATAATATGAAAATGTATTTTTGCTGAATGCAGATTTATCCTGTTTAATCCTTACGAATATACTTTTTGTATGTAAAATCCCTGAATTCTTTTGTCTCTTTCAGATCCCAAGCGTCAAACTTTACCTCAGGGAAATAGGTGTCGCCACTATATCTTTCCTTTATTTGTGATATGTGAAGAGTTTTTGTCAATGGCAGCATTGCAGCATATATCTGCGCCCCTCCTATGCAAAATACCTCTCCGGAATATTCATAGGTCTTTTGCATTGCTTCCTGAACTGTCTTGCAGACTATCGCACCTTTCTGCTCCTGCATAGTTGTGCTTATGATTATGTTTGTTCGGTTTGGCAATGGCCTGTATTTTTCAGGCAATGAGTTCCATGTATTCCTGCCCATTATGACTATGTTCCCCGTAGTTAGTTCCTTGAATAGTTTGGTCTCTTCAGGTATTTTCCAAGGTATGCTTCCTTTATCCCCTATGACTCTATCTTCGGTCATTGCGACAATCAAGTTTACTGGCATCTTTACACTCATATTAGCTTAAACGGCTATCTCGAATTCTATCTTGTCATGGCTCTGATAATTCTTCAGAACCGTGTCAGTGTATTTCCATTCGAAGATATTTGTGAATTTCTCTGTCTCTATTGTTGGAGGAGTGAATGCCTTTGGATTTCTTGACAGCTGTTCCTTTGCTCCGTCTATGTGGTTCTCGTATATGTGCACGTCACCCAGGAATCCAACGAGCTTGCCCTCTTTCAGATTTGACTCCTTTGCAAGCAGATGCAGCATTAGACCATAGCTTGCTATGTTGTATGGAAGGCCGAGCATTGTATCTACGGATCTTTGGTTCCACAGGAGATTCAGTTTGTCTCCTATTACCGTTACCTGGAAACCATAATGGCAAGGAGGCAGCGCCATTTCATTTATCTGCTGCGGATTCCATGCTGATACTATCATCCTCCTGTCGGTTGGGTTTTTCTTCAGCGTTTCCACAAGCTTTGCAAGCTGGTCTACTCCTTTTCCTTCATAATTGGCATTGTATGTAGAATAAGGAGCGTTGAAGTGCCTCCATTGATACCCGTAAACAGGTCCAAGATCTCTTTCCTCCAGCATCTTTTTCTTGATTTCTTCAGTATGTCCATACGGAGCTAATTTTGGGCTTGCCCATTCGTCCCATATGTGATTCCCTCTCTCCTGAAGCCACTTCTTGTCGGTTATGCCTTTTATGAAGAATTCAAGTTCGGATGATATGTTCTTGAAACCCATCTTCTTGGTCGTTAGGAGAGGAAAGCCGTTGGCCATATCATGCTCAAATACAGTTCCTGCTATTGCAAGCGTTCTTACGCCCGTTCTATTATCCTTCCATTCGCCTTCATCCATTATCTTCCTGACAATCTTAAAGTATTGCTCGTCTGCGGTTGTCTTCGTCTGTGTTATTATTGGTTTGATCTTTTGCATATGATCACTTCATTTCAATTCTATCTCATTGTAAAGAGGGAAACGCCTTGACATTTCCAGAACCTTTGCACGGACCTCCTTCACTTTCTGGTTCTCTTTTATCTCTGCCCGGAATCTTTCCATGTGTTTTTGAATCTCTTCCTTATTTACAGGGAGTTTTTCGTTTTTTATCTGGCTTAATACCTCTGCAAATAGCATGCCTATGGTCTCCATTTCGGTTTCTCTCATCCCCCTTGTCGTTAGTGCAGGTGTCCCTAATCTGATTCCGCTTGGATAGAAAGGGCTTGACGGCTCTCCTGGGATAGTGTTCTTGTTTACCGTAATGCCTGCTGCTCCTAAAGCTTCCTCTGCAAAGATGCCAAGGCCATCTCCGAAAGGCGTAAGGTCTATGAGTATGAGATGGGTGTCCGTACCATTAGTTACTGTGGTAATTCCGTTCTTCATCAGCGATGCTGCAAGAGCCTTTGCATTCTTCACTACCTGATTTGCATAATCCTTGAAACCAGGTTGCGCCGCTTCCAGAAGAGCTACCGCTATCGCAGCTGTCTGATGGTTGTGAGGGCCGCCCTGCATTCCAGGTATTATTGTCTTGTCAATCTTCTTTCCAAGATCAGGGTCTTTCTTCATCCCCTTCTCGGTGACCATAATTATTGCGCCTCTTGGACCACGCAGCGTCTTGTGTGTCGTAGTAGTTATAACATGAGCAAACTCTACAGGGCTCTTATGTACCCCTCCAGCAACAAGCCCTGCGATGTGTGAGATGTCTGCAACAAGATACGCACCTGTATCTTCAGCTATCCTTGAAAACTCTTCGAACGGGAATTCCCTCGGATATGCAGTGTATCCGACCCAGATTATCCTTGGCTTGTTCTCCTTTGCAAGCTTTCTCACCTCTTCCAGATCTACCATGCCGTCCTTCTTCACATGATACGGTATGCTGTTGAATGCCTGTCCGGTTACACTCGTCTTCCATCCGTGCGTCAGATGTCCACCGTTAGTAAGATCTAGACCCATTATAGTGTCTCCAGGCTTGCATATTGCAAAATAAACTGCAAGGTTTGCAGGAGATCCTGAATAAGGCTGCACGTTTGCATATGGAACCTTGAAGAGTTTCTTTGCACGCTCTGACGCAAGCGTTTCTATTTTGTCGATGAATTCGTTGCCTCCGTAGTACCTCCTGCCAGGATATCCTTCGGAGTACTTGTTGGTAAGTATCGACCCTGACGCCTGCATTACGGCTATGCTGGTGAAATTTTCTGAAGGTATCATTTCAAGTCCGTCCTGCTGCCTTGCAAGCTCCGACCTTATGTATCCGTAAATCTCAGGATCAGTATCCTTTATTTTATCATACCACATAAAAAGACCTTAATTTACCTATCCGATAAGAGATTTATTACTGCCGTACGATGCTGGCTACTGCTTTATTACTATCTGAAGTGGAATGATATCTCGTCTTTCCAGCTCGTGGGAAGCTTTATTCCTGTCATGTATCCTATAGCTGCAAACTGTCCCTGATGGAAGGTCTCGTGCTCTATCATCATCTGGACTATGCCATACGCAGAGCTCTTCCTTCCCATAACATCATAGATTACGGAATTCCAGTCAGTTATCACATAAGTTACCTTGAAGAAGTACTCATCCGAAGTCTTTAGTATTCTTGTCAGCTCTGCCCTTTCATGTATCTTGAACCCTGGAGGGGCCATCCTTGAGAAGTCTGCCTTCTTGCCGTTAAGCACATCAGTATAATGACGCTGCATTAGTGCAAGTTCGTATATCTGTTTGCCCATGCTGTCATATATAGGCCGCTCTATTCTCTTATTAAGTACATATACAGGAACGACTTTGACAAGGTCGTAGGTAAGCTTCCGGACCTGTTTCCAGTGCTGGAGAATCTTTTCGACTCTTTCCTTGTCATCCATAGACTCACTTCTTGAAGAATCTATTTACCCTCTCCTTATTGTTTATTGCTTCATACACGGAATATCTTCTTATTACCATCGCCTTTACCATGTCAGGATCCGCTTTGGATAGCTTCGCCAGTCTCTCTGCCTGGCCAAGTTTGTTCGAGTATTTGTTGTAAGCCGCTCTTGCTGCAGATAATGCATCTCTCTCATGTATGCTGTTTACCTTATATGTTGAGAGCTCTTCGTTCTTCCTCCATACTGGAATGTCTTCCTTTGGGGCAAAGAGCACACAGTTGAATATTGAAGCGAGCTTCCTTACAGTATCCTGGGATCTTTTCTTGTCTCCGGATATGACTACGGGCACTCCTGATTCGCGTATCCTTTCTACAAACCACGGAATGCCAGAGGATTTTGCTGTGTACGAAGACACGATGTTTCCGTGAAGGTCCATGCAGGCTATTGCGGAGGTCTTCCCCGTGTCTATACCCACTATAATGTGATTCATCATATCAGCATAAGCTGCTGTTGGCATAGCATACCGCATTCTGGGCGGTCTGCGGAAGTGATTCGTATTCGCAGTTCGTCACTACTGCAGGAGAGGTTGTTATGTTATAATAGCTTGATAGCAGGTTCTGCCTTTCGAATACCTGCGGATAATTTGCAAGGCATGATGAGAGCTGGGTGTTGTTAAGACCGGTTTGGTTTGCAATCGAGGCAAGCGTCTGCGGAGATACATATGAATTTGTGTATATGGAGTTGAGGTTCTCCGAGAATTTGCTGAAGTTCTTTTGGAGAGACGCACAGAATAGATATCCTGATAGAGCCTGTGCATTGGCTATCCCATACTGCTTTGCAATCGCGACTGATGACTGGGTGTAAAGCATCTTCATGGTTACATTTACGCTGCTGTTGAATCTCTTTTCAAGAGCAGTCATGTTTGAAAGACTTGCTATGGAACCAGGAGAATAAGGATCTATAAACCAGAATACCTGTACAGGTTTAGTCTGTAGACAGGAATACTTGTTTGCAAGCTTTATCACTCCCGTAGACACCAGTTTATTCTGTGAGAGGTTTGCAGGTTTTGCTATCTCTATGAACGGGGTGAACTTTGAATTGTCAGAGTCATTTATCAGTGCTTCAAAGTAGAAGGACTGGTTTGTTGCAGGATTGAATCCGCTTATCCCTGCCAGCCACTCCTTTGAAGCTGGAAGGTACTGCACTGAAATAGTATTCGTATTTGACAGATAAGGGACTATTGACAATGATGAATCTGAAGTCGAATATGACGCGATTATGCTTTCGAAAGCTGCCTTTATCTGCGATGAAGTGCTTACTGGAGAGGAGCATGTGCCATTTACAGAACCGTATGTGCAGTTGGAAGCACTCTCGTTCTTTATCACTATCTCTTTTGTATACGAGATCGCTGCTACCAGAAGCACTAGCACTATTACCAGTGCTATTAGGGCAAGATGTATGCTGTCAAGGCCTCCGTTCTTGCTTATAGGCCTTATTATAACGCTCTTCTCCTTTATCCTGCTCACATCTTCCTTCTTCTTTGCCATTTTGAACACCATACGGGCCCGACGGGATATACACAATCGCGGTATTGCACCGTGCATGTTTTGAACCCGTGACCATCACCTTAGGACGGTGCTGCTCTATCCAAGCTGAGCTACGGGCCCTTTATCAGCTTATTAATGCACGATTAATATAAATGCTTCTTGAACTTTCGTGATAATCTGATTATGCAAGAGTGGCTATTATTCCATCTATTACTCCGTTTACCCCTATGCCCCCTGTAGACCTTACGACCAGTCTGTGGCTCAGTATAGGCTTTGCAAGGAAGAGTATGTCTTCCTTGTTTACCTCGGTTCTTCCCTCTATGAGCGCCTTCGCCTTCCCTGCATTCATGAACGCTATATCTGATCTTGGACTCCCGCCCATTACCACATGTATGTCTTCCCTTGTTGCTTCCACGATCTTGGTTATGAATTGGACTATTTCGTCAGGCAGCTTTATGCTCTTGGCCTGCTGCTGCAGTGCTAGTATATCATCCTTACTTATTACTTTCTTAAAGTCTATCTTCTCCTCTTTTTCCTTTATCCTTATCATCTCCTCCTCACCGCTCTCCGTAGGATA
>CAZCSE010000025.1:0-7644 GCA_964501245.1 Microcaldota archaeon | reverse complement strand
CGAATGGAGAGTTGTTGTTTAGTATGCGCTGCTGTACGCTGTATTTGAGGTATTCTGGATATGCAGTATGTATGGCGCTTGCCTCCAGTATCATGCCGTCAAGATATATTGGCGCCTCCATTTTGTACTTAGGGCTGTTGTTTATGTAGTTCTCAAGCACCAGCATGAGCTCCTGCGATCTGCCTACTGCGAACAGAGGTATGATTACCTTTCCGCCGTTGTTGACTGTTGCCTGTATTGCATCTAGCAGCTCTATCTCAGACTCCTTTCTGTTCTGGGTTATATCCCTGGGGCCACCATAGGTGCTTTCTGTAAAGAGCGCATCTATTCTAGGATATCTCGTATCAGCTTCATCAAGCAGTCTTGTAAATCCATACTTGTAATCCCCGGTCACTACTGCATTGTACATTCCCTCACCTATGTGAAGATGTACAGTCCCGCTTCCGAGAATGTGCCCGGCATTGTGATACGTGAGTTTTATCTCGTCTGTTACGTTCGTTACCTCTCCGTAGTCCCTTGTAACCATGTGCATAAGCATAGTCCTGACGTCCTTCTCCCCGTACAACGGAGTGCCTCCGCTCTTTATAACCAGTCTTGTGTAATCATACAGTAGCAGGGCTGCAAGATCCCTTGTCGGAGGAGTGCAGTAGACCGGACCGGTGTATCCGAATTTATACAGATAAGGAACGAAGCCCATGTGATCCATGTGCCCGTGGGTAAGTATTACTGCGTCTATGTCATTTATGGTTGCATTCATATTAGCAACATATGGGAACGCCTTGTTCTCCCCGGTAGTATTGGCTTCTGTGCCCTTTATACCTGGTTCAGGGCTTATTCCGCAGTCTATGAGTATCTTTGAATGATTTGTCTCTACGAGCATGCAGCTCCTTCCCACTTCCTTGAAGCCTCCCAGAGCAGTAACCTTTATCCACTCACTCTTCATTATAGGTTTGTTTATCTTGTTGCCTATGCTGTCCAGGAATCTCTTTCTGAAAGCGCTCTCCTTGAACAGCATGTTCCTGACCCCTTTTATCACATCGCTGTTCATAGTGGGTATTCGCAGAACTTTCGGTATCCACTTTGTATCGCTTATTATGTTGATTAGATTTGTGCCGCCCTTTCCTATTACAAGGCCTGGCTTAAGCGCTTCTATATACACTTCTGAGAATTCAGGCACGAAACGTATCCCTTCCTCAGGTATGCCTGCTTCTGGAGGTACTATCTCCTTTATCCTTTTCACTGCAGACTCAGGGTCCATAAGCTTTGAGGACTCGCTCCTGACTATAAGCCTCTTCTTTATAGCCACAGAGATGTTCCTTATTATGCTCTCGTCCTTGTAAACGAAGGAAACATCGTTAACGTATACGGCTACATCAGGGCCTTCGAAATCCACCTTTGTGACTCCGGCCGCTGCAGGCATCAGCCTTTTCACTTCTTCCAATAAGTCTTTGTTTGTTGTTTCTTCTGACACTTAACCACAAGAAATGTAATTAGAAATTTTTGTTGTTTTACGCGGCTTTTGAGATCTTCTCAATCTCATCCTTCGTATACTCCTTGTACCCCTTCTTTGTTATAGAGATTATTTTCATGTTTCCACCGGTCGCCGAATCCCTTCTCATCGCTATGCTCAATGCCTTTGCAACATGTTTTATGCCTTCCTGTACGCTCAGCTTTTCCTGGTATACGCTTTCAAGGTAGCCGAGTGCTGTAAGCGAACCGCTGCCTGTGCTCGTATAGTTGCTTTCCTTAGTATAACCGCCCAGAGGATCCATATCATAAAGCTCTGGAGTGCCGTTTGTGAAGCCCGCCATTATCAGCTGGACCATGAAAGGGTACATCTTGTTCTCCTGAAGCACTATCGAAAGCAGTGATGTAGCTGCCCTTGGTGACAGGCTCTTCTTCTCCTCCATCGCATATATCTGGTCCTGGGCTGATACTAGCTTTATCAGGTATTCGGCGTCGCCTACCCCGCCTGCTATTGTCATTGCAAGCGTGTCGTTTATCTTGTAGACCTTTACCGCTTCCTGTGTTGCTATGAAAGTATCCATGGTGGCTCTTGAATCTGCTCCAACAACTACCCCATCTTCGCATATTATGCCGACGGTCGTAGTACCCTTTTTCATCTTCTCATAAATTGACTTTTGATCCATTACAAAACCTACATAAAGTACAGATTAGAGGAATATAAAAATAAAATAAAATTCTATATTATAAGACTACCATTACCTATAAAATACTTGCTATTTTCTGTTGATTCTCCATAGGCAAAGTCGTGATGCTTATCAGTTATCCTTACCTTGTAGACCTTTCCTATTCTGGTCTTCTGGTTCTTGACGAAGACAACAAAGTTGTTGATTCTTCCCATTCCTTCGCCTTGCGGGCTCTTTGCAGAAACCCTCATGTCGTATACCTGTCCCACTTCGAGTTCAGTCATATTTGTATCCATTCCTACCAACCCTGTTAAATATAATTGGTCGCTAATTAACCAGGGATCCCATCCGATATGGAGTATCTCGTATCGCCTATTTAAATCTTTTCTGCAGATTATATGGATGACGATATCCGATTCTGCGTAATTGTTGTTCTTATGATAAGCTTGATACTGCCGGTGCATAACGAGGAGGATAACCTAAAGGATAACTTCCCGAAAATATACAGGGCACTTTCAAGATTAGGAAGTTTTGAGATAATAATAGTTGAAGACGGGTCTGTTGACAGGACGCTGGAGATAGCAAAGAAGTATGCTAAGATGAGGCATGTAAAGCTGATATCAGATAATAAAAGGGCTGGAAAGGGGCGCGCCATAAAGAATGGCATAGAAGCTGCACGCGGGAGTATAATAGGTTTCATAGATATTGACCTTGCAGTACCGCTTAAATATCTGGAGGGAGCCATAAGACATGTGCGCGATGGAAGCGTATTTGTGATAGGGAACAGGTATGATAAGAGCTGTAACGCTGAAAGAAGCATAAAGAGGCTTATCGAGAGCGCTTCTTACAATGCGTTTATCAGGCTCCTGTTCGGATCCAGAGTTAGGGATCATCAGTGCGGGTTCAAGTTCTGGTCCTCTGCTTTTATCAAGAAGGAGATCAAAGAGGTTAAGGATGACCGTTGGTTCTTCGATACGGAGCTTATAGTAAGATCTGCGCGGAAGGGCATTTTGCCTTATGAGATGCCTGTCGAATGGCATGAAGGCAGAAAGAGCAACGTATCGTCCTTGGATATATTTTATTTTGTAAAGGAAGCCGTACGCATGAAGATTAAAGGATAATTTTTTACTTCGTTGGACTTATAGTTATGTTATACACTCCAAAGGACATGTATGGTGCAGACTGAACAGAAGATGCTGGCAGATAAAATGATAACTGGTTGAATCCCTGCAACAACCTTGAATTGAAAACGTAGTGCTTATCTGAGTTGCTGAGTGTTATGTTTTTGTTGAGGGGATTATTGTTCATGTATAGGTAAAGTTGGGAATTTCCGTTATACGTTATTGCATTCATTCCTATGGTCACATTTGTATCGTTTGGAGAGTATATGAGTATGCTCCTGTAATTATTTCCGACCCACATCCTCTCCAGGGTCTGGTTGCACGGCCCTGCCGAATAGTAGCATATAAGCGTTCCTGCTATCCATTGTGAGGAGTTTGCAGTATAGGAGACTATCGACCTTCCTGCATCTTTTGCTATCCTTGCCCTCGTCGAAAATACAAATGATGAATTGGTAACTGCACCCTGACCGAAAACAGAGGTCAGGTAAGAGTATAGGAGCTGCTGTGAGGTAGTGTTGTAGGCAGACCTGAGCACGGTTATGAAACTTGTGTTGTAAAGTGCCAGGAAGAGAAGTGTCTCATTTGTCACATTCTCATTTATAGGAGATCCATAGGACAGAACACTTGCATACTGCAGTGTTTGAGCCTGTTCCGATAATGGTATCAGCGCTACGGAAAGTATCTGCGTGTTGTTTGTCCTTCCTGTATATCCTCCGATCAGGGGTTTCTTAGTCGCGGTGACATAGTAGGTTTCCTCCCCTGTAAACTCGGCAGGCTTGGATCCTGCCTGTGGTAGGGATGGGAGCATGAGCACCGAGAAGTTTCCTGACACGTTCCCTATCGCATAGTATTCGGCAGGTATTGTCGAGTTCATGTAGAGTTGAGATGAAAATGGAGGCGTCGCAAATCCCACATATTCAGCAAGTATTATTATTGATATTATAGCAGCATACATTATCTTTTTCTTGTCATCCTTGTTTTCAGTTATGTGCATGAAGCCAATTGCTGCAAGAATCGCAATCGCTATGGTTACTATCACATCGAATCTTCCGGGTTCCCTAACTATGTTTAGATATGGGATATTAAGGTAGATTGAGTAGAGGGTTGGTATGCCTGTTACGGTGCCCATTATCTGCACGTACGGTCCGAGAGAGAGGAGAGCGTATACTGCGAACAGGATAATCCAGAGCAGCGAATTCCTGAGCCTGTTCTTTCGATAGTCATAGTATACCCCTAATATCATCAGTATAAGTACCGAATAGCCCAGATATGACACTCTTTCCCCTATGTCTATAGGATAGGATATGCCCTGATATGTGAGAGCGTATAGCTGGTTTGCATATGAAGAGAATACACCATTGAAGAATCCGTTGTAATAGCTTGGAATGAAGAACGATGCAAGGTTATCGCTCCACTGCATGTTATGAGGTATGTTAGAAAGCTGGGAAGATTCGTTCAATGCACCTTTGAAGTGCGGAGCCATAGATAATAGGAATGGGGCGCTTAGTACGAGCATCACTATTACCATATATGCAATATTGATTGCTGCCTGCCTCTTTGGTATCTCCTTCCTTTTAATTATAAGGACTAGAATGAGAGCGATTATTGTAAACGCGAACATTATTATGCCCTGCTCTATATCTCCCATGAACGTTAGGAGGAAGAAGCTTATCGCTGCAAGGATAGGGTATCTCTTCTTGCTCTCGAATAGGCTCTTAAGCAGGAAGAGTATGAACAGAGGTATGAATTCTATTATGGTCCAGTCAAGATGCGCTATTGATTGCGCTATATGCATAGGGCTGAATGCGAAGATTAGTCCCGCTATGAAAGAGGCGTACTTGTTGCCTGTTATATAGAATGCAAGCATATACATGAACAGTCCTGACAGTGCAAAGCTTGTGAAGAAAAGGAGATTGTATGCAAAGGCAGGGCTGAACTGTTGAATAGGCCATGTCAGTATCCCTGCTATAGGGCTCATGGTCTGGGTTACAAAGTTAGCTCCTACAGGATAGTATAGGAGATGCGTGAAGTACGGGGATGAATGCAGTACGAATATGGAGTACGGCACCCACCAGAGGTTGAACATGGACTGAAAGACGTCACCGTACCCTCTTGGCACAGCAGTAGTTATGTTGATTGTCAGGTACCAGAACAGCACAAGCGCTATAGCAAGATATATTAGAAATAGCTTGTATTCGAATGTATATCTTTTGAGCATGTCTTTTAAGTTCTTGTAATTAACCTCCATGTTAACCAGATATGAATCAATAGAATTAAGGATTAATTTACATGATAAGTTATAAAATCTTACTAATATATTCTGGTGTGCAATGTTCTTGCATTTCAAAGGTATTTCATGCCGGATGAAGAAAAATTGAAAGATGAGCTCGGTGTTGGTGGAGAGACCGTTAAGAATTTCTCAGCCATGTTTACCGGGACGGTAGCCAGCATACTGGTAAGCCTTGTCATATACATATCCATTGCCAGGCTTTTGGGGCCTGCCAACTATGGAGTGTATACGTTTGCATTCGGGTTTGGAAACCTTGCAGTAGGATTGTTTGGAGGTTTCGGAATAGGAAACTATCTTGTTAAGAACATTACAGAAGCTAGGACAATGCGCGAGGGCAGACTTCTTGACAGTATCCTTGCCAGTGGGTATACGGTGATAGTTACAATAACCATCCTGCTTATGGTAATCGGCATACTTATCAGCACCAGCATATCTGCAATATCTCTGAACAGCAGCACCGATTACTTGCTTCTGATAATAGCAGTTATTGCCATATTCTTCGGGACCATTGAAGCTGTTTCGGAAAATGCACTCGTAGGTTTCGGGAAATCAAATATTGCAGTAGGCACAATGTTGGGATCTGATTTTGTATGGCTTTTTGTGGGCGTAGGGCTGATACTTCTGGGCTATGGGGTTCTTGGAGCGCTCATAGGGCTGCTGCTTGACAACATAGTCGGGTCCTTGGCTGCAATTTATTTTGTAGTGAAGGAAAAACACAGATACGGAGCAAAGGGTTTCAGGTTTGCCACTAAACAGGAACTTTACGATACGATAAGATTCTCCGCACCTATAGGAATGAAGAACCTTGTAAGCGCAGGCATATCCAATTTTGCAATTGTGCTTTTGGGATTTTATGTAACTAAGAGCATCCTTGGAGACTATGGAATAGCGATGATGGGTTTTGCATTCGTCTCGGCTTTTTATGGGAACGTAACGCATGTGATGCTGCAATCCTTCTCAAAAGCAAGGAAGTCAAAGGAGAAGGAAGGGCTAAATAAGACTTATGGGCTTACTCTGAAGTATTCACTCATACTGGTTCTGCCTATTTTTGTATATATGATAATCTTTGCAAGGCAGGGGGTCTACCTTATCTTCTCGCATAGCTATGTCAATGCGCCACTCTACCTTAGCTTGATGGTAATCGGGGTTTTCATAAATACAATATCCATATATCTGTCGACTCTTTTCATCTCTGAAAGCAAAACTGCCAAAGTATTCAAGTATTCCGTCATATCTGCAATAGTGCAGTTCATTCTGCTCATACTGCTTGTCCCTTACTTTGTCCGTTACTTTGGCCCTGTCGAAGGGCCGATAGCGAGCATACTTTCCATATTCATAATAGGTAGCTCTGTTAATGACATACTTTACATAAGAGGAACTGGTAAGATGCTCTTCTTCAGCATAAGCAGAGCAAGAGTCTACAAAGTACTTTTTGCGAATGTATTGCTCGGAATCATAACAGCGCTTGTACTGTTGATAACGAATAGCGAGTGGATAATGTTTTTAGGTGCTGTTGTGCTGATATTAGTATATCCGATACTTTTGGCACTGTTGAAAATAATTGATAGGGGAGATGTGGAAAAGATAAGAGGGTTTGCACATATGCTTAAACTGGTAGGCAGGCCTATAGTATGGTTCTTAAGATATACGGACTTCTTTATAATTAAAATATGGGGGAGAGATGCGATATAGAGAATTTACGGTTGTTTTGCCAACGCTTAACGAAGGTAAGAACGTTGCAGAATTAATATCTAGGCTTAAGAAAAGGTACAGTGGGATAGGAGTTATCGTGGCTGATGACGGTTCAAAGGACAACACTAGGGAGGAGGCCCTTCGTATGAATAAGAAGTATGGCAATGTAAAGGTCATAGATAGGAAGAATCTTGGAAGGGAGAAGGGCCTTACAGCAAGTGTTATAGATGGGATAAAAAGGAGCAAGACAAAGTACGTGATAGTCATGGATGCGGATTTGCAGCACCCTTATCAGGTTGTCGGAAAGATAGCAGACAGGCTTCTCGAGGGAGACAAGGTAGTTGTAGGCATAAGGGCAGAGGTCGAGGATTGGCCGTTTTATAGGAAATTT
>CAZCSE010000024.1:0-7871 GCA_964501245.1 Microcaldota archaeon | reverse complement strand
TGCATGGCTGTCGAAATCTGATAGCAGTGTCCTCCAGCAGCATCGACTGGAGTTGTTTTATTATGTTAGCAATTGTATCGCGAGCTTTCTTCCTTTGCATTGCTCAAGACTACATCTAATTCCCATTAGGAATTTTCACAACCACCTGTAGAAGAAACCACAGATAGCGCTATTTTATTATAGTGTTAGGTTTAAATAGGTTTCTATCGTCAGATTGACATAGCTGTACGGGTTCGTAGTCCAACGGTAAGACGCTACCTTCACACGGTAGAGACCGGAGTCCGACTCTCCGCGGACCCATTATCCACTTAAAGCACCATACTCAGTCGACATTATGGCTCTATATCTGTTCAGGGTCCATGAAGCTATAAAAATTTAAGCCATTTTTGCAGTAATGTATAAGAATCAGAAAATTCCTGCTTGATATGATACAGATGGTATTTGCTATCCGAAAAGAAGAAGAGCTAAGTGAAAAGCTTGTCAGGGTCCACAGGGCAGGATTCGAGAAACGTGACAGGGAAGGATTCTTGGCGCTGTTTGACGGTAATGTCTCAGATGCCATAGCGAAATTCACATTGGCCGAGAAGCACAGCCGAAAGCTTGCTGTTCTACTGCAAAGCGCTGACGAAAGGAGCAGTGCAATGGAGGGAAGCCTGGAGATGAGCAACAGAGTGTCAAATCTCCGTGCATTAAGCAGCGGGGACGGCAAAAGGGCAGGTGCAACCATGCTTAAGCTGATTGCAGAACTTAAGAGATAATGCTACATCTAATCCTTTACGCATACCAATAAGTTTATTGGACTTATCTCAATTAAATAATGCCATAAACATATCGTGTTAACTATGCGTTCAAGAAGAATCGGCTTTTCGGTAGGTAAGGAAGCTGCCATAAGCGGCACAATATTTACTCCTGATAATATGGAAAATCCATGTCCAGCAGTGCTGTTCATACATGGATGGTCAAGCAATGAATCAGGCTATAAGACAAGGGCAGAAGCGCTTGTAAAGTTAGGTTACGTCTGCCTCACCTTCGACCTTATAGGGCATGGACACAGTTCAGGAAGTATCGAGACAGTCACATTAAAGGAAAACATAGGTGCTGCTGTTGCAGCATATGATTTCCTTGCATCACAGGAAGGCGTTGATAACGAAGCCATAAGCATAGTCGGTACGAGCTACGGCGGATATCTTGCTGCAGTACTGCCTTCGAAAAGGGAGGTAAAATCCCTTGTCCTGCGCGTTCCTGCAATATATGAAGATGAACGTGATGCAAAGACAAAAGATTCAAAGAAGTCGATGCACCTTGCAAACGAGCAGGCAAGGCCCAGAGACAATCTTGCACTAAACTCCATATCTGGATTTGGGAAGAAGATACTTCTGATAGAAGCTGAGCACGACCAGGTAATTCCTCATTATATAATAGAATTGATTAAAAAAGCCGCAAAGCCTAATTCTCTTGAGCATGTTGTTGTAAAAGGATCGGATCATCAGTTCTCAAAACCTGAATGGCAGGAGGAGTTCATAGAGCTGCTCGTAAAATGGTTTGGAGATATGAGATGAATCACAAGATATCTCCTTCATAAGTCCGGATTATAAAATATTCTCCTTCCTGAAGCTCTTTATCCCGATATATATTATTACGGCATCAAACAGTATGAGGAATGCAAGCACTCCGTAAAAGAATGATGGCGTAAGGTCGAATATGCCAAATATCGAAGCAAAAGGCAGCACCATGACCGGCAGCACAAGCAGCGAACTTATCTGCTGCGCCTCCTTTATCCCGCTCACATGCGATGATACAAGGACTACTACTCCTATGGCTGCAAGTGAGAGGAATGGTGAGAGCAGTATTATCAGTATCCATGATGTCGTAGGGAGTATGTAGGTGTTGAAGGTCCTGAATGCAAGATAGTTGATGGTAGATCCGTATACTGCGAATACTACAAGAGTCAGCAAAACAGTCGGCAGCAAAGATGCGAATATCTTTCCTACTAGCAATTCAGATGTCTTCACAGGCGTCGAAAGCAGCGCTTCAGACGTTCTCCTCTCCTTCTCCCCTGCAAAGCTGTCTGCAGCAATTACCGAAGCCGTGAATATCGGCATCGTCATGAAGGTAGGGCCTAGGATGTAGACTGCAAAGTAGGACATGAAGACCGCTCCGTTTACCTTGGTGCTCGATATCTGTTCTGCCGTGCCTATTATTCTTGTGGCTATCCCGCTTAAGTTATAGGTGCTTATGTAGAAGGTTAGCAGGGGAAAGAGCAGTGCGAAGAAGACAGGAACTGCAATCATGGGCATGTATATGGCCTTGCTGCTGAATACCTCGCTAAGGTCATTCATCATTACAGCATAAGATTTTTTGAGATCCATAATCATCACAGCATATCTTCTATCAAAGGCTCACTGTAATCCACACTTACAATGTAAGCTCCCTTTCCAATCAGGTACTTTATAGCCTCATTTATGTCCTTATAATTCCTTACAGTTATCCTTATGTTTGAGCCAAGGGAGGCATTGAAGTACGGCACCTTTCTTGCAACAGCATCCGTTAAAGGGTCAGCAAGTTTTATGTTTATCCTAGCCCCTTTCAATATGCTTCCATAAAGGTCACTATGTCTGAGGCTTTTTGATATTCTGCCCTTTTTGATTATGAAAAGATTGGCATTGAACCTTGCGGCTTCGTTAAGCCTCTGAGTAGCATACAGAACAACCTTTCCTTCAGCTGCAAAGTCTTCAAGCATAAGGTGGACCTTCTCTGCAGATGCTGCATCAAGGAAAGCTGTAGGTTCATCCAGAAGGAAGACATCAGGATTGCCTAGAAGCGCTCTGCATATCGCTACCTTCTGTTTTGTTCCCCTGCTCAGCTCTCCTGCCTTCCTGTCAATGTACTGGTATGCGTCAAGCTTCTTCAGGAATATGCGTGACATGTTCATTGTCTCAGTGTTGCTATTACCATATAGCTTTCCAAAGAACAGGAGGTTCTTGATCACAGGCAGCTTGTCATACAGTGCATAATTATCAGATAGGAGAGAGACTCTGCCTCTTGCCTCGTCATCATAATAGGGGTCCTTTCCAAACACTCTGACGCTTCCTGAATCAGGCCTGTACAATCCGCCTATGCATCTGAGCAGCGTGCTCTTCCCTGCTCCGTTCGGACCTATAACTATATTCATGCCCTTGTCAACAGACAAGCTGGTCTTGTCCAAAGCAACAGTATTCCTGAAAAGCTTTGTAACTTTGTCAGCGTATATTCCAACTGCCATATACGATAAATTTCAGCTAATCCTTTTAAGGTATCTGATTACCATTTGCCAAAACGATAGTTGCCTTACTTAAAGAGATGTATGCGGATAACTTTTTTCATCTCCGCTTCTCTAAGTACATAGTAAACTGCTATCAGGAGCATTATCATTACGCTTCCGATGACCAACGCTTCGTTAGGCATGCCTGCAAGCATAATGAAGATGAATATCATTCCTATTACGGGAAGGTACGGGTAAAGAGGCATCTTGAAAGGTGAATTGAATTTGTTCCTCCTGAAGTGCATTACATCCAGACCTACTATCAGGTAATTGAAGAGAAGGCCGAAATTAGATATCGCAGCTATAATGTATATGTTACCTGCAAAGAGCACAACTATCCCTATTAATGCAGATATCAGTATGCCGTTTTGTGCAACATCAGTCTTACTGTTGTACTTCCTGAAATATTTTGGAAGAAGCTTGTCATCGCTTATCTGGTAAAGATAACGTGATGATGTAAGTATCATTGCAAGAGTTGCAGATGTTGTGGCTATCAGCGCTCCAATATCTACTACGACAAAGAGCCATGACGGGGCGTGGACTGCGCTCAGAGCATATGACAACGGATCTGCAGCTATCTTATACTGGGATGCAGGAGCGAGTATGAGCATTGCAGCAACTACCAGTACGTATAATATGATGCTGATGACCACTGCTGAGAGGATAGCTTTTACATAACCTTTTGAGCCTCCTTCTATCCGTTCCGTAAGTGATGATATCGACTGGAATCCGGAATATGCGAAAAATACAGCTACGCTTGCCGCAAATATTCCCTGCAGTATATTTCCTTGGAAGGTAAAGGTGACATTTGATAGTCCTATCTGCGGATTGCTAAATGCAACATATACTGCAAACAGTACAAACAGGATGAGTACTCCTATCTTTATCAGAACAAGCCAAAAATCAGCTTTTGCAGCCTTCCTGACCCCGAACATATTTACTATGGATAGCACTACTATCAGGGCTATAGCCGAGGGTATTGCATATACTGTAAGAGGTACGCCAAGAAGGCTTGAGAGATAAGAGCCGAAACCAAGCGCTATGGCTCCTATCGAAGTGGAATATGCCATATATCCGAGGATTCCGGATACAAATCCCATCTCGCTTCCGAGAGCCTTGTAAGTATACGAATAAGCTGCGCCTTTTACATTAGGCAGCAGGGAGCCAAGTTCTCCTAATTCTAATGATATTATTACTGCCAGCACGCCTACGAAGAGGAAGGCGAATATTGCATAAGCACCTGCAAGTGCTATCGCTGTTCCACTAAGAACGTATATTCCTGCCCCTATTATGGCACCAAGACCCACTGCAGTTGCAACTGCAGAGCTTATCTGCCTATTTTTTTCTGCCATTAACTCCTTTTTAATAATTCAGTAAAGGTAATTTAAATTATATCTTATAAGTTTCTTGCACGGCCAATAAAACAAGATTATGGCACAAAGCAGGTTTTACATCAAAGGCATTTCAATTACTGTACCATCATACAGGCTCCCCGCAACAAAGTATTAAAGCTTTTGAAGAGATAAAGGAGCATGCAGGTAGATTTTGGAGGGGACGAAGAGTTTGATGCGCCGATAGGGGAAGTGCGCAGTTTTGTGATGAACATAGAGAAGGTAGCGTCCTGCATACCAGATTCCAACAATTTTTCAAGAATTGACCCTAATCATTTCACAATGAACATAGAGCCCGGTCTTGGAGTTGTCAAGGGTTCACTTCCGCTTCATTGCAGTCTTGAGAGCAAAGCTGAAAACAATTACGCATACTCTATAGAAGGAAAGGGGCTAGGCAGCGAGGTAAAAATGAGCCTTTCGCTCAACCTGTACGAAAAGGGCAATTCTACAGGAGTCAAATGGGAGAGCACCATAAACATAAAGGGAATAATGGGGGGAATAGGGGAAGCTGTGATACGAAAGATAACCCAAGAGTATGTAGAAAAGATAATAGCAAATGCAAGGCAGAAGATAACCGAAGGATGATTCTATGGATAAGACATTCGAAAGATCACTGAACGACATGAATCGCATATACAAGCTTAATGATGAAGAGATGAAGGTGGTTGAGAATTCGGACAAGGCAGCCGAAGAACTATCTGTATACGAGTACGAACACTATCTGAAGCATGAGTTCAATGCAGAGGCACCTGGCATACTTGCAAAGTACGGTCTGCTCGGAATTCCCATAAGTAAGGAGTATGGCGGTCTTGGAATGAATCCGATAGTCTCTGCCCTTGTAAAGGAAAGATTGGGACAATTGGGACTGGGCATATCCAGCTTCATAAACGTACAGATGTTTCTTTGCGCGCAGACCATACAGAGATGGGGAACAGAGGAGCAGAAGAATGAGCATCTCCCTAAAGCAGTCAGGAACGAAAAAGTTTACGCATTTGGTCTCACAGAGCCAGAGGCAGGAAGTGATCCTGCTTCCATGCAGACCACATACGAAGCGCAGGGCAATGGCTATATCCTAAACGGCACAAAATACCTTATCTCAAACGGCACAATTGCCGACTACTTAATCGTCTTCGCACATAGCAAATCTTCGCAGAAGGAGATAACCGCATTCATAGTAGATACGAAATCGCATGGTATTAACAGGACAGAACTTCATGAAAAGATCGGCTTGTTTACCTCAGATACTGGGATGATCGAACTTGACGGTGCGCAGGTGCCAAAGGAGAACGTGTTGGGACCAGTGGGCAAGGGTATCAATATCGCATACTCTGCTCTTCTCAATGCGAGACTGGGAGTTGCTTCAAGCTGCGTTGGAGTAATAGAAGGTTCACTCAAAGCATCAATAGAACGTTCAAAGTCAAGGATACAGCATGGGAAGGAGATAGGAAAACATCAGCTGATTCAGCAGCACATCTCTGCGATAAAGCAGAACCTGGAGATGGCAAAATGGCCTGTATACTTTGCAGCATTCAGGAAGGCTGAGTACGAACACAATTACGATAATAAGGAATTGATGGAAGAGGTTGAACTTAGAGTGTCGCTTGCAAAGAGGATAGCAAGCAGGCTTGCTTTCGAATCTGCAGACCGTGCGGTGCAGATCCACGGCGGTTTCGGTTATTCATTAATATCGCCTGTGGGACAGCTGTTCTGCGACAGCAGAGTTGCACGTATATACGAAGGTACGGATGAGATACAGGATCTTAAGATAGCAGAGAGCATTCTGGGCAAGGACTTCTCAGCATATAAGTGATATTATGGTACTTTTAGATTTCAATGGAAAAAAACCAAAAGTCGACAAGAGCGCATTCGTAGCGGATAATGCGACATTGATAGGGGATGTAAAGGTGGGCAAGGACGCGAGCATATGGCCCGGAGTAGTGCTAAGAGGGGACATGCACCACATAAGAATAGGGAAGAATGTCAGCGTGCAGGATAATTCGGTAATGCATGGCACTGCCAACAAGTATCCGACTATAGTAGGAGATAACGTATCTGTAGGTCACAATGCCATAGTCCATGGGTGTACGATAGGATCAAACTGCCTGATAGGGATGGGTAGCATAATACTCGAAGGCGCCGTTGTGGGGGATTGGTGCATAGTAGCTGCCGGAGCGGTAGTGCTTGAGAAAGCGAAGATACCGTCAAACAGCATAGTGGCAGGGGTTCCTGCAAGGATAATAGGGAAGGTAAGCAAAAGGCACAGGACAAGAATAACAGAAAACTGGAAGGAGTATGTAAAATTGAAGAACAAGTATATGCGATGGTAAATAAGATGGATGATCTTTTCAGCATGGATGTCGATGGGCTTGCAAGACTTGGTTTAATCTCAAAAGATGAAGAACAGGTACTTGCCCAAGCAGACGCCGCTGCAGATGAGATATCATTGTCTGAATATGAGCATTATCTGAAGCATGAGTTCAACAGCGACGCCATTTCAATCGCAAGGAAGTACGGGCTCTTTGCAATTAATGTGAAAAAGGAATATGGCGGAAAAGGGGCAAGACCACTGATACATGCACTTGTGCAGCAGAGACTTGCACAAAGTGGGCTCGGTTTCCCTACTTTATACGACGTACAGACATTCATATCGCAAACATCGATAGCAAGATGGGGAACAGAGGAACAGATGAAAAGATATCTTCCAAAATCGGCTACTGGCGAATTCATCTTCTCATTCGGTCTGACAGAACCAGAGGCAGGAAGCGATCCCAGGATCATGAAGACGACCTACAGGAAGGAAGGCGATTCATACATAATAAGCGGTGAGAAATACCTGATATCAAACGGTTCCATATGCAATTACATGATACTCTTTGCAAAATCCTCTGATGACCAGAATGAGATAACTGCATTTGTGATAGATGCCAAGGAGAAGGGCTATTCAGTAGAGGCACAGTTAAGGGAGAAGATAGGTCTTTTCACGGCAGATACCGCAATGATAAGTCTGGAAGATATGGTTGTACCGGAATCAGAAATCCTAGGGGGAATTGGAAACGGATTGCGAATAGCATACAGTGCGCTTATGAATGGCAGAATAGGCATAGGCTCTGCATGCATAGGAGTGATAGAAGGTTCACTCAAAGCATCAATAGAACGTTCAAAGTCAAGGATACAGCATG
>CAZCSE010000023.1:0-8403 GCA_964501245.1 Microcaldota archaeon | reverse complement strand
TAGGCTTCTGCCTTGATACCTGCCACGTATACGCTGCAGGATATGACATAACCAAGGAGGAGGTGCTCGACCAGATGGACAAGGAGTTCAGCTTCAGCCTGATAAAGGCTATTCATCTTAATGATGCAAAGCATGAACTGGGCTCAGGGCTGGACAGGCACGAGAACATAGGCTTCGGACACATAAACAAGGGCTTCAGAACCTTCCTGCTGCATGACAGTATAAGAGAAAAGCCACTTATACTGGAGACACCTTACAATCCAAAGCTGAAGCCAGGGGAGGAGATAGAGATTGTGAAGAAGATGCTTGGATAAGATAATTGCCGGATAACACAACTGTCCTTTATTCTACTTGAATAAGTATCCTACTTGAATAAGACTAACAAATATAAACGTATATGTGGTGTAACATAATAATTACAAACGGAAGGTTATTTTAGTATGAAGGGTATTGGCTTCGTTTTGTTAATTGCAATATTTCTATCTGTAGCTATAACTAATCTTACCTTTGCTACTTCTGCTGCATGCACTGCCACAATAAGCAATCCAACAGGAGGATTCTATGATGTTGGCCAGTATGTTTCGTTCACAGCTTCAGAGTCAAACTGTGTCAGCCCATTTACCTATAATATTATCATAAAGCCTTATCCATCAGGAAATGTGATACGCAATGAGCTGCTTACCGGGCAGACTGCAAATTCCGTTACATACACATTCCAACTTGCTTCGTCAGACGCGAACCTGAATGAGATGGCAAATGTAATAGTAATAGATTCAGGGTCAAATACCGTAAGCTCCAGCAATTCGCCATATTTTAACGTAAGATACGGGATGACAACTCCAATAATATCTCCTTCTTCCGCAAGCATAGACAAGGGCAATCCAGTAACATTAACTTCATCGTTGTTTCACGGATCCCTGCCTTATTCCACCTCTATATACTCATCTTCAACACCTACATGCAACCAGGAAAGCACGCTTGTGCAGCAGGAAACCGGAATGATGCAATACGGACTTATAACGTTTCAATCTAACTTAATTTATCCCACCTCAAACACCTATTATTGCGAATTTGTCACTGATAATTCTACATCTGCATATTCATTTGTAGGCTCTTTTCCTGCAGATACGGGGGACCCATATGGAGTTGCAATATCTCCAAACGGGGCATACGCATATATCACAAACGAATACAGTAACAATGTAATAATACTAAACACAGCAACCAACACAGTAGTAAACTCCATATCCTCAGGCATCAACAACCCATACGGAGTAGCCTTCTCCCCTTCAGGTACATATGCATATGTGACAAATTTTGGCAGCAGCAATGTGGCGATAATAAACACAACTACAAATACGATAACCGGATACATAACATCAGGAATAGACGAGCCGAAAGGAGTGGCATTCTCCCCATCAGGCACATATGCATATGTGACAAATTTCGGCAGCAGCAATGTGGCAATAATAAATACGGTTACCGGTGCTGTAACCGGCTCAATAAACTCTGGGATAAGCAACCCTTATGGGGTGGCATTCTCTCCTTCAGGCACATACGCTTACGTTGCAAATCCTGTTTACAACAATGTAATAATAATCAACACGGCATCCAACACAGTAACCGGCTCGATAACTGCGGGCTTAAACCAGCCTTACGGCGTGGCATTCTCCCCTTCAGGAGGCTATGCTTATGTGACAAACTGCAACGCATCATGCTTCAACACAGGCGCTGACAATGTAGTGATAATAGATACTACATCAAATACTGTTGTAGGTTCCATGCATGAAGGACTAATCAGTCCGCTATCAGTCTCATTCTCACCAAATGGGGCATACGCTTATATCGTGAATGATGCAGGAAGTGGAGGAAACACCATCATTGTAAATACGGGAACGCCTACTGTCAACAGCATAACCAGTGATATTACTGTCAATCCTCCTATAAGCAACGTTTCAATCTTCCCTGGAAATCCTTCGATAGACAGCGGCCAGTCCTTTACAGGATCGTTCACTGTCTCATGGTCAGGAGGAACACCTCAATATGGCGCATCTCTATATTCTTCGCCTAATTCAATCTGCAACCAGCAATCTACTCTGATAGACAGGCAGACAGGGCTGACCTCTACCTCAGCGACCTTCCCTTCGGTATCTCCAACTTCGAACACCTACTACTGCGCATACATAACAGACAGTGATCTAAATTCATATGTAACAAACGCAATAGTGTCTCCTTCAGGATATTCCGGATCCCAAGGCATAGCTATCTCCCCTTCAGGCACATATGCCTACGTAACAAACTATTACGGGGGCAACGTCCTTATACTAAACACAGCAACCAACACAGTAACAGGCTCAATAAACTCTGGGTTTGGGAATCCGACAGGAGTGTCCTTTTCCCCTTCAGGCACATACGCCTATGTGTCAAACTACGGCAATATAGCAATAATAAATACTGCGTCCAACACAGTAACAAATTCAATAACTGCAGGCATCAACGGCGTATCACAAGTAGCCTTCTCCCCTTCAGGCACATATGCCTACGTGGCAGACTATAATTCAAACAACGTAGTAATAATCAACACCGCAACCAACACAGTAGTAAACTCCATAAACTCAGGCTTCAGCGAACCACAAGGAGTAGCCTTCTCCCCTTCAGGTACATATGCCTACGTGACAAATCTAGGTTCAACTAATATGGTAGTGATAAACACAGCCACAAATACTGTAACAAATGCAATACAGTTTCCTTCATCAAGTACTCCTCAAGGAGTGGCAATTTCCCCAGACGGCACATATGCCTACGTGGCAATGTGTAGTTATGACTGTATTGCAAATATTCCAGACAATATCACCATAATAGCCACTGCAACGGATAACGTAATAGGTTCAATAGCGTTGAACTACAATCCTGATCCCTATGGTATTGCATTCTCTCCTGATGGGTCTTATGCATATGTAACAGACTTCTACCAGAATAACATTACGATAATACATCCTGGAGTTCCGACTGCAAAGGTCGTAAGTGAATTCAGTATAAACCCTGCTCTGAGCTCGCCAACTCTCTCCCCTGCAAACACTTTAGTGACATCAGGAAATCCAATAACACTCTCTTCAAGCTGGTCAGGTGGCACACCTGCATACGGTGAAATATTATATTCATCTCCGAATTCAACCTGCAACCAGCAATCTACATTTGCAGGACAGCAGCTTGGAATAACCGGAAATTCCGTAACATTCTCACAGATATATCCATCTGCCAATTCCTATTACTGCTCATTTTTAACAGATAACGCGGTACTTGCTTATTCAATAGCTGGCATTATACCCCATCCCGGATTCTCCAATCCGCAAGGTCTTGCAATATCTCCTACAGGAACATTTGCATACGCTACGAACCAGTACTCAAGCAATGTCCTGATAATCAGCACGGCAACAAATACAATAACTTCAGCGATAACCTCTCCGTTATTTGTGCATCCTGGTGGTGCAGCATTTTCTCCAAACGGTCAGTATGCATACATAACGAACCACGGTAGCAATGTAGTAATAATAAACACAGCATCCAACACGGTCACAGGTTCCATCCCCTCAGGATTCAATAATCCAATAGGCGTTGTATTCTATCCTACTGGCGCATTTGCATATGTTGCAAACAGCGGCAGCAGCAACGTAGTAATAATAAACACAACTACAAACACAGTAACAGGTTCCATATCAACAGGTATAAACTCTCCAACAGGGATTGCATTATCTCCCGGGGGAAGATATCTGTACATAGATAACAGCGGCAGCAGCAACGTAGTGATAATAAATACTACAACAGAGTCAGTAGCAGGAGCAGTAACATCAGGAATAGGGACTCCGTATGGCATTGCGATCTCCCAATCAGGCACATATGCCTACGTGACAAATGAGGGTCTTCCAGGAAATGTAATGATAATAGACCTGGCGACAAGATCTCCAATCGGGTCAATAACTGAACAGATAGACAACCCGAGAAGTGTGGCATTCACTCCTGACGGCAGATTCGCATATGTTGAAAACCTTGACGGTACAGTATCATCTTCAGACCAGAATACTATAATAGTAAATACAGAGGCTACTACGCTGGGCAGCAATGTGGTATACGTTACCGTACTTCCTGCACCGAAAGCCAATTCAGTATCAAATCCATATGCAGGAGGACCTACTGGCTTCTTCGGAACATTGCCGACAACCATAACGACCGTGCAGACAACCATTCCAACAACGATACCTACTACAGTGCCTTCGGCAGTTACTACAATACCTGTAATCAGGTCCTCTGGAGCTACTGCAGAGATATGCAACGGCGCCTCTGTATCATATAATTCACTAGGTGCGCTATTTTCGTTCAGCAGCTTTACAGGATGCTTCAACATAACTGCAGAAAATGTTACATCAGAATTCAGGAATGCTGCAAATCCTTCAGGGCATCTGATATCTGCAATAAACTACACTTTCCAGAAAGCAAATGTCACAGTCAATGTTACATTGGATTATCCTTGCGGGATTGCTTCGGGTTCATTAGATCCGTTTATATTCAGGAACGGAACATGGTCCAGAATAACTCCATTCACGATAAATGCTACTGCATGCACTATAACCTTTGCAGCTCCTGCAGACCCTGTGATAGGATTGTTCAATGTATCCAAGTCTGCAACAGTAAATATAACGAGCATCGTTAGCACAACGATAAACACTACTACAACCGCTCCTTATACCAAGGGACAATCCAGTCTATATGTGATAATACTTGCAATAATAGCGGTCATAATAATACTTGCCTTGCTGTTCCACTTCAGGAACAGAAAGTGATATCCTTTTCCTTTATCTACAGGTAAATGGTGAAATCATGATATTCAAAAAACAAAAGCCCTACTGTGAGGTAGGCACGATAACAAACAGATTGGGGATGCGCACCATCTATATAGGAGAGAGGCGCTGGGAGTGGCTAAGGGCAAAGGAGCGCCTGATCTTTTCCCCAAGCAGCGGACTAAACCAGCACATCTGCATAATAGGAACCAGCGGCTCCGGGAAGTCCAATGCCTGCAGGACAATAGCAAAGGCGATAGCCAGGCAGGGAATAAGGTTTGCAATACTTGACCCGCACGGAGAATATGCATCCTTTGCACAGTCCCTCGGCGCAAGCATATACGATGCATCAAGGAGCGGAATAAACATCTTCGAGCTTGACGGCATGTCAGAGCGGGAGAAGGCTAATGAGCTAGTCTCGATGTTCAAGAGGACCTTCAGGATAGGCGAAGTGCAGGGGTATACGCTGCATAAATGCCTTATGTACACATACAGGATATGCAGGAAGAAGGAGCAGAAGCCAAATCTGAAGGGCCTGCTCTTCACGATAAAGGTCTTCCACAACAAAGCTGACCCGAAGGAGAAGCGCATACTGGAAAGCCTTGAGAAGAGGCTCTCACTTCTTGATACAGACAGATTTCCGAACAGCTGTTCCATAGAGCAGATACTATCAGAGAACAGCGTAATGGTACTGCAGAACCTTCATACCCCTGAGGCGCAATCGATCTACATAGAGGGCTTCCTAAGGAAGATATACACGAACATGCTCTCCATGAAGAAAGAGAACAAGCCCAGGTTCTACGCTATAATAGACGAGGCTGCAAAGGTGAAGGGCAGCGATATACTTGCAAAGATAGCTGCGGAGGGCAGGAAGTACGGCTTCGGCATAATCGCTCTCTCGCAGCGTGCAAAGGAGATGGACAAAGGACTGAGGGCAAACTCAGCAATGTTCATCTCATTCTACCAGAGGGAGCCTGAGGAGCTGAACTACATAGCAAACTACATGGCAGGAGGTACGGAAGGGAGCAGGTTTGCAGAGGTGAAGAAGGGTCTAAGGTCACTGCAGAGAGGCAGCGCCATAATACTAGACTCATACAGGAAGGAGCCATTTATAGTAAGGTTCGATGAATCTGAGAATGGACGACCGAGTGCAATAGATACAATAATAGCTGAACAAAAGCCTGTTCTAAGTAAAAAAGAGCTTAAGGAGAGTATGCAAAGGTCAGGCCATAACGAGCGTGAGTCTGAGCAGGCAATAGCTGACGCTATAAGAAACAGGCTTCTCTTCGGCTACGAGCTGAGGAATTGCGGCAGCTATTCCGGAATATGGTATGTAAAGAGCATAAGGAATTCCGCAGAGCATGATGTATCCGTAAATGTGATCGCAAGGAAGCTTCAGGAAAGCGGAATCAGCTGTACCGTATACAACTCTTCAAACGGTCCTGACATAGCAGCAGCCGGCAATCAAACAGCCATAGAGTACGAAACAGGATCAAAAGCTCCAGAAGCAACAGCAGAGATGATAGCAAGAAGGAGAGTTTTGTACAAGAATATACTGGTAATTACGACTCAGAAAAACATATCCATATACTCCGGCATAGCCAGAACAGTAACAATAAACGAACTGCTGCAAATGAAAAAGGAAGAGATTCTTAGTATAGCCTGCATGTGAATTAAAAAATCGGCATATGCTATTGATATTTAATACTTATTTGCGAGTATATCCTAACATTATCACGGTGCTGAAATTGGTTAGGCAGGGCTATGTAAAAAACCCAGAAAGCGCATCACGACATGCTAAAAATCATATAAACGTGAGTGTGCTTTTTGCATCTGTGATATTTTCAATATTTGTGATAAACACAGCATTTGCATTACCACCTCCACCTCCTATTCCTCCAGGCATACAGTACTATCTTCCAATAACTCTTACCAACTATCAGGGAACTGCAGTAACGGCTAATACCCAAATCGCAATAGGAACTAATTTCATAGGAGGAAATGCCCTGTCTGCAGCAAACACTCTGGTAACAGGATTCAATGCGCTTGCATACCAACAATATGAGGCATGCAACCTGCAGAATGTCGAATTCTTCTTTGCAAACGGCACAGTGATCAATTCATGGCTGGAAGGAAACATAATAGCAAACGGAGCATCAAATTCCTTATGTACCAGTTCCTCTTCACCTAATTCATTGTCTGAATCTGCAAACGTATTATGGTGGATAAACTACCCATGGTCATCATCCTTCCTTCCGGCAAACACAGGAACGGCAACTACAAATACAATATACATGGGGTTCGCATCCCCAAGTTCATCAGTGATAAACGGAAATAACGTAGGAGAAGCGCCGACCCTCAGCTCTAAATATGCAGAGTATGACAATGGTGCAAAGGTGTTCCTGAGCTATTTTAATGGAGACACTCCAACAGGTGATTTCACAATCTCATCAGGTTATACTCTAGCCCAATTGACAGGTGCTGTAATGCCTGATGGGAGTACAGGAAATGTCATACACATAACTGGTTATGGGCCAGATGCTCCATTCACATACAATAATGGCTATCCAATCCAGCCAAGTATAGTTGAGGCATCATCACAACTCCAGTCAGGCAGCCTTTCAGATGCACAAGGTATAGTGGCAGTGCTGAATTCCCAGACGGTATCATCTGCATCAGGTATCGGAGTTACTATGGGATTTGCCACTACTTATTTCAGCCAGGAGTATTTATCTTCTGGAACAGGAACAACTGACCAAAACAGACAAGGTTCAGCAGTATCTTCATGGGTTTATGGTGCTGTTAACTTTACCGGTACTTCATCCAGCTCCTGGACTGGTTATATAGCACCACAGCTATACTCAAAAAGCGGCGGATTCGGAAACATCTTAACCACACAGCCTATAAAGAGCGGAAGCGAGCTATACCTCTCTAATCTAGGCGCATCTGATGTAAGTTATCCTTATAAGTTGTATATTAACTGGGAACGCGCAAGAGCATATCCTCCAAACGGTATACTTCCTGCTACAACATTCGGATCAGTAACATTGGCAGGCTGTTCTGCTTCAATAACGACTCCATCAAATTCCATAGCAGATGCAGGGCAGTATGAAAGTTTCACAGCATCAGAAAATGATTGCGTAAGCTCATTCACCTACAATATAATCGTAGCAAACAGCATAACGCCATCAGTAATAACACACAACGACCTGCTGACAGGGCAGACTGCAAACTCAGTAACCTATACCTTCCAAACAACCTCTACTGACATATCGAACAGTCCAGAAGAGGCAAATGTAATTGTTACCGACTCAGGAGCAAATACTGTTTCATCAGAATATTCGACATTCACCATAAACCCTGCACTTACAACACCTACTGCTCCAACACCAACAGACCCAACAATAGACAGTGGTCAGTCCATAACCCTATCATCCAGTTGGTCAGGGGGAACACCAGACTACACAGTTAAATGGTACACAGGACCATCAGGAAACACCTGTTCACAGAACAGTGCGAACGTACTTGCAACATATTCATCAGTATCAGCAACATCAAACAGCATAAC
>CAZCSE010000022.1:0-8422 GCA_964501245.1 Microcaldota archaeon | reverse complement strand
CACCCTTAAGCTCTGCTGGGGTTACTTTATCATCAGATATGAATACCGGCTTTATTTCTTTCGTATACTCCTTTATTATATTAATACTACCACCAATATTTATCAAGAATATCTAAGATCTTATTAGAATTACAGATATCTTCTTAGTGCTGACTTTAGAGTATTAACGAATGCCTTACCACTTGACATCTGTTCACCGTATATAACCGGATCAAGATCTGACCTTCTTGCTAGTGCTATGCTTAGATCATCAGGGTGGAAAGGAGTCGTATACACTATAAGGCCTCGCTTAGGATCCGCATCCACGTATAGACCACCAATTCTTCCGCACAAGTGAAATGATCTCTTCTCTGTAGGCAGTTCATAGAAAGTATATTTATCTACAGGTCTGAATATCCCATTTGCATGCGTTCCTACTCTGGTCCTCTGATTTTCAAGTATCTCAAAGTAACCCTCACTTGTTCTGCTCCTGCCTTGTATCTGGGTAGTAGAATTCTTGAACAGGTCTGTTCTGAAATCATCATTAAAACGGAATAACGTTGCAGCAAGCTCCAAGGTCACATGCACATATCCTTCAGGTATCACAGGCTTTACAGGAGCAAGCCTTCTAGCCATAATATCTCCGTATGAGCCATTATCATCTTCAATAGCATTCTCTCTTCTTAATCTCTTGAAAGTTATCGGTACCTGTGATAATGGATGCTGCGCTGCCTTTAATTCCTCTGCCATTCTTTGTATAGTCCGCATGTTTATCACATTTTTTTCCTTAAGTGCAAGTAAGACCATTTGTTACTAACATATATTTAGAACTTCTAATATAATGTTGGATTCCTCTTAAGAGATATGAATAACCGTTCCCTTGTTTTTTCTGCATGCCCGCATTCTGGATTACGGGATATTGAGTGTGCAGTTAGTGAATATGAACGAATCTTGCATGTTGTTATATCACGCGCACGTACACTATTGGCAGATATGCTGCATGCTGAAATGTCAGAAGCAGATATTGATCTTGCTGAGATATTGGCATCGGAATGTATGTTGCCTGTGACTGTTAACTTGCTTACAGATACATTTCCAGATACTTGTAGATTGCCGTTTACTTCTAAGTTGAATCTTGAACCGCATGTGCCAGATACGCTTCCTTCTACTACCAGATTGCCCTGGTATGACATGTCTTCTTCTAATACAAGATTGCCTTTTATTACGGTCTCTTGCACTTTCTGTTTGTCCGTTCTCATTATTTTCATATGATTAACCCCGTTTTTCTCTATATATGCTGTTTTTGATGTCTATATCCTCATCAGATACGAATGGAGGAGGAGCATTTTCAAACTGCGGATACGCATGCCTGTACAGTACCTTCCTGTGGGCGTGGCATATCAGATTGTAGAATATATCCTTTTCTGTGATTATGCTGTCCTTTGCCTCAGCATTCCTTACGCTTATATCTTTCACTGCGCTCACATAATCTACAAGCAGATCCTTAGCAGATATGCTGGTAAGGGATATCAGAACACGGGCAGTGATATCGCCTTCTGCTTTTACTCTCTTAGCGCATATCTCATCTGCAGAGATATTTGCAGCAGATATATTTTTACAGTACAGCTCCCTTACTACAGATACATTGTTGCAGCGTAGATTCTGCACATCCATGGATCTTGCCCTCACGTTTCCAGACAGTTTAAGGTCTCCGATTATTATGTCCTGTGCAGAAAGATCTCCATTGAGAACGGTCAGGTTATATCCTCTACCCCTGTATCCGGTTATATTTCCCTGTACGATGACGCTTCCGGGATATCGAGTACTTCTATAAAGTACAAGGTCGCCAGGTATGACTACTGTGCCTTTCCTTTCCGCACATGTTGCTACGTCTGCAGTACTGCTCTTTGAGAGTATCATCTAATCAGGTATATTTTACTGGCCTTCGCCGTTACCTCTCTTTCTCATAAATCTGTATAGGCCGTGCCTGTGAACAAAAGTTGTCACGTTGAGCACATCTTCCAATCTGAAACCGGTATCGGATTTTGCGTGCATCTTGCCCAGACCGAATGTTGTTCTTGAATCCACATCCAGCGGTTCCATTCTAAGAGCCTTTGCAAAAGCATCAGCAAATGCCTGATTTCCTGCAGCTATTGCTTCGTTTACCTGCTTCCTTATCTCTTTTCTCTCCTTTATCCTTTCAACTAATTTCATATTGTTCATCTCTTATAATTGTTAAACGCATGCGATCGTTACAACGCATTTTCTCTAGCTAGTCGAATTTTGTCTGGTCGTCAGTTAATTAAAGAATGCATAAAGACTGATGGAAGAAGATAAGGTTTTTATGATATTTAAAAGTATCTAAGAGCGTCCGTCTTTATGTAAAAAAAAGCAGGGATTAACAAGTTGCTCTTCTGAGGAAGGGCTTGAACATACCTCCTCTTCTCAGGTCCGTCGGTTCTATATCCTCCTTTTCTATGCTATGTCGTTCTGAAGAGAATCTACCATTCTGATCGAGAACAGTGACCTTCTTGCCTTTTTGTATGTCTACTTCTGCCTGCTTAATCTCAGAGGTTATTTTTTTGATTACTTGCATAAATACACGTTCAGTAGATGCAAAAGACCATATTTAAACATGACTGATACAACGTTTTTTGTCTAACTTGCTATAATTATTATATACACAACACTTATAATTTATTTAGAGGGTTGGGAAGGTCATTGCTAATTATATTAGACTATCTGCCTTTACATTATTCGGATTGTCCTTGTCTGCTCCTCAGAATATAAAGATAATCTCTGTTTATATTTCTTTACTAATGAAAAGATGAAGCATGACGACACGTAAAGGAAATAAGAATGGCATATTCAGATTCTATCTGCCTAAAGATGCATGGATAATAACGCTTACCTCTGCAATATGGGGCATCGGCAGCTTCATGTATTCACCATTCCAGTCGATATTCTTCAAGGCACTGGGAATGCCTCTGCTGTATATTGCAGTTATGGCTGCGATAAGCTCAGTTGTTACTGCAATCGCACTCCTTCTTGGAGGATATCTTGCAGATGTATTCGGAAGGAGAAAGGTCATAGTTATATTCAGTACAATCTCAGCAGGAAGCGCCTTCCTCTATCTCTTCATAAACGCCTGGCAGTTTATCCTTGTTCCAGTCATAATAGGATCACTTTGCAGCATATACACACCTGCATTCAACTCCATCCTAACGGAATCGATGAGGCAGGATATGCGCCCTTCCGGCTTTGCCTCGTTTGCAATGCTTAACACTCTTCCGGCAGTATTTGCACCCGTTATAGGCGGTCTGCTGATGGTTAAATATGGAGATATAAGCGGATTGAAGATAGCGTTCTTTGTAAGCGGCATGCTGGGATTAACAGCGATGCTGTATCGTGCGATAAAGCTTGGTGAGACATATAAGCCCAAGCCGCGACTGAAGGAGCCCTTCATCAAGAACTTCAGGAGTATGATAAGCGATTATGCTTACACTATCAAAAAGGCAAACAGTGATGCAAAGAAGCTGCTCTGGTATACGATTACTTCGAGCATAGCTGCAAGCTTTACTACGATATTTGTATCCATATATCTTGTAAAGCAGCTCAGCCTGTCTCCGGTAGCATACGGACTTCTGAGCGGAATTACAGGTCTTGTCACTGTTATCGTTCTGATCCCATCAGTCAGGATAATAAAACGCGCAGGGCTGAAGAAGGCAACCATACTTGCAGCTCTCTTCTCTCCGTTATCAATGTTTATATTCGTATCATCAAACGGTATGAATGACCTGCTGGCATGGAGCGTTACAGGTGGTGTCGGCGGTGCAATTGCACAGCCCTCAATGTCAACTCTGCAGGGAAACCTCTCTGAAAAGGAGCAGCGAGGTAAGCTGATGGCCCTGTTCAGCGTAATGCCACTGATAGCTGCCTTTCCTGCGCAGATATTCTCAGGTTATCTCTATGCAAATGTCTCTTACATATCTACATTCATACTTGCAATACCCTTCTATGTAATCTCAGTACTGATACTCATGAGCCTGAACATAAAATGACATGCAGTGGAATCTTTCAAGGATTATGTACGCTTTTAAATGTTGCTTCAGATATTAACTCATGCCCAGTATAATTGATGTCTTCAAAGAGAGCATGGATATTGCAAAGAAGAATTATCTTAAACTTCTTGGATTGTACGTACTCATTCTCGTTATATTTGTAGTATTGGTAATTATTTTGGTTCTCCTTACAGCAGGCGCAGCTCTTGGAGCAGTCTCCAGCATAAATTCTCCATTGGCCTTTATACCGATAGTTCTAGTAATATTTATCGTGGCGATTCTGATAAGCCCGATATGGAATGGGATATACTATTCGCTTGCAATACAGGGAATGCAGAAGAGAGGTAAAACAACTCTGGATAAGGCATTCAAGGATTCCGAAAGAGTTTACAGAAAGATGCTGTGGACATCAGTAATACAGACAGTGGCTATTGTAATCGCAGTGGGCATAATTATAACGCCTGATTTACTGTATATCTTATCAAACAGATCTAGTTCTGGAGTAGTCTCACATCCGTTACTTTTCCTGTCAACCCTGGGCATAACTGCACTCGTAGTTATCGTGGTTGCGGCCATATTAGGGGATTTGTTCTTTATGGCTGTTCCTCTCGCAATGCTTGATGGGAGCAGTGGAACCGTCGCAATAAAGAAGAGCTTCAGAATTGCAAGGAAGTACTTCTGGAGCATAATAGGCTTATTTATACTCTCAGGGATAGCGTATGCAGTAGTCTATGCAATAACTGAGATTCTTACCGTAGGATTCTCTTTTGTAAATCCAATACTCGGAGGCATCGTCTCAATCATACTTACAGTACTGCTAGAATCTTTGATAGTAGGCATAGTTGGCTTCCTGCCCATAGTCTTCTATAAGAGATTTGTAAAATCCTGAGGCTATCTGTTATCCCCGCTGCCTGCTATCTTTCCCCTCTCATGCCTGCTCTTCAGCTTCTCCAGATTATGAAGTGCAACATCCTCAAAATCTATCCCAAGCTCTGTTGAGAGTTGTGCAAGGTACCAGAGTATGTCCCCTATCTCACCCTTAAGATCCTCCCTGTCAATCTCGTTGTTGTCCCTTGCAATCTTCTTTATCTTGTTAAGAAGCTCTCCGACCTCTCCTGCCAGCCCTATTGAAGGGTAGAAGAATGCACCATCAAGGTTCTTAGGATAAACCGCTGTTTTGTTGGCTTCGCGTTGATACTCCTCGAAATCCATTTGACCACTATCTTGCTTTTGAGGAGAGATATTTATAAATATGCATAAAGAATATTTAGTGTCGAATTTTAGATGATCCTTATGAAAAAGTTCAAGAGCACCGATGAAATAAAGATTCCGGACAAGCTCATAGACCAGATAATAGGACAGGAAAAGGCTACGGAGATAATAAAAAAGGCAGCAAAGCAGCACAGGAATGTGCTTCTGATAGGCTCCCCTGGCACTGGAAAGACGCTGCTTGCACAGGCCATGGCAGAGCTTCTTCCTGCAGCAGACCTTGAGGATGTGCTTGCATACAAAAACGTGAACGATGACAACAAACCTTTGATAAAGGTAGTAAAGACATACCCTAATGCAAAGGAGATTCTTGCCAGCGGAAAGCCTCTTGGAGACGGGCAGGGAAGGCAGATAGTGCAGAAGGAGAAGATGGCAGGAAAAGTGGATATGGGCAAGCAGAGGAGCTGGATAGTTCCGATACTCATAGTTCTCGTAGTCATTGCAATAGTAGCTACCTTCCTTAACATACTCAACAATTCACAGATAATATTCCTCGGCGCAATCATGCTCGGAGTGCTTGTATTCGGTGCAGCTGCACTCTTCGTAGGCACATTCAGACGTGCAGGTGCAGGAGTGCTTCCCGGAATGTTCGATACGAATGAACCAAAGCTCATAGTTGATAATACAGGACTTGTTCACGCTCCGTTCATAGAGGCAACAGGAGCAAAGGCAGGCGCGCTCTTCGGAGATGTGAAGCATGACCCATTGCAATCAGGAGGTCTGGGAACACCTCCGCACATGAGAGTGGACAGCGGTGCTGTTCACAAGGCAAGCAAAGGCGTTCTCTTCATAGACGAAGTTTCAAATCTCGAGGCGAAGAGCCAGCAGGAGCTTCTTACTGCAATGCAGGAGAAGAAGTACGCGATAACCGGACAGAGTGAACTCAGTTCAGGGGCCATGGTAAGGACAGAGCCTGTGCCATGCGACTTCCTTCTCGTGGCGGCAGGAAACCTTCAGGATGTTCCTAAAATGCATCCTGCCCTAAGGTCAAGAATACGCGGTTATGGATACGAAGTGTACATGGAAGACACGATGCCAGATACGGAAAAGAACAGGGATGAGCTTGTAAGGTTCATAGCGCAGGAGATAAAGAAGGATGGCAAGATACCTCCATTCAGCTACGGAGCTTGCATGGCGATAATAGATGAGGCAAAGAGAAGGAGCGGCAGGAAGAACAGGCTTACGCTCATACTCAGAGACCTAGGAGGCATAATAAGGGCTGCAGGAGACATAGCAAGGGAGAAGGGCAGGAAGATTGTTACAGAAGAGGACGTTATGGAAAGCTTCAAAGTTACAAAGCCTCTGGAAGCCCAGTTCGTTGAGCAGTCCTTGGAATACAGAAAAGATTACCAGATATTCAGGAGCACAGGTTATGCAATCGGCAGAGTTAACGGGCTTGCAATAGTTGGATCATCTTATCTCTCTTCAGGGATAGTTCTCCCCATAGTTGCAGAGGTGACAAAGGCAAGTTCAAGGACCGAGGGTAAGCTCATACCTACCGGTAAACTAGGCACGATAGCGAGAGAGGCGGTAAAGAACACAGGTGCGCTCATAAAGAGGCACATGAACAGAGATATGGCAAGTTATGACATTCACGTACAGTTCGTGCAGACATATGAAGGCGTTGAAGGTGACAGTGCAAGCATCTCAATAGCAGTAGCAGTCATATCAGCTCTGGAAGGCATACCGGTATCGCAGGAGATTGCAATGACAGGATCCCTGTCGGTAAGAGGGGATGTTCTGCCTGTAGGGGGCATATCGAACAAGGTGAGTGCTGCCATAAATGCAGGTATGAAGTGCGTCCTTATACCGCAGAACAATGCCGGTGACGTTAATATAGATAAGAAGAGCCTCAGTAAGATAAAGATAATACCTGTAAAGAATATCGCGGATGTCCTCCAGTATGCGCTGAAGAAGAGCAAGCGCAGGGATGAGATGATAAGCAAGCTGAGGAAGTACATAGAGACAGACAAACTGGAGAGAGAGCCGTTGGAAGTGTGATTTGAACATGGCGACCGAAGAAGGATCAAAGAAGAAGTTAGAGGAGCTTGGCGAGAAGATAGTCAAGGAAATAAAGCAGGGAAAGAATCCCAAGTTCGTGACCACTACAAGGACGAGGTCCAATATAAACTTTGATCCTAAAGTAGGATATCTAAAACTTGGCAAGGCCAAGGAAGAGAGGGATTTTGTAAATATCTCGCAGTCCAAGAAGTTCATGCAGACTATTGCGATAGCGTCAAAATGCCATAGGTTCGTAAAGGAGAACCTGCACACCTCCATAAGAGGGCTTTATTATCAGCTAAAGCATTCGCTTGGAGAGGACATAGACGAGAATATATTCAATGAACAGGCCGAATCAAACCCCCTTGTTGAGGATCTTGAAGTCACATTGGATCTGAAGAGGGAGGACCTAAATCTTAATACCAACAGGAAGGGGCTGCTCGCAGGAAGGATGAAGATAATAGACAGCTTTGGCGGTGAAAAGCAGGAGATAGATGCGAGCAAGATGGGCAGGAGCGGATGGGCGATACCGAGCGATGTTGACAATGATATTGAGTTTGCAGACGTAAAGGCCAAGTACGTACTCGTTGTGGAGAAGCAGGCTCTTTGGCAGAGGCTTAACGAGGACGGGATATGGAAAAAGGAGGGATGCATATTGATGTCTTCTGAAGGGCAGGCTTCGAGAGGCACAAGAAGACTGATAAGGAAATTTGCAGATATGAAGTTCCCGGTATATGTGCTAAATGATGCAGACGCATGGGGATGGTATATATACTGGACAATAAAGACAGGAAGCATTAATCTGGCGTATATGGGTGATACGATTGCAACCCCAGAAGCGAGATTTATAGGCGTAACCATATCGGATATAGAAAAGTATGACTTTCTCAAGAATCTTACATTGAAGGCAACAGACGTTGATCTTAAAAGGGCACAGGATATGCTTTCTTACCAGTGGATCAATGTGCATGAGCAATGGTCTGATGAGTTGAAGAAGGTGATAAAGCTGAAGCTAAAACTCGAATCTGACGCGCTGCAGGGCCCAAGACTTACGTTTGTCCAGGATTACATAAAGGAGAAGATAAAGAACAAGGACTTCCTGCCGTGAAAAC
>CAZCSE010000021.1:0-10150 GCA_964501245.1 Microcaldota archaeon | reverse complement strand
TCCTTCTCCGCATTCATTATCTTCTTGTTAAGCGTATTGTCAGTATCATCAACATCTGCCCTTATTCCACTCTTTGTAAAAACGCTTGCAATCTCTACCGCCTGCGCTGTAAACTTCTCAGATATCGGAAGTATTCGCACCTGTGTAGGAGTTATCCATAACGGCAGCGCAGGCACCTTCTGATTTGCTTCATCTACGGAAGCGAGCTCAAGAAGCGCATATATGACACGCTCTATCGCTCCGCTTGGGCTGCAGTGGAGGACTATAGGGTACTTTTTATCGCCGCTCTTGTCGACATAGCTCATCCCATATCTCTCCCCGTTCTCGTGGTCTATCTGCACGGTTGCAAGAGCTGTTGCCTTGTCTGCAGAATCTATTATATTGAACTCAAACTTAGGGTCAAAGTATGCATACCTGAAGTTCCACATCTCTATCAACGCAGGCTTTTTCAGCTCCTTCGATACTATCTCCTTTATGAAATCAGCATCTTCCTTCCAGAACCCCTCTGTGAACCTGAATGCAGCTTCGTATTTTTCCATGCCTATCCCTATACCCTTAAGCACATCTACGCAGAACCTGAACTGCTGCTTGAACTCGGACATTGCCTGGTCAAGGTCAGCGCAAAGAGTATGCATATCTGGCATGGAGAAGGCGCGCAGCCTCTTCAGGCCTGTAAGCTCTCCGCTCTTCTCTCTCCTGAAGCTGTATCTTGTAAGCTCGTAGAATCTGAATGGTAAATGCTTGTAAGATATGGTTGCATCATGCGCCATAAGGAACTGTCCGAAATCAGCAGAGAATCTGAGGAAGTACTCCTTGTCATCAGACTTTAGCACATAATGCCTTGCAGGGAACCTGTGCAGATACTCCTTGAGTGCAGGATGCGCATAATCATACATTATCGGTGTCTCTACCTCTACTGCGCCGTAGCTTACCACTCTTGACGTTACATAATTCTCAAGAAGCGACTTTACCAGCTTGCCATTAGGATAATATCTGAAGTTTCCGGGATCAGACCCAGGCTCATAGCCGACAAGCTGCAGCCTCTTCATATGTGCTATGTGCGGAGGCTCTGTATTGTATGTCCTCACCTTCTTTATCTCATAATCCGCAAACTTCTTCAGGTTCACGCTCTTTGAAAAATCAAATTCGGAATAAGGCCACAGCTTTCCATGCTCATCAAGTATGTACCATGTTGAGACTACCTTGTCCTCTTCCTTAAGCGCCTGTGACTCCTCATCATTCTTCTGCTTGCCCTTGTTTACCGAAGGGACAAAGCTCCTTGCCTGCTCTGCAAGCGGGTGTCCCTTTATGTCAAGCATGAGCTTCTTGTTCCATCCGAAAGGAGCCTTTACAGCTTCATACTTGGAACCCAGCTTCTCATACATGTAATCTATGAGCTTCTTTGCATCTTTCGGACCGGATAAATCGCTGGACAGATGCGCATACGGGTATATGACAATCTTCTTCCTTTTCAGGTTCTCCATGAACTTACTGATATCCTCTATAGCTGAATCTGCAGCTGATTCATCATCACCATTCTCAACGCTGACAAGCACTACGAGCGCATCACTAACCATTATCTCCTTAAGCTCCACCTCATCGTGCAGCTCTGCCTCTGCCTTCACAGGAGAAAAAGCTATCTTATCAACGTCAAGCTCAAGTATTCTCATTGAATCCCGTTATATGCTAAAAGTACTACGCTACCTAATATCTAAACCTTTTCGATGCAGCAAACAAGCAATAAGAGTGGTCAAAGTATATTTATATTCTTTTTCTAGAAGCTGCATATAACCTATCGGCAAGAAATCTATAAAAATAAAGTATAAAAAGAGAGAATAGGGTCAAAGGACCCTATAAATTTCAGAATAAGCTGTCCTTTATCGCCTTCTTTACCTTTCCCATGGTCGCAGCATCTATCTGGGCCATGTTATGAGCGCTCTTTGCATGCTCTGCTATCTTCTGCATCAGCTCATCCTCGGTCTTTGCCTTAGCGGTGAAACCGCACTGCATTCCTATGTCTTTGCAAGCAAACTTCTTTACCATTCAATCAACCTAACAACATTCACATCCAGCCTTATTAACCTTTGTTGTACTGCACGCCATAAAAGTAACATATAAAGACCTTTGCATATACTACCACACCTTTGTCGCCCTTAGGTATCTTGTATCGTCAAAGACCAGAGAAGCTGCCACAAGCACAATAACGATATCCCTTACTATTATGTCTGAGAATCCGGATGAGACCAGGAGGAATACAATCACGGCAAGCGTTGTCAAAGCTGCAAGAGCTGCACTTATCCTAAGGTATGCGCCGATAAGTATCGCTATCCCTAATATCAGTATGAATATGCCATGCAGCTGGACAAAGAGGTTTATGTTAATGAAACCTGAGACAAAGGAAGGAACAAAAGAGTTCCAGTACAACGGCTGCACTATCTCCCATATCCCGAATATTATCAATACCTGGGCTACTGCAAGCCTTGCCAGGATATGCCTTATCTTATCATTTTTACTTATAACGGGTTCTGCTTTATTCTTTTTACCTGACATAAACATACCTTTAAGGTTTCGTTACGTTCCCAATAATATACCCTTGCGGGTTGACAAGTATGACACCATCATCTATCAGTGAATATTCGCCTGTGGGTGGGTTGTCATCTCCATATGACCCTTCAAGATAATAAAGGCTGTAACCCTTTGGCACTGTAAATACCAAATTGTATCCTACATTGCCTAGCTTCCTGAATGTTATGTTTACTGCTCCGGAAGAAAGGTCGGTTAAGCTCTCATTGAATCCCGGAGCCTCGAACTTTATGCTAGTCTGGTTAGGTCCGTATAACAGATGGGCTATCTCAGAATAGTTGGATCCAGCGAACTTCGTCTGTCCGTTTCCTGAGGAATTGCTACTGGCGTTTATCTGAGGTACGGTAGTCCTATAGCTTGTTGAATTGAAGTTTGCCATAGGCTGCGAGGTAGTATTATGCCTGGAAGAGCCAGAAGCCCCACGGTTACTGAACACTACCGCAGCTGCAACTATGATTATAAGGATTATTGCCGCTCCCAACTCAAGGTTCTTGTTAGATGCATTAATGCTAACTTTCCTATCTTTCTTTATCGCCTTCTTCTTCATGGTTTTCTTTCCATTTGCTGCCATTCAAATCTCCACATTATGTAATAGGATGGGAAAGCTTTAAAGTGGTTAATCAACATCCGTTTTATTGAAAGCATATGCTGATATAGCTGCCACTAATCTAAAGAATGTCATTACCACTTCAGAATCTCCTGCTATGGGGCAAGCATAACTATCCTGCCAAAACCCAACAGATTTATACAAAGTGGCGTAAAACACCCATCTTTAGCTGTGAGATGATGCCATACATAAATTATACTGCATTGCAGTGTGCGGCTGGCTTTAAGCAACAAATAAAATCCTTATGCATACCAATAATATACGGTTGACAAACAAAATGTATTAACAATTGATTCGTATGCGCATAAAAATCTTATACTCACTGATCCTAATGTGTATTTTAGCGGCAATGCCCTATGTTTCTTCAGGCAGCTCAGTAGCTGCATACGTAACGGTGGGCTGTCCCTTCTCGCTTCATATGAATACGCTTCCTATATATCCACAGGGCAGTGTAATAACCGTAAACTATACTATAAAAACAATCGCACAGTGCTCAATATCTAATCTAAATGGGTATTTCTCACTCACTGAATCTGGCAATACCAGATTAAATACGTCTCAGAGCGTAGGTACTGTAAACCAGATTTCATCAACCTATCCGGTAAGCATAAACACCAATACGCTCCCTACTGGAAATTATACTGCAGAGATATACTTCAAAAACAGCGGATTTACGAATTCAAGTTCCTCAAACTTCCAGCTTCTGCTTCCGGCCAACCTGGCGATAACAAGTCTTGCTACAGGTCCTGCGAATTTCACCTCCCCAATTTATATCTACTTAACCGTGAATAACAGCGGCTATTACGCAGCGAATTCAATCAAACTGAACCTGTCTGTTACGGGTCCTGAATCATCTTCTATAACACAAAACCTGAGCTCTTTATCTCCTGCGCAGAGTGAAAACACAGTAATCATAATTAATAATGTAACTTCAATTCCAGGCAAATACTACGTTGACGCGAACATAACCTATTCTTCAAACAATGCTTTGGTAAAAACCTCAAATTCAATAACGTATGTCGTGAAAGGCGCAAGCTCTTTAGCAGGTCCTCCCCCTGCCACTTCCGGAGGAATCGTCTCACAGATCGGTAAGTCGCAGCTAGTATCATCCATACCTAACGTAAACATAGTCTCTTCACCTCTTTACATATCCGCAGTATCAGGAAATAATAAAGTAATATCTATATTAGGATTTCAGGGAAGCATATCTGGAAACACGACTCTCCTAATGCAAGTCCCTAAGGAATATTCGAGCATATTGTCACTTTCTGCAGATAGTATGCTGCTATCCAAAAATGAGACGCAGTATATACAGATGATATTCAATCCTGTTTCAATATCTCCAGGAACCTATCTGATACCATTAAACATAACAGAAATAGCGCCCAATGGGAATAAAGTAAACACCACAGAATATTTTGAATTTGTTTCCTATTCGCATAATACGCCATCTGGAAATCTTCCAGTACGCATCTCGCAGCAGGTGCAGATTATCAATTCATCATCAGTCGCGCAGACAACAATAGCCATAACTTCATTAAGCAATGCTACAATAACCAATGCCACTTTATCTACTTCAATACCTCTGAGTGTCGGCAATCTGTCTCAGATAAGCGCATACGGATTGCCTAATAACATAACTGCTACAAACCTTGGATACACTATAAAATGGTCAATACCTATACTCGTATCTAATCAGCCGATCTATGCCTACTATGATATCAAAAAGCCAAACAATCAGCTTTCTCTGTCCCAAATACAGAATATCTTAAATGCTCCATCAGTAGCAGCGAAATCCAGCATATTAGACGTTGTTGGCATCAAAGCACCTATACTCTACCAAAATTCAAACGGAATTATTGACGTGTCAGCACTTTATACTGGAACATCAAACCCTCAGATAAAATGCGCCCTTTCAACTACACAGGATATAATCGTGGCCAATCCTGTACTATATGTTAATGCAACCCCTAATGAACTTGTGAACTGCGATTTCAATATCTCGGCAAAAAATACCACCGGAACAATTCCACTTGCGCTAACTATATATGTACAGGGATTTGAATATAACGAGTCTGTACCTGTGGTTATATTGCCTTCACAGATAAGTCCAGCTTCCACTTATTCCTCTAACTACCCTATACTGTCATTTCTAGGAACATACAGGTCTGAATTAATATCAGGAGTAATAATAGCTTTAATAATAGTAGGCATATTCATTGCAATTCGTAAGATATCCTCATTGCCAAAAGATGACGAATATACCAGGAACAGAATGATACGCATCCGTGATCAGATAAGAAGAAACGAAGGCAAATCTGATGACATATAACTGCGTCAATCCAGAGATTAACCCACTGTACCTGGCATACGAGCAGCCAAACCAATACGTATTTAATTATAAGCCAGTTATAATTATACCAGTGTAAATCAGGTAAGTAACTTACTTGATTAGATGTGAAAGGATGCCTGAAAAGCCATATGTAATAAGAATATCTTCACAAAAGGGTGGAGTTGGCAAAACCACGACTGCCGTTAATCTTGCCACTTCCCTGGCAATGATGGGGTACAAGACGCTTCTTTTCGATACTGACTTTTCAAATCCAAGCGTAGGTTTCCATCTGGGACTTGAAGATGTAAATACCGGCATGCAGTCAGTACTGCTGCGCAAGACCAAGATCCAGAATGCAGTGGTAGTCCATGATCCAAGCGGTCTTCATGTGCTGCCGTGCGAGATCAATACAAAGATATCTGTAGCGACTACTGAGCAGGTGCAGTACTTCAAAAATGAGGTAGCGAAAGAGGACTACGATTTCATTATAGCCGACACTCCTCCTGGTCTGTTGACTCCTGGAATAGGTAATCTATACGATGAAGCAATCATAGTCACCACTCCGGACCTTCCTGCTCTTCAGAGTGTAATAAAGCTTGCTACGAGATATGATCGCATACCTCTCAAGCACACTCTGATAGTCAACAGAGTGAAGCATAAGAACTACGAAGTCGCCATAAAGAACATAGAAGGAATGTATGAGAACAAAGTGGCTGCCATACTGCCGGAATCCGAGCTTGTGCCTACGAGCATAGCGAAGCACGTACCGGCAGTACTGCTGGATGGTAAATGCACCTTCTCAAAGGAAATAAACCTGCTATCAGAGCAGTGTGCTTATAAGACAGAGAAAAAGGCCTTCAGAAGGAACGGATTCAGGAGATATGGCTTCCTAAAAACATTAATTAGGCTTATTACAGGTAAATATTAACGTAATTACATGTCAAACGAGGGATTAATCTACAGTTTACTGCTGTACTCGCTTATAACTCTCCTTATTACAGGACACGTGTCATATGCGAATTCGGCAAACAACGTTTTCTCCACCACATTCACTATAAGCACTTCTACTACCTTCACAGATACTGCTGCAAGTTCACCATCGAGTTTATATGTAACAACAGCTCCAATAACAAGTACTTCTACAACCACCACATCAGCTGCTACGACAGCAGAGCCAAATCCTGTCATATCGCAGAATCTCTATACGCTCGCTATGGAGGATGCAACCTTCACTTCTTTGTCTACGCCATCCATGCCTAAAAACGTATCCCTATCTAATTCTACTCCGACAAACACATCCGTTTCAACAAATACATCCATATCAAGCTCAACATCATCAACATCTATCAATGCTACTATAACAAATCAAACCAATACAAATGCCTCTAAAAATACTTTATCTATATTACCAAATATTATATCGTCAAATACTCTAACGTGCATAACTCCAGATCAGATAATAAGCAGGTACTCTGCAAAAGGCCTGGTGCAGAATTCCATCTCAGGAAATGGCAGTCCTGACTTTAATTCGATGAATGCCCTGAATGCCGGCCAGTTTGCAAATATAACCCACTCTCTCTCCTGCGATTCAGGCATAACAACACCTTCAATAGCTGTAGAGAATTACACGATAAATATGCCATACGGTCAGATAATCCAGAATGGCATATATGCTAATGCAGGAAAAATGCTTCATTACGCTGCGTACAACGGCAGCACACTTTCGTTATATACTATAAACATTACAAAAGCAGTACCGAATCTTGAGATTAAGATAGACGGCCTGACCTTAAATTCATCCGATCATAACACCACCGTCCTAATAAGCCCTTACGTTCGCTCAGGAAATACTATACGTATGACAGACAGCTACAATCTCAGTGCCAGCCTGCTGAGTGCAGTAGCAGGGAATAACCCTATCAACTATTCATACAGCGTTTACGTTGGCGGAACACTAAAAGAAAACGGAAACATATCTGCAACTTCCATTGGCAAGTCAGTATCCTTTGCAAATATCCCTGCTGCAGAATACAGCAAGATAGTCTTTGACGCGTCAGGAAATAGCAATTACACCTCTGTAGACCCGACAGTATACTACACAACTGCAAATACAAATGAGGTAATATCAAGTGATACTACCTTAGGTAGTGATCTTGTCTGCGGAAGCCTCACGATAGATTCTGGAATCACGCTTACTACCGACGGTTATGACATTTTATGTGCAGATAACGTTATCAATAACGGCATCATATCTACTTCTGGACCAGGTAACTATGGTATTTCTTCAAGTGGGTCTGGCGGCGGATATCCGAATTCATATGCAGGCTCAGGAGGCGGTGGCGGTGCTAAAGGAGGAGCCACAGCAGGCAGTAACACTCTTGCTAACCCATCATCAGCACTTACAAATGCGAACATCATCACATGGTACAATAACGGCTTCTCACAGTATGATTCAGCAGGCGGAGGCGGTGCTTCAGGAACTGCAAATGGAGGCAGTGGCGCTTACGGCTTATATATTCAAGCAAACTCCATAACTGCAGGAACTATAAACGCAATGGGCTTTGCAGGGCTATCCAGTACTAGCACGAGCAATTCAGGCGGAGGTTCAGGCGGCAGTACTCAAGATCCAGGAGGGGCAGGCGGGTCAGGAGGAGGCAAAGCTGATACTGAAGGAGGCGGAGGAGGCGGTGGTGGATTTGTCTTATTAGCGTGGAACGGGGTAGGCACAGCTCCATCTACTTCAGGTGTAAACATAAAAGGAGGAACAGGTGGAAGCGGAACATACTCTGGAGGAGCAGGAGGTGACGGCTATGCCCTTACATATAATTACGGCACAACTCCACCAATAACTGTCCTTCCTCCTTCAGTTGCATTGTCAACCTGTCCATCACCCACAAGTGTTCAATCAGGGCAGTCCGTCAGCTGTACTGCAACAGCAGAAGGCGGAACAGGCCCATTCTCATATAACTGGATAGTATCAAACAGCATAACAGGAGCAGTCATATCCAGTACGCTATATACTAACGTTGCTTCAACAAGCAACACCTTCACCTATACGACAACCAGTGCAGACACAGCAAACAGCCCAGAACAGTTCAATGTTATAATAACACAATCTGGAGGAAGTAATTTAGTTTCCCAATACAGTCCAACCTTCACCATAACTCAGGGGCTTTCAACTCCGACAATCAGTCCATCCAACCCAACAATAGACAGTGGACAATCAGTAACATTCAGTTCCACATGGTTAGGAGGAACTCCAACATACGGTGCGTCTTTGTATTCTTCATCAACATCAAATTGCAACCAGCAATCGCCCCTTATAGAACAGGAGATAGGTCTTTCCTCTACATCCGCAACTTTTTCTCCGGTTAGTCCAACATCAACCACATACTACTGCATATTTGTCACTGGCAACTACATGTCTGCACCATATACTGGTAATACCATCCCATACACTTACTATTCAACACAAGCGTCATTCTCCCCATCAGGTACCTATGCGTATGTAACTATATATGACAACAGCAACAACGTTATGATAGTAAACACGGCAACCAATACGGTAACCAGTTCAATAACTGCAGGTTTCAACGGTCCAGAAAGCGTGGCCATAGCTCCTTCCGGCTCTTTTGCCTACGTAGTGAATACAGCTTCCCCTTCAAATATTGTCATTATAGATACTTCTACAAATTCTGTAACAAGTGCAATAACAACAGGCCTAAATTCTCCATACGCAGTGGCATTCTCCCCATCAGGCACATATGCTTACGTGGCAAACTACAACAGCAATACTCTATCCATTATAGACACAGCTACCAATTCAGTAACCTCTTCCATATCCTCTGGATTTGACCTTCCAGATTCAGTATCATTCTCTCCTTCCGGCTCTTTTGCCTACGTAGTGAATTCAGGTAGTTACAATATAGTAATAATAAACACAGCATCCAATACCATAACAGGTTCAATATCTGCCATAGGTTTTGAGCCAGTATCTGTCAGTATTGCTCCTTCTGGAACATATGCTTTTGCAGTATCAGTAGCTCCTACGGCATACACAATATCAGTAATAGATACTGCAACCAATACTATAACTTCTACATCTTCGCCAGGGCTTAATAAGCCATCGCAGATAACAATAGCCCCATCAGGCACTTATGGTTATATAGTAAATTGTTTTGGAACTACAATATGCACTGATTCGCTGATGATTATCCAGACTAACTCCACAAGTACGAACTCCATAAATAGCGAGATAAGTGTAAACCCTGCACTGACTACACCAACAGCACCAACACCGACAGACCCTACAATAGACTCAGGGCAGTCCATAACACTGTCATCCAGTTGGTCAGGAGGAACACCAGACTATACAGTTAAATGGTACACCGGACCATCAGGAAACACCTGTTCACAGGACAGTGCAAACGTACTTGCAACATACTCGGGATTGTCATCAACATCAAACAGCATAACGGTAAGTCCGACATCAACGAACAGTTACTGCATAGGTGTAACAGATTCTGCAACAACACCGGAAACACAGTTATCATCAAACGATGTAGTATTCGTTAATGCAGCATTGGGAACACCTACATTAACCTCAAACCCAACCCTCCCATCCACAC
>CAZCSE010000020.1:3188-10515 GCA_964501245.1 Microcaldota archaeon | reverse complement strand
CTGTTTCGTTCCTTGCATAGGAATCTATCAGGATACTCTATTTTATAATATTCAATCACTAATTCATAGCATGGAAAACAACGGTGATGAAGTAGTAAGGCTTACCAAAAAATTGGTAGACATACAATCTGAAATACCGAAGCAAGGAGAAAAATCTAAAGACGTTGAAAAGGTTATGGCAGAGACCGTAACTAAATATCTAAGTGATGCGGGCATAATGGCTGAAATGCTAAAGGTAGAAGAAGGCAGATTCAATGTTATATCAGAAATAGGTCCCGGAGATAAACTTATGATAAATGGCCACATGGATACAGTTCCAATGGCAGATGCCTTACAATGGAGATATGGATACAAATCCCATATGGTAAACGGCAAAATTTATGGTCTTGGCGCATCAGACATGAAAGGAGGACTTGCAGCTATGCTTGTTGCAGTGTCTAGAATAAATCTTAAGAATATGAAACGTGGTCTGCTATTAACATTCGTTGCAGATGAAGAAGGGGATTTTAAAGGATCCAAATGGTTATTTGCGAACAAGCCCAATATCTTTAAAGATGTAAAATATGGGATAATTGGTGAAGCAACTGACATGCGTATTCAAACAGAACAAAAAGGGCTTCTTGACATAACCATAACTTTCAACGGTAAGAGTGCTCATGCTTCAACTCCAGAAGATGGGGATAACGCAATATCAAAAGCAGCCAGATTTGTATCTTACTTAGAAGACTTTAAAAAAACATTAAAGTTAAGTCTTTTCTTTCCGGAGGCAATACTATTAATGTAGGGACAATATCTGGAGGACTGTCTCATAATACTGTACCTGATAAATGCGTAGTTGGGATAGACATCAGAACATCTAATGCATTTAACGCAAACATGGCAGTAACTATGATTAATGGTCTGATTAGAGAAGCGCGATTAAGGCGAGTAGATACAAACGTAACTATAAACCACTCGAAGAATTCATTTAAATTAGACGAAAACACAGAGATAGTAAAGCTACTAAAAAAAGCTACGGGAAATAAGAAGTGCATATGCGGGTCAGGATACACAGAAGCTGAACTGTATTACTCTAAAGCTGGTATTAAATGCGCGGTATTTGGGCCTGGGTCAAAAAAAGCAATACACCGTCCTAATGAATATGTAAAAATTGACAACCTAAAGAAAGCTGAAAATGTATACAAAAAAATAATGTTGGACTGGTGTTTATAGGGATCTGATAATATCTCTGTATGTAAAAAATTAATAAACAATCCTTGTTGATTTACTGCAACACAACTAAGGTAAAAACATATCGGGATAAACCTTTTAAATTGGAAAAGCCGATATGTGAGCATGGAAGAGGATACGAGAGAGCTGAGCAGAAAGCTGCAATCATCATTCAGGATGTCAGATGGTTCAGAGATATTCTATTACTCACTGCCTGCAATGAAAGATTTGGGCATCGGCGATACTTCCACACTTCCCTATTCCATAAGGGTAGTGCTGGAATCGCTAGCAAGGAATTGCGATGGAAAGAGTATCAAGCTAGAAGACGTAAAGGAGCTTGCAAACTGGAATCCAAAAAATCCTTCTGAACGCGACATACCATTCAAAGTCTCAAGGGTTCTTATGCAGGACTTTACAGGGGTTCCTGCTGTAGTTGACCTAGCAGCTATGAGAAAATACGTATCAGGCATAAATCTGTCACCAGAATTAATACAGCCGTTGATGCCTGTAGACCTGATCATAGACCACTCTGTACAGGTAGATGTTTTCAACTCAGGTGATGCTCTTGTAAAGAACCAGGAGATGGAGATGAAGAGAAACTGGGAACGGTACAAGCTGCTGAAGTGGGCGAACAGCTCGATGGACAACTTCAGGGTCTTCCCGCCTTCATCAGGTATCTGCCACCAGGTCAATCTCGAGTACATAGCAACATGCGTTAGTATTAAGAATATAGAAAAGAGCAAGTGGGCTTTTCCAGACACGCTCGTAGGCACCGACTCGCATACCACAATGATAAACGGTTTGGGTGTGGTAGGCTTTGGAGTAGGCGGCATAGAGGCAGAAGCCGCGGTGCTAGGACAGCCGGTATCATTCATAACTCCAAAGGTTCTCGGAGTAAAGCTTGAGGGAAAGCTTGGAGGCGGGGTCACTGCAACAGACTTTGCCCTGACGCTTACAAAGATACTGAGAGAGCATGGAGTAGTAAACATGTTTGTAGAGTTCTACGGGTCAGGACTAACTTCATTATCGCTTCCTGACCGTGCAACTCTCTCCAACATGTGTCCTGAATATGGTGCAACTATAGCCATATTCCCTCCTGACAGTGAAACTTTGAGATACATGAAGAGCACAGGCAGGAGCGATTATCAGGTGGAACTGGTAGAGAAATACCTCAAAGCGCAAGGGATGTTCAATATCGATTATTCAAAAGTAAGGTACAGCGAGATGATAACTGTAGACCTTGGCAGCATAAAGCCTAGCGTCTCAGGGCCATCACAGCCTAAGCAGGAGATGCCGTTAAGCAGCATAGCCTCAAACTTCAACGATTTATTCCTATCAGAAAGTGGCAAGCAGGTAAATGGCCTCAGCACTAAGGATTATACCAGATGGTCTGGAGAGAGTGAGACTCCTGAGAACGGACCTATAAAGAATGTGCCGAAGCATGGCAATCCAAAAAGCGTCCAGATAAAGTACAATGACTACAGCATCAATCTCTCTGACGGAGACGTAGTTATAGCCTCAATAACAAGCTGTACAAATACCAGCAATCCTTCTGTTATGGTCGGTGCAGGCCTGCTTGCCAAAAAAGCTCTTGAAAGAGGTCTTAGTGTAGATACGAGAAAGGTGAAGACGAGCTTTGGTCCTGGTTCAAGAGTTGTAATGGATTACCTGAAGACTTTAGGGCTCATAGAGCCGCTTCAGAAGCTAGGTTTCGGACTTGTCGGATTCGGATGTATTACATGTATAGGCAACTCAGGCCCCCTTATAGAAAAACAGAGCGAAGCTATAAACAGCAACAACCTTGCAGTAGCATCTGTTCTTTCAGGAAACAGGAATTACGAGGCAAGGATACATCGTGACGTAAGAGCTAATTACCTGATGTCTCCTCCTCTTGTAGTGGCATTTGCAATAGCAGGTACTGTGCTGAAAGATCTTGATAATGAGCCTCTTGCAAAGAATGACAAGGGCGAGGATGTCTACCTTAAGGACATATGGCCCAGCCATGAAGAGATAAATCAGTTCATGGGCAAGGCGGTCAGCCCTGAACTCTTCAAGAAAGAGTATGGTGCAGACCTGTTTAAGGTAAACAATTACTGGAACGATATAGAAGGAGCAACTGGCATAGTCTATAATATAGACGAAAACAGCACTTACATCAAACTGCCTCCATTCTTTGATAACTTCAATCCTATGTCAGAAATGAAGATAACACCTATAGAGAATGCAGCTGTACTCGCAGTCTTTGGTGATTCCCTGTCAACAGACCATATCTCTCCTGCAGGTGCGATAGGCAAGGACAGTCCGGCAGGCAGATATCTGCAGGAAAAAGGGGTAGCATATGCCGATTTCAATACTTACGGATCAAGAAGGGGAAACCACGAAGTAATGATGCGCGGTACCTTTGCAAACAACAGGATAAAAAACCTGCTTCTTCCCGGAACAGAGGGCGGTATGACAATTCATTTCCCTGATAAGGAAAAACTATCCATATACGATGCTGCGATGAAATACGCAAAGGAAAAAAGGTCACTGGTAGTATTTGCAGGCAGCGAATACGGTTCTGGAAGTTCAAGGGACTGGGCTGCAAAAGGTCCCATGCTTCTGGGGGTGAAGGCGGTTGTTGCAAAGAGCTTCGAGAGAATACACAGAAGCAATCTTGTCGGAATGGGCATACTTCCTCTGCAGTTTAAAGACGGTGCGGATTCAGGTTCACTGCAGATAGATTTCTCAAAACCCATATCTATAAACGTAAGCGAATCGCTAAAGCCCAGGGAAGAGGTGAAGATGTCTTACACCAGCGCATCCGGAGAAGAACGTGAGACAACGCTGCTCATAAGGATAGACACCGACATGGAACTTGAGTATTATAAAGCAGGCGGGATATTGAATTATGTGTTAAAGGAGATAGCCTCCAAGAACAGAAGCTGATAAGATGCAAGACTCTTACGATGTAATAATAGTCGGAGGCGGTATAACGGGTGCATCCCTATTATACATGCTCAGCAGATACACTGACGCTAAAAGGATACTGCTGCTTGAGAAGTTCGATTCATTTGCAGCTCTTAATTCCAATTCAATCAATAATGCGCAGACTCTGCACTTTGGCGACATAGAGACGAACTACTCATTGGAGAAATCAAGAGAGACCAAGGAAGAAGCCGAGATAGTATTGAAGTACCTCAGCATGCTCCCAAAAAAGGAGTACGATTCAATAACAAAGAGATGCGGAAAGATGGTTCTTGGTGTGGGAGAGGATGAGATTCAGAAGCTGGACAAGATATATGATTCTGGGCTTAAGCACATCTTCCCTGGCTTAAAGAAGATAGGGCCTAATGAGATAGCAAAGCTTGAACCGAACGTCATGAAAAAAAGGGATATTGATGAGAAGGTACAGGCGCTGAAGTCCGACAATGGCCAGATGATGAATTTCAGGAATCTTACTTATTCATTCGTCAAAAGGGCAAAGCTTGCAAGCAAAGGAAGAGTGTCAATCAAACTTAATACTAAGGTAACCTCTATAGAAGGAAGCCAGGGTGAATTCCAGATACTTGCAAACGGAAAGAAATACCATTCAAAATTCGTAGTCTTCTGCTCAGGAAGCTACAGCCTTTACTTTGCAAAGATGATGGGGTATGAAAAGAATCTCTCCATACTCTGCGTAGGAGGCAATTTCTATACTGCTCCTAAGGTGCTCAACGGAAAGGTTTATAGAGTACAAATGGGCGGGATACCTTTTGCAGCAGTGCATGGGGATCCTGACATTACGAACCAGCACATAACGAGATTTGGACCGACAGTAACAATCTACCCTGAACTGGAGAAAGGAAATTCCTCCACTTTCTCAGACTACATGAAAACTTTCGATTTCGATCTTGCTACTACTTCGAGCCTGTTCAACATACTACTTAACAAAGATATCAGGAGGATATTATGGAACAATATGTTCTATGACATGCCTGGAATAGGCACAGGCATCTTCCTAAAGAATGAGGTCTCGAAGATAGTGCCTTCATTGACTGTAAAGGACGTAAAGCTTGCCCCCCAGATGGGAGGGATAAGACCTCAGATAATAGATGAAAACAAGAAAGCTCTTGTACTGGGAGAATCGAAGATAAAGGAGCAGGGAATAATATTCAACATAACTCCGTCTCCAGGTGCGACCTCCTGCCTTGCCAGTGCAATAGAGGATACATCATACATATGCGACCAGATGGGACTAAATCTTGATATAAAAGCCATAGAGCGCAATCTTGTGAACAAAGAATCGATGCCGATAACAATGAGGAAGCTCAAAAACTGGTGATTAAGTAAGATATCATCTTGAATGCATGACATGCAGGGAAAGATACAAGAGCAGCTTCCCATCACAGATATGTGAAAAATGCGACTCTCTCCTCAATGTGGTGTACGATGAAAAGAAAAAGTTCAGCTATTCTAAGGATAACTCCTTCTGGTCCTACGAAGAATTCATGCCAGACTGCAGTTACAAACACCTTGAAGCTGGAAGCACAAATGTGGTTATAGCTGATGAGTACGGTCTGTACTTCAAAGTAGAGACCACGAATCCTACAAAATCTTTCAAGGACAGAGGTTCAGTGATAGAGCTGAATAAAGCTGTAGAGTATGGATATAAGGAGGTTGCTTGCGCATCAACAGGCAATATGGCATACTCTATTGCATATTACTCTAAACTATTGGGAATAAGGGCAAAGGTATTCATAAGCAAGCATGCGAACAAGGACAAGATAAGACTGATACGCGGAACGCACGATGCGGATATAACGGAGATAGATGGGGATTTTACAGATGCACAGAACGAAGCCATAAAATATTCAAAGAAAAACAATGCATTCCTTACTGGAGACTACTGCTACAGGAAAGAGGGTCAGAAGACTGCAATATTTGAGGCGATGCACGACCTAAAGTCTGTAGATACAATCATACTGCCTGTCGGAAACGCGACTCTGCTTGCAGGAGCACTGGAAGCTGTAAAGTACATGACGCAGTCCAATGCAATAAAGCAAATCCCAAAGGTCATAGGGGTGGAAGCAGAAGGTGCAAAGCCTTTATATGCTGCTTTCAAATCAGGCAGGCAGATAATCAGGGAGAGACCAGAGACAGCTGCAGACGCAATAGCCGTAGGCTTCCCGACCTTCGGTGAAGAGAGCATCAGGCTGCTCAAGGAGCTCGGAGGGGAGATGATTACGGTAAGTGACAAGGAGATGAGAGAAGAAGCAGACAAGTTGAAGGAGATGTATAATATAGAGGCTGAATTAGGAGGAGCCGCAAGCGTTGCAGCTTACAGGAAGCTGAATCCTGAAGGGAAGACAATTGCATTGGTAAGCGGAGGGAACATCTGACTATCTTTTTTCTATAGGAACGTACTCCCTGTCAAGTTCTCCATTGTAATATTCAAGGGGCCTTACTAACCTGTTGCTCTTCCAGTACTGCATTATATGTGCACACCATCCAGGAACCCTGCTGGCTGCGAACATAGGGGTAAAAAGATAATCAGGTATGCCTAGATCGGTGTATACTGGTCCGGAGAAGAAGTCGACATTCGGCCATATCCCACGGCTTGCACCTAATCTATCTATCATCAGCTTCTCTGCAGCAAGCGCTATATTTGTAAGGTTCTTTACCTCTTCATTTGCGCTTCCTTTAAGCTCCTCAAGCCTTCTCTTTATTATTCTGGCCCTTGGGTCATATGTCTTGTAAACGCGGTGCCCGAATCCCATTATCTTCTTCTTTCCCGCAAGTGCGTCGTTTATATATGCCTCTGTATTATCTGGGCTTCCTATCGCATGCATCATGTGCAGTGCAGCCTCATCAGCTCCTCCATGCAGCGGGCCCTTCAAGGTGCCTATCGCTGATGTAATAGCAGAATGAAGATCGGAAAGAGTAGAGGCTGTGACTATTCCTGAGAAGGTTGATGCGTTTGAGCTGTGCTCTGCATGCAGCAGGAACATCAGATCAAGAATCTTAACATCTTCAGCCTTGGGCCTCTTTCCATTAAGCATATATAAGAAGTTTTCAACATGGCCCATTGAACTGTCCGGCTTAACATACTCTCTTCCTTCCCTGAAGCTCCCAATTGCAGCAGTTATCGAGGCTATCT
>CAZCSE010000020.1:0-3088 GCA_964501245.1 Microcaldota archaeon | reverse complement strand
TTTGCGCCTCCAAGAACCCCTATGTTTCCTATTAGCGCTCCGGCAGCATCAGAGACATAATCCCCATTAAGGTTCGGCGCAAGTATGATGTCATATTCATCAGGCCTAGTTATTATCTGCTGGAACATATTGTCAGCTATCCTGTCATTCAGCAGTATCTTTCCATCTCTCGAAGCCCCGTTTGCAACCTCCTGCTCAGTTACAATCCTATCCCTGAATTCTTTCTCAGCTGTCTCATAGGCCCACTCCCTGAAAGCCCCTTCAGTATACTTCATTATGTTGCCCTTGTGCATAATAGTTATACTCTTTCTACTATGATTTATCGCATAATTGAGCGCCATCCTCGTAACTCTCTGTGTCTTTGCCTTCCCAATTGCCTTTATCCCTATTCCAGCATCACTCTCTATATCTGTGCCAAGTTCAGAATTCAGGAAGTCTCTTACCTTTTCAGCTTCGGAAGAGTCGTACTTCCACTCTATTCCGCGGTAAAGGTCATCTGTATTTTCCCTGAACACAACCATGTCTATCCCTTCTGGCTTCTTGAGCGGACTGACTATGCCTGGGAAGTATTTTACAGGGCGTATGTTAGCATAAAGGTCAAAGGCAAGCCTCAGTCTTACATTTATAGAGGTGAAACCTTTTCCAACAGGAGTCTCTATAGGCCCTTTTATCGCAACCTTACATTTCTTAATTATCTCCATTGTCTGGTCAGGAAGTCTGTTCCCGAATTTCTCTTCTGCAGCAGAGCCGGCATATGCCTCTACCCACTTTATGCTTCCCGTACTTGCCTTCCCAATCGCCGCATCAACTATTCTCTTTGAATTATCAACAATCTCCGGGCCTATCCCGTCTCCCCTAATGAATGCTATCTCCTTCTCAGTTCCAGCCACTATAAAACCAAAGAACTCTCAAAGAGAAAATACTTATTATTATGCGGATTTAACAGGCAGTCAGAAACAACTGTAAAATATAAAGAATCAGTGTTCGAACAGGCTCTCGAACTCTTCAAGCTTCTCCTTTGCATTCCTGAAGTAGATCTCAAACTTGATATCCTTGCTCTTCCAGCACTCCTCAGCAAGGCGTATGTTCTCGTTTATCTCTTCAAACATCTTCTCAGCTATAACATTAGATGCATCGGCCATAGGCTCTACCTCCACAAATATCTCAGTAACAACCTTATTTATTCAAATAAACATTTAAAGTTTATCAGAGGCTTTCAATTTGAATGGCAGCTTTAAAAAGTATTAACCACTCCCAGTTTTACTGGAATAATAAAGAATATGCCGGAACCGAGCTGGCTGTTAAACACTGTAAACCATTTCTTTTTTAGGATTAGGGTTTTACTGGTTAACACATATCCTTATTAATATCAAACAATCATAAATTTTTATGTGGTTGGTCAAAGGTATTGTGTTATTTGCCTTACTATCAACGTTGGCGAGTGCAAACAGCATGAATCTTACAAGTGCAAACGGCACGAATCTTACTCAACTCTTAATCAGCACAAATGGAACTATAACGGTATCAGTGCCTCCAACAGAACAGATAATTAACGACGCGAACAATTCTTATAGCTCAAGTTTTATCAATTACCTATTCACTGCGAAAAACGGGAGAGTGAACTTACTATCTAGTTACCAAAGCACAGACACGATTAATTACTACAACAACAGCATGACCATAATCTATAATGGGAATGCCACTAAAATTAGTTCAGTAACAAACTTGATAATAATAGATACTAATTTCACATCTGGCGTGGTATATACAAACAAAAGTTCTACAATATACTTTGCAAATATTCTATATAGTAATGGATACGCAACAACCTGGGTAAACACTACTGTTGACAACAATTCAATTAAAGCTAATGGATCATCTACAATAAATTCATTATTGTCTAAGCTTAACGCAGAATATAATATATCTGGAATAATTTCTTCTGCTAGAAACTACCTAATACAACAATATGGACAGGAGTATGTGGATAGCCACATGCAATTTAATCGTTATTCTTATCCACAATACACATTTTTTGGAGCACCTAATTTATCTGGAGTATACTTTACCTATTCTATGCCTACAGAAAATGGCAGCACTGTTAAAACAAATATATTTTACTATGTTTATAATGCAACTACCAAAACAATACAACCAGCGGTATCAAATTTGTTCGCAGATGTGTTTATATCTTATAAAAACAATAGTGTTGTGGGTTATCTTGGGCCAGATCAGCCCTATGTACTGAACATAACCAAACAGGAAGCAATCTCGATAGCAGAACGTGCAGGTTTGCAAAATGTATCTATGCAACATTCTATACTCACATATGCTATATATCAAAGCCAATATGCATCTAATTATAATGATACGATAGGTATATACAAATTGCCATTAGTATGGGCGATACAAAGCAATAACTTATCCTATGTTCAACCATTAGGATCATCCAATAAAACCTTGGCTAAAAGAGGATTGTATATCAACACACAAGACGGAAGTGTAATGGGAGAATTTGCCTTCTATGACCCAAATTCTCCATATTACCCTGACAATTATGCACCACTTGGAACATACTCATTATTCCCTATAAATAATACTAATGTGCACATAATATATCAAATACCAATATCGTATTACCTGTTAGTGGCAGTTGCTACTATCATAATCTTGGCTATAGTAATCTACTTGGAAAGAAAAAGAAAGTAGTCACAATTGCTATCTCTTATTCTAGTATTACGCGCGAGTGGATTGCTGCAATGCCAGCACAAATATCTGCAGATGTTCGATTCTGTGCCGTATTCAGATGCTATTTGTAAATGTTTATAAACACTTGCCCTGTTTTTCAGTGCCAGAGCTACACAAATAGTTAAACGCTGGGTACGAGAATCGAACTCGTAAAGGCATTACTGCCAAACAGGTTAGCAACCTGCCGCCATCCCACTAGGCGAACCCAGCATATGCAGCAGAAACCCGTATTGCATAATGCGAATATGTAAGCTGGTTTGCATGTCCACTCAATCCTGTATCTTCAGAGCATAGGTTTTTATACGCATAGTGAAGGTCCACTTCTGCAGTGTACTTAGGG
>CAZCSE010000019.1:0-10650 GCA_964501245.1 Microcaldota archaeon | reverse complement strand
CTTCGAACTTCACATACGATTTTGCCATTTTCACACCTCGTCTCATTGGCGCACACTTGTGGCCTTAAGAATCAATAATGTTCAAACAAAAAGCAAGAATAACTTGCATCTAAATATATATAAACTCGTCAGTCAAGGAACTGCGACGGTGCAGGCGGCTCAGGAGGCTGTCCCTTCCTTACCCTTATGTCCCTGACTACTGCTGCCTGGAGATCCTTCGGCAGCTTCTCGTACCCGAAGTACTCCGGATACCATATGGCCTTTCCGCTCGTTATGCCCCTTATCTCATTGGAGAAGCCCTTTATTACCTCTGATACAGGCATCTTTGCAGTTATGGTTACCTGCTCATTCTCCTGCTGTATATCCATTATCTGACCGCGCCTGCTCTGAAGGAATGATATTATGTTTGACATGTAATCTGCAGGTATATTTATCGTGAACTTCTGCTTGGGTTCAAGGAGAATAACTCCTGCTGTAAGCAGACCTGCATATATCGGTCTTCTCATTGCAGGTATTATCTGTGCAGGACCTCTGTGCACAGGATCCTCGTGAATCGTTGCGTCTGTTATGGAGACCTTTATTCCGGAGCACTTCTCCCTTGCCAAAGGACCGTCGGCGACTGCCTCTTCGAATCCCTCTATGAGCAGCTCCATTACCTCATTTAGGTACTGTACTCCATGGGTCGCATCTATCAGGACGCTCCTGTTTGAGATGTCTACAACTCCTCTTGCCTCCTCCCTTGACATGCCTGCTTCTATCAAGACATCCCAGTGGGACTTGCCCTTCGGCTTGCCTGATTTTAGCGTTCCCTCCTCTATAAGCTTGACTACACCTGGCTCAAGAGGTGCGACGTTGATCATGAAACGCGTATGCTTGTTAGGAGATTTACCTTCGACATTATCCACGCTTTTCTCTATCGTCTCCCTGTAGACTACTATCGGTTCGCTTGTAGTTATCGGTATCTTATATTCGTTCCTTAGCTTCGTCTCTATGACCTCAAGGTGGAGCTCTCCCATACCGCTTACAAGGTGCTCTCCTGTCTCCTGGTTCAACTCTACAAGTATGGTCTGGTCACTCTTGGTGAGATCTCTCAGAGCACTTATCAGTTTTGTCATATCACGCGAGTCCTTCGCCTCTATCGCCTTTGTTACTACAGGCTGTGAATAATGCTTTATCTGCTCGAAAGGTTCCATCTCTGTCTCAGAGCATGTATCGCCTATGGCTACATTGTTCAGCCCGATTATTCCTGCTATGTTTCCTGCAGAGACCGAGTCCACTATGACACGTTCAGGTCCCATGAATAGGTTTACCTGCTGCACCCTCTGCTTATTCGGATTTCCAGATATAAACAACTCTGTCCCTTTCTTTATTGTACCAGAGAAGACTCTGCCTATGGCTACCTCTCCGCTGTGTTGATCATTAGTAACTCCGAATATTACTGCAGCTGCAGGAGCTTCCTTGTTTACTGTCTGCATTGCTTTGCCTTCTGGGCTTTCTATGTTGCCGTGCCACAGCCAAGGTATTCTATAACTCTGTGCAACCTCGGGATTAGGAAGGTGCTCTATTACCATCGAGAGCGTCGCTTCGTCTATAGGTGCAACTCTCCTCAAAGACTCTTCATCCTTCTTCTCCGTATAATCGAAAATCTGCTTGAATGTTACATTATATTTCTTCATGATATGTGCTGATATGGCCCATTTTTCATATGCAGAGCCGAAGCACACTGCATTGTTCTCTACGTTTATCAGCCAGCTCTTCGCAAACTCCTCAGGCGCATATCTGATTATGAGATTGTTTATATCGTTTATCAGCTTCAGCAGCCTCTCAAAGGTCTGCTCCTGCGTAAGCTTCAACTCATTAAGCAGCCTGTCTACCTTATTTACGAAGAGAACCGGCCTCGCCTTCTCCTGAAGTGCCTGCCTTAGCACCGTCTCCGTCTGAGGCATTATACCTTCTACAGGATCTACTACCAGGACAACTCCGTCCACTGCACGCATAGACCTTGTGACGTGCCCTCCGAAGTCCACGTGCCCAGGGGTATCTATCAGATTGATTATGTAATCCTCATCCTTGTAGTTGAATGCAAGCGATATGTTAGCTGATTTTATGGTCATCCTTCTGTCCTTCTCTATCTCTTCGTAGTTTGTATAAAGGGCATCTCCTGCAACTGTCTTTGAGATTATCCCTGCCCTTGCAAGCAGAGAGTCTGTAAGAGTCGTCTTCCCGTGGTGTACGTGTGCTATTATTGCAACGTTCCTAACATTCTTGACATTACCCATTATCTTTGCTACTTCTTCAGCTACGAACTCTTTCCTGACCATGATTATCTAGCTCTCTTTGCTATTCTTTCGACTTCCTGCCTCTTCTTTATGGCATAGCTATCCTGGCTGTTTGTTGCAGCGAGCATTATCTCGCTTGCAAGAGAATCAGCTACAGACCTCTTCTTGTTGAAGCCTCCGATCAGCGCTGCCAGTGCTATGTTCCTGAGCGCTACGTCAAGCCTGCGCTTTGAGCTTATCCCTACAGCTACGTTGTAGTTTATTCCTCCGTATCTTACTCTTGTTACGTCTTCTATGGGAGCAGCGTTTTCAAGAGATTCTACGAATACCTGAACAGGGTTCCTGCCTGTTTTTTCATTAATAACGCTAAATGCATCTTCAACTATGTGGGTTGCCTTGAGCTTCCTGCCCTGCAGTCTGCCCTCCGTCCTTATAACCTTGCCCATTACCTTCTTTCCCGTCCCTCCGCGCATGAGTTTGTTGATAAGTCGCTCCACTATGTTTATATGTGAATTATAGTATGACTGGTCTTTTCTCCTGCCAAATATGTTTGGATATGCGTGCTGCCTCATGTTTATGTAAGGAGCTAAGCTGAGATCCTCTATTGCAATGTCCTTAAGGCTGTACCTGCCGAAAAGGAGCTGATCGCTGAAACCCTGTGCGCTTACCTCCTTCCTTGATTTTTTCTTTGGAGCTGTTTTCTGATTAACATTCTTTCTCTCCTTCTTCTGCTCCTGCACTTCGGCATTCACAACATTTGCATTTTCAGTATCTGCCATATTAATCATCTCTTAGGCTTCTCCTTCTTGCCCTTTACTATCTGGAAGGCATCGACGCCGTTTATGGCGATGACTCTGTACTTGAGTCCAGGTATGCTTCCCATCTGTCCTCTTTGGGAGCCTCCCATACCCTGTATTGTTACTTCGTCGTGCTCCTCAATGAAGTTTATCGTACCATCATAAGGCACATATGCACCGACCACCTTTCCATTCTTCACGAGCTGCACTCTTACGCACTTTATAAGACCTGAGTGAGGTTGCTTCTGCTGAAGCACGAACTTCTGAAGCACGAGGCCCTTTGCCATCGGAACGGTTCCGACAGGGTCGAACTTCTTCTTAAGCTTGAAGTACTTTCTCTTCCACCACTTGTTAAGCATGCGGTGCTTCTTTCTCTTTTTTATAAGTTCCTTTGCAGCAAATTCTCCTTTTGGCAAATATTCACCTAATACTCCAGTATCTTTGAGTTACCCTGTTCTATTATCGCAAGGCTTATTACAGAATACGGTTTTACGCAGACTGCACCTAGTTCAATAGAATTATCATCATAAGGCACAAGCTTGATTCCGCTGACCTTGCACAGGTGCTCTATGTCAGCTATCCTGTTCTTCTCTCCTTTCTGTGCCACTATTACAAGTTTTGCACTGTTGTTCTCTATAGCTCTGACCACTTCCTTGTAGCCGAGGCTGACCTTTCCGGTGTCAACCGCAATCCTAATGTCGTTACTAATGTTGCTCATAACAATCAAGCCGTCTTTTGCAGAGCGGTAATGCTCCGTCAAAGAGAAACAAGATATATTGGAGAGTAAGTTATAAAAAGATATTTAAACCTTCACCAAATAGGTGTTTCCATCATTCATCCGTATTATGATGATAAGAACAATGCACTTTTGCTAAATGCTATCTAAAACAATATTTATATTACAGTCAGCACAGCTGTAAAATACAATTCACTTTATCATAGTGGCGGTTGACTCAGGGTAAGGATATTTTGTTGCTGATCTCTCGACCTTCTTGTACCTGAGTATCAGTTCCTTTGCCCTTTTCTTTGCCTGCTGCTCAGTTATCATTATCCTTGCCTCTCCTGTCCTTGAAGCTGCGTCTGCCACCTTTCCTGCAACCGATGGTGCTATCCTTGTCTCAAAGCCCTTATCAGATATGCTGGGCAGTATATGCTCTGCAGTTATCCTTCCTGTGCTCTTGGCTATGGACAATGCAGCTCCTACCAACATGTCGTTGTTTATCCTCTTTATGCGTGCGTCCAGCATGCCGCGCATTATCCCTGGGAAGGCTATCACATTGTTAACCTGGTTTGGCCATTCGCTGCTCCCTGTTGCGACAACAGCAGCTCCTGCCCTCTTTGCATCTTCATAATCTATCTCAGGGAACGGGTTCGCAAGAGAGAAGACTATTGCTTTCTGATTCATGCTCTTTATCATATCAGTAGTAAATGCTCCTCTCTCGGAAACGCCTATGAGTACATCTGCCCCGTTTGCAATATCTGTAAGAGTTCCCTTTTCGAGCTTCTTGTTGGTAATATCTGCAAGGTGTTCTTTGAATTCATTCATGTTCTCCTTTCTTCCCTTGTATATAGCGCCTTCAGTATCAAGGACCACTATATTGTGCATACCATAATGGTGCATCAGTTCTGCAATGCCTATTCCTGCTGCTCCTGCGCCGTTTATAACTACTTTTGCTCCTTTGCCCTTGTCCACAACCTTTAGCGCGTTTATCAGTGCTGCAAGCGCAGCTACAGCGGTTCCCTGCCTGTCATCATGGAAGACAGGTATGTTTATCTCTTTAGAAAGCCTGTTCGCTATCCTTATTGATTTTGGCGATTTTATGTCCTCGATGTTTATTCCGCCAAAAGTAGGGGCTATCGCCTTGACTATATTTATTATTTCATTTTCATCCTTTGTCGAAAGACAGATTGGAACGGCATCTACACCACCGAATCTCTTAAAGAGAAGGGATTTCCCCTCCATTACCGGAAGCCCTGCCTCTGGTCCTATATCTCCCAGTCCGAGTATTCTTGTGCCATCTGTGACTATTGCAATTGTATTTGATTTTGAAGTGTAATCATAAGCCGTGTTTATGTCCTTCTTTATCGCTTCTGAGACGTAGGCCACTCCCGGAGTATAATACACTGAAAGGTCATCAGCACAGTCTATCCTTACCTTTGACATCGTCTCTATCTTTCCGTTGTGCCTTATGTGTTCCTTAAGGGCCTTTTCCTTGTTGTCCAGATAAATCATCTCTTGCGTCTCTTTGATACGGTAATCTTTACGGGCTTCATAAGCTTGTAAAGAAGCAATCCGACAATCGCTGTAAAGATAAGCATCACTACTATAGAAACGTTCCTATAATAACTTATCTGGAGATAAGAACTCCTCGCCAAGAGTATGGCCTTATCAGAGTACTCTACAGCAAGCGCAGGAGATTTATGAGAATAAGCGGTCTCAGATTTGTTCAGATATGCGTAGGCAGTAGAGAGATTGGAAGGGTAAAAGATAAGATAACCACTCTCATTGACGGTCTGCAGATAAGCTGTCGCGTTCTTTATGCTCTGGTTTGCAGTCATCATAGTATAAGGAGTAGTGGCTGCGCTAGCTGAATAAACGGAATAAAAAAGAATAAAGGATAAGAAAATAAAAGAAATCCTACCCATGCAATTTCACAGGTTTACATCAATTTCAAGCTCCTTCTTGAGCTCCCTGTACCTGTTTCTTATTGTTACCTCTGTAACCCCTGCAACATCAGCAACCTCTTTCTGCGTCCTTCTCTCACCGACGAGTGCGCCTGCTATATAGACGGCTGCTGCAGATACTCCTGTAGGGCTCCTTCCGCTGACAAGACCTTTCTTCATAGCCTGCTTCAAAAGCTGGTTTGCCTTCTCCTGTGCCTCTTCGCTCAGCTTAAGTGCCGATACGTATCTAGGCACGTAGCTTGATGGGTCTGTCAAAGGTACCTTCAGATGAAGCTCATGCGCTATTACCCTGAAGGATCTCCCTATCTCCTTCTTAGGCGCACCCGATATGCTGGCTATCTCATCAAGGGTCCTTGGCATTCCTGCGCTTCTGCATACTGCGTATAAAGCAGCGTTAACCACTGTCTCTATAGGTCTTCCTCTTATAAGGTTGTTCTTGACGCACTGCCTGTATAACAGAGCCGCCTGCTCCCTTATGTTCTCCGGAAGCCCCAGATAGCTTGCCACTCTGTTTAGTTCAGGAAGAGCTACAAGATAGTTCCTCTCGCTGGAACTTGCTATGCTTGCTCTCTTGTGCCACTTTCTCATTCTGTAAAGTTGTGCCTGTCTCTTTGAAGGAAGCTTCGTCCCTCTTATATCCTTATTATACATATCTATCTCTGTAACAAGACCCTTGTTAGGCTTCATGTATCTAATCGGTGCACCTGTCCTTGCCCTTGCATTCCTCTGATCAGCATCGAATGCTCTCCATTCCGGTCCTGTATCAGTAACATTTTCCTCTATTATCAATCCGCAGCTGTTGCAGATATACTCTCCCCTCTCATTGTCAAAGATTATTTCCATAGATCCGCAGCTAGGACACTTCTTCGTAGTGCTGCCCATATCTCTTCTTTCCTGGGCAGGGGGCACGCTGACCTCTACAGAATCGCTCAGCTCTACCGTCCTAGGGTGAGTCGCTACTGTAGGTCTGCTTACACTTATCTGTTTCTTTTTTGTAGGTTTACTTGATTTTGCCACTTTTAACACCTGTTAAACATAATGTTATTGCAATCCCGAAACATGAGATATACTTTTAAATCTTTCTCAAAATAAGCAATCAATAAGGGCATAATAAGATATTTAAAGGTTTCGGTATACTTCGCAAGAAGGTCTGTCCTCTGAAGCAAAAGGTATATATAGCAGAACGGCTCTTTTAACAGCACTTGACAGTTTTGGCGTTTTTTACTAGCATACTGTTAGGAAGAATAAATTCTGGCGACTATAATGAGATACAAACCAAGAAATGGTATTGGTAATGTTAGAAGGGCAGAAACAGATGATCTTGACCATCTGGTACGCAATATAAACATACGCGCGGCAGAAGAAAGCGAGAAGCAGAAGCCCAAACAAGAAGAGCATAACAAGCCACATATTGTTGAGCATTCGATGACAGCAAAGGTTATAGGACGGGCGATTGAAGGTGCCGTTGTAGGTGCAATGTTAGTGGGGTTTGGTGTGGCCTCAAAAGACATAGGCATATCTACTTACAAATCAGTACAACGCACCATGGAAATACCTAAGGAAATATCAGAGGAAATGACAAGACCATATCAGGCTACGGGAATAGTTACAACTTCAGGGAAAAGGACAGACGACGTCTTTGGTACAATCTATTTAGACAGTGCTGATGGTACATCTTATTACTATAAGAACGGTAAACCGGTAAGCAACTATATCCCATCAATGCACCAGTTTTCAATACCTCTAAGTACATACATAAAGGTAGTAAGTACTAAGGGAGATCAGATACTTTTTGTACAGAATATACTTGAAGTTAGCAGAAGCTATAGCCACAGTATAGTCTATCTGAATACATCTGAGATATACAAATTACCATCAACCTCAATCCTTAATGCAGTGGAACGTGGCGTTGAAGATGCTTTCACTAAATTACCTCCTGTGAACAATCCAACGCACTTCATGAAGGGTAAAGGTTACCAGGGCTATTACGGGCAGAAGAGATGGAATGTTTACTATGTATACAACAAATATGCCCAGGCGCTCGACTTCCCCGTAGGCATAGGCCTGGATATCACTGCAAAGAAAGAAGGGGATGACTTAGTTATAAAATTCGGCCAGTTTCCTGCAGAAAATGGCACGTTATACAGGGAGAAAATGCATGTATTTGATAGAGTTACCTATCATGTAAAAGGTTTGGAGAGAGCATATATGATATTCAATAATAAGGAGAGTACAGGACTTACAATATCAGGCTATGGTAATCATGATGTTGTTAAGTCAAAAAATCTTGAAGGCGTATTGAGTTTATACGAAATGGACAATAAAAAAGTAGAACCTTTGATAATGAGCGGCACAAAAGAATGGGCTATAAGCGGAGGAGCTTATAACGTGCGTGCTGAAGGAACAGGTAATTATGTCATAGTAACTACTGCTCCATCAAAAAAGAAATGAGATGGCATTTACGGAAGGTAATTGACCAATTACCTACTAATTTTTATATCATGTAATAATCAATTAGTATCGGAAGGGGATACTATGACGATAAAAGAGAGAGAGCTTAAAGATATACACGGGGTCCACGGAGGTAATGCAAGGAAGATACCTACCGTAAGAAAGGAGAGCGTCTCTGAACTGAAAGACGTACCTGAGCTGATCCAGATGATTGTAATAACAGGCAAAGATGGTCATGAAAGGCACTTCTTCAGGCATACAAATCCAAACGGCGCTACAGGAGGATTTGTAGAGAGCACAGCATCTGCAGGACCGGAGGCATTCATTGACAAAAAATCTACGGTTGAAGGAGAGGCTACAATAACCGGAGATGTTAGATTGCTCAATGGCACAAGAGTGTATGGAGATGCTGTAGTTATGGCTAAGGAGGGAAGCAAGATAACAATAAACAATTCTGAGGTCTTCGATGAAGCTACAATAAGTGCTTCCCAGAAAAAGCATATTCTTATCAAAGATTCAATGGTTTCAGGAGACTATGTCTATTCTAATGTAAGCATGGATGGAGAGACAAAAAGCGACAGAAGGTAAGAAGCTTATTATTAAAAACTTTCTTGCCGATTATCATATCGGGGTTCAGGCAAGAAGACTATATTCTGTAATATTACGGTGTTAGTATGGCAGTAACTAAGATAGATATACCAAATGAATATAATGACAAAGACTCTTTCAGGGTAGTGCTTAGAAACAGCAGCTCTTCTAGGCAAGTAAAGAGCGTATCGGAGATTGCAAGACTAGACACATCAATAATGTTTGTAACGGTCTCTGAAGACGGAAGAGAGCGTCACTTTGAGCGTCATATAAACAAATATGCTGATACCATAGGAGGTTTTGTAGAGAAAACAGCACATGCTGATGATAGCGTATACGTAGATAAATGGTCCACTATAGAAGACAGTGCGCTGGTCTCTGGGAATGTAAAGGCCATATGTTCAAGGATACGCGGCGCGGCTGAGGTAGAAGGAAGCGTAGAGATATACGTCTCAGAGATACGGGATGGCGCAAAAGTCTATGGCGGACATGAATCTCCATCAAGTAAAGTTATCTTATCACACTCTGATGTGGGGGAATCTGCTACAATAAGAGGCAATGCGCTAATAGACAGGGCGCATATATTTGGTTCTGTAGTGATTGAGGGCGATTCTATAATCAGATTCTCTTCTATCTCTGGAGACATGTTATACAAGAACCTAAAGGCCGAAAGACAGGTCATAACAGACAAGGCACTTAGCTATTTCGATTACGTCTCTAAGAAATAGGGACAGAGCCTCTATTAATGTCATATTTACAAGTGTTATCATGGCAAGCAAGAACGAAACGAGAAAAGCCCTTCTGACTGAGAAGGTGACTGATTTTAGCATAGATGTGGATTCCAAGAAATTTGTCGACAAGCTCTGGGATATGGGCGGATTCTCTGCGAAGAAGGTCAGTGAAGGCGCAAAGATACTTCGTGATATGATATCGGATGAGAGTTCAACAAACATACTGTCGTTCCCTGCAGATATAATGGCAACAGGACTGCGTGGCATAATAGTAGAGGCTGCAAGGAGAAAGTGGTTTGACCTAATGATAAGCACATGTGGTACTCTTGACCATGATATAGCAAGGGCTTTCGGCAACTATTATCATGGGGCATTTGAGATGGATGATACGATGCTGCACAAGTTGGACATACACAGATTGGGAAATGTCCTTGTGCCTGTTGAGTCATATGGGCTTATGATAGAGAATAAAATGGCAAAATTCCTGAACGAGCTTAATTCCGAAGGGATAACTGACATAACCACCCATGAGTTCAACTGGAGGCTGGGCAAGTTCGTGAACAAGGATAATTCACTGCTTTACTGGACATACAAGAATAACATACCTCTGATAATACCTGGCATAACCGATGGTTCTGTAGGATATCAGCTGTGGCAGTTCTATCAGGAGCACAAGAAGTTCAGGATAAACCTGCTTGGGGACGAACAGTTAATGAGTGATACAATATGGGATGCGAAGAAGGCAGGCGCGCTCTGCATAGGAGGAGGAATATCAAAGCACCATGCCATATGGTGGGCACAGTTCAGAGGAGGATTCGATTATACTGTATACATAACAACTGCGCAGGAGTATGATGGAAGCCTTTCAGGAGCAAGGACTAGGGAGGCTATTTCCTGGGGAAAGATAAAGGAGAAGGCAAGACACGTAAATATAGACGGGGACGCAACGCTGATACTGCCAATAATAGCGTCTTCACTATCAGATATCAGATGACCGTGCAGCAGGATCAATTCCACGCATATATCTCTTGAATTTACTTGCATCGTGGTATATTCTGTTAAATTTATGGTAGAACGGATTCTTAACGTAGGCCACATTCGCAAGTTCGGCACCGTCTC
>CAZCSE010000018.1:0-10708 GCA_964501245.1 Microcaldota archaeon | reverse complement strand
CTGAAAAGTTTGATGGATGCATATTCGTATGCAATAACGGAGCTTTCTCATCTTCAGTATCAGATTACATGTGGGAAAAGCATGGAGTCAATACCTTCGTGCTTCATGGCGGCATAGAACAGCACAAGGCAGCAGGAAAGGGCACAGGCACTGCCTGATTATCTGAAGTTAATGACATGGCAGAATATCTGCTGCAATTTTTTTCATAAAAATAGAGATTAACGCAGGCGCACATATCTTCTTGTCCACCGTTCATTGTCTCTTTTCTTTGTGAGTAATACGATAGACGTTAAAGTATATGAGTAGGCGACCTTTCTTCTATCGAGCTCCCTTTTTGCCTTGTATAGATTATCAAGACTCAGATCCCCCCTTGCAATGGTCATATGCGGAATAAACTTGCTGTGGGCAGGGTTTGCATACTCTGACATGGCATTGCATACGTCTTTGTACAATTTGTTCAGCTGCCTGCTTTTATCTACCTTCAGGTATAGCACACAGTCGCTACCTATCTTGCCTTTGTTACTGTTTGCAAAGTATCCTGGTCCGTTTATCCCTATCCTAAATCCCGGAGTACGAGTGCAGATTGATCTCAGCTTCTCCATTATTGCAGGTACATGCTTCTCTTCAATCTCGTTCTTATTGGATATGAATAGAGTTATGTGGGGACCGTAGGGTTTGCTGATAAAGTAGCTGCTCTGGTATTTTGCCGCTATTCTTTTTGTAAGTCTTATCAGTTTTGACTCTAACCTTGAGTTTACGCACAGGTTTATCTGGTAGATCAGTTTCATTGCCACACGTTTATCTCTTTATTGAGTTGGTACTTTTTAAATAAATAGTAGCGTATAGTATATGATATCATGGCATATCTTGAGGGTATAGCAGTATTGGATATTGAGACATCTGGATTAAGTCCTGACAGGTGCGCCATACTTAGCATTGGTATTGTTTCTTACGGAGAGAGGGTAAATGAATTCTACAGAGAGTATTATCCGTTTGATGGGGCCGAAATTGTAGAAGAAAGCATGAAGATAAACGGATTGGATCTTGATAAGATTAAGAGAGATTCTGTAAACGACCCGAAGAACGTGGTTGATGATGTTAGATCGTTTCTACAGGACAGCAGGTGCAATGTCACAGCAGGTCAAAATCCTTCTTTTGATAGAAATTTTGTAAACGCGTATGCAGAAAGATATGACATAGATTTCAGACTGCCGATATGGATGCTGGATATGCACTCTGTATGCATGGCATATATGCTTCAAAGAGGGATTGACATTCCGAAGAGAGATAATGTTGGACTTTTCCTGAGTGGAGACAGAATATTGGAATTTGCAGGTTTAGGGGCAGAACCAAAACCCCATAATGCTCTCAACGGTGCAAGATATGAGTTTGAAGCGTTATGCAGGCTGATATATGGAAAGAGCGTACTGCCTCAGTTCAGCAATCTTCCTGTACCTGAAATACTGAGGAGGTAAAAAACTTCACGAACGATTCTTAGTATCAAGGTCTATGAAGTCAATGTTCACTCTGTCCAGAGGGATCAATTCTCTGCTGTTGCAGTCCAGTATTGTCTTCCTCAGGTCGAACATTCTTAGTTCCTCATCTTTTAGCCTGCCTAATTCCTCCATGCTGAACCATCTTGCATCAAGTAACTCAGTTTCCTGGTGCTTTAGTTCTCCTCCAATAACCGAAGCTTTAAAGACAAACTTTATCGCATTATTCCCATTTCTGTTATGCTCGTACACACCGATTAATCCTTCCAGTTTCACATCCAGATTAGTCTCCTCCTTGACCTCTCGTATAGTAGCCGCAAAGATGTCTTCGTCAAGTTCAAGGTGCCCTACAGGGTAGCTCCATTTGTCATACACATGAGGCTGTGCCTCTTTTACCAGTACGAACCTGTCCCCTTTGAAGACTATTGCACCACAGACTACCTTTATTACTCTCATGGAATCCCGCTAATAATTGCTGGGATGTAATAATAAGGATTTAAATCGTGTGCTGTACATATGCTGATGACGTACGAATGCGGATTGTACCTTAGATTATACTTTTCGTAGCCATTACGCTTGGTATAGATGCCTGAAAAATTCATCAGGTAAGCCATTAATAATTATATTTTGCTTGTTTTCTTGGCAACTACTAATATGTGTCTGCTACTGTCAACCACCGAAGGTATTTCCCTGACCATTTCATTCATCATCATGAGATTTTTCCATGCTTTCTTATCTTTTTGGAATTCCTTTAGGTATTTATCAAACCAAGTTCCAGTAAGCCCTTGAAGACCTACGACTTTGATTACTTTTAATGCTTTGACTTTTGAGAAAAATCTCAGTAGTTCGTCGTATGTAAAGTAATGTGTATAGTATTTACTTAGCCACATAGTATCCTCTCCGCGTATGAGCTCAATTACATGTTTAGTTCTCCTCGTTTCGATATGTGCTTTTGGGTAAGGTGTTGACAAGGTTCCCCACCTGCTCATTACTGAGACAAATATGTAAGAGTTATTTTTTGCTACTCTTTTCAACTCTTTTAGTGCCTTGAGCCTATTCTTTTCTCCTGCAATATGTGATAATGGACCTCCTGTACATAAGACCATATCAAAAGTATTATCCTCAAAATGTGATAAATCAACCATGGATCCTACTATAAACTCATCAAAACTATCAATGACCTTTTCCCTTTTTGCTTGCTTTTTTGCAAATTCAATGTGTCCGGGAGACAGATCAAGGAGAGATACCCTGTATCCTTTCTTTGCAAGGTATATGGAGTATCTGCCTGGTCCGCCTCCGACATCCAATATCCTGCCTCTCCTAGGCAGGAACATTTCTAGATATTGTAATGTTGTCTGGAATTCTAGGATATGTTCTTGCTTTTTTACCAGACGATTCCACTCGCGATTTGGATCTTCATACGCTTTTTTAGTTAATGCTTCCGCCTGAATATTTTTCATGTTGTAATTTCCCAGATAAATATTATAAAGCAATTCTATAATTTTCATAGTTGAGTTAAAGATAATATTCGTAAATAGGCAATACGTATAAAGATTATGAATAAATAGATGTAACTCAATGTGCTTACTAGATGACATAATGAGCGAAAAGATACCTGAGAAATCAGAATTGGTTTTTAAGGGTAGGAATTGGTCCGTTTACCAGTGGCATGAAAGGATGTACGATGGCGCTGACGGCTTGTTTGAGGGTTTGAGAAAGAACAATAACGGAGCCAAGATAATAGCTACAATTAATGGCAAGGTATTATACACTAAAGAGAGACAGCCAGGCAGGGACTGGTATTATTCGCTGCCAGGAGGCATTATAGATGAGGGTGAGATTCCTCTCGAGGCTGCCAAACGTGAACTACTAGAAGAAGCAGGATTGGAATCTGATGACTGGGAACTTTTGATGAAGTTTGATATGGTGGATTTGCCGCGATTGGAATATTACACTTACATCTACATAGCAAGAGACTGCAGGAAGGTTGCAGAGCAGAAATTAGATAATGGAGAAGAGATAGATCTTGTAGGAGGCACTTTTGAGGAATTTGTAGAAGCATTGCTAAGTCCAAAAAGCGCTGCTGGATCCGTGGCCAAGAGATTCTTAAGTGGCGAGGAAAATATTAACAAAATCAGGAATCTGCTGAATTTAAAATAATTGAAGACATTGATATCGCAAAATAATTTCATTTATATTTTCCGTATCTTATCAGTAATATTATGTATGTAATAAATTCTGACATCTGCCAGCAAATGATAAGAATCAGCCCTGAGAGGGAATTGAACCCCCGACATCTTGTTTACAAAACAAGCGCTCTACCACTGAGCTACCAGGGCATAATAAGCCTTTACTTTGTGTTAGATTACCACGATTAGAAGATATAAAAAACTGTCTGCTCATTCGCTAATTAGTATGTCCTTGAAGGATCTGACGAAATATGCCTTTGCGCGCTTTACCTCGCTCTTTCCGTCCTTTGTCAATTCATATGTTATTATCTTGCCGTCCTTCCTTCCCTCTATTAGTCCGTTGTTCTTAAGCTCCTTCAGGGCAGGGTATATCGTTCCTGCCTTGGGCTTCGCACCTCTCCTCTTCTCTATCTCCTCGGCGAGCTCCTCGCCGTGCATGCTCTTCTTTGAGAGGAGCCATAGTATCTGGAACGATAGCATACCGCGCATGTCGCACGTTCCGCATGTTTTCTTCATGTTACCTGAAGTATATAGGATAACAGATATACTTAAATAGTTTCTTGTATAGGATATCCTATAGGTGAGATGTATGTGCGAATGTGGAAGAGAGTGCAAATGCAGTTCTGGCCGTGGAATGCGGGGCTTCCTTACAAAGGAAGAGAAGATAGAACTCCTCAAAGAGTACAAGGATAATCTTGAGAAGGAGTCTAAGGGAGTGGAAGAGCAGATAAATGAACTGGAAAAGAACAATTGAGTATGCGTTTAGTTTTTTCTTTTATTTTATTTTTTGATCCTTATGCTTTGCAGAGAGCAACGCTGTTTTAAAGGAGCTTTTTATCACATGCTCCTGTCCGCATAGAACTTCTTGCTGCTCTTTGTCCTCAGTCCTTTAACTATGTGGTCAAAAGCCTTTTCAGGATCAGATTCCATGCCGCAGGTATATAGATCAAGGGTAGCGTAGTTGTATTCTTTCCATATGTGGAGCGCAACGTGGCTCTCAGTTATAAGGGCTATTACGCTTATGCCTCCTTTTTTGCCTCCGAATGACCATGCCTTTACTTCTACCAGAGTCATGCCCGCTATATTTATCGCGTCTGTTACAAGCTTCTTCAGGTACTCCATGTCGTCCATGCGCTTCATGTCCAGGTCATACAGGTTGCCGTAGAAGTGCTTGCCGATTATCTTGTCTTCTACCTTTATTTCATCTTTCTCAGGAAGAGTTGAGCCGACAACCTTTGTTATCGTCTTGGTCTTTGCTTTTTCCAAATCGCCATTCATCTTTATCGATTGCCTTGTTTTATTCTTGATTAACTTATTTTGATTAAATGAATGTTGATAATTGAGTATGGAAACATATTTAAAGATAATTATAGGCAGCCTTTCTATTAATACGTATTTTTGTTGAAATGATAGTTATGAAGATAATTGAGCTGCAGGGGAAGCTCCCTGAAGAGGTTATTGAGTCTTTTAAGAAGAGAGGAATAGCAGAGCTTACCCCTCCGCAGGCGCTTGCCGTAGAGTATGGGCTTCTCGAAGGAAGGGACTTTGTGGTAGCCGCGCCTACTGCAAGCGGCAAGACGCTGATAGCAGAGATGGCGATGCTGAGAAGCGTGATGGGGGGCAGGAAGAAGGCGATATATGTTGCGCCGATGCGTGCGCTCGTTAGCGAGAAGTATCACGAGTTCAAGGAGGCATATCCGGAAATAAAAGTAGCCATGTCCATAGGCGACCTGGATTCGCTTGACAGCTGGCTGCACGAGTATCAGATAGTGCTGGCGTCTACGGAAAAGTTGGATAGCCTGATAAGGCACGGTGCAGAGTGGCTCGACTCTGTAGGCTGCATAGTCTTTGACGAGGTGCATATGCTTGATGATTCGACTAGAGGGCCTACGCTCGAGATCCTTATGACAAGGCTGAAGAGGATAGCAAAGGATTCCCAGATAATAGCATTAAGCGCAACTGTTGGGAATGCGAAGGAGCTCGCAGAATGGCTAGGGAGCGAGCTTATAGAGAGCGATTACAGACCGGTTGAGCTTAGGAAGGGGATAGAGCAGAATGGTGTCATTTATTATGCAGATGGAGAGGAAGCCCTTGATAATGATAGTAAGCTGGCAGAGATAAGGATTGCTGCAAATACCTTCGATATCCACAAGCAGATACTCTTCTTCTACAGCACAAAGAGGAATACCGAAGCTGGCGCAGAGAGGCTCTCCCTCCTTACTTCATCTGTGCTCAGCCAGGAAGAGAAGCTGAAGCTCAGCGAGGTCTCTGCACGCATATTAGGGGCTCTCGGAAGGCCGACGACGCAGTGCGAGAAGCTTGCGAAGCTCGTTGAAAAAGGAGTTGCATTCCACCACAGCGGGCTGGTGAATGAGCAGAGGCATGCGGTAGAAGAAGCATTCAAGGAAGGGCTGATAAAGGCGATATGTTCTACTACAACACTTGGCATGGGCGTGAATCTTCCGGCGCATACGGTAGTTGTAAGGGATACTGTAAGATATGATGCAGAGTATGGAAGCGTGCGCATGGGAGTAAATGTGGTGACGCAGTTGTTCGGCAGGGCAGGCCGTCCCAAGTATGACAAGATGGGTAGGGCGTTGCTGATAGCGAAATCCAGGGAGGATATGCGAAGCCTGTACGAGAGATACATAGACGGGGAGCTGGAGCCTGTTGAATCGAAGCTTGGAATGGAGAGCGTACTTAGGACGCATCTTCTTTCCTTTATAGCTACCAAGTTCCTCACTAGCAAAGAGTCGATATCCGATTTCATGGCCGGAACCTTCTACGGCTACCAGTATGCTGACATGAATGATCTGAACAGGATAATAGGCAGGGTTCTGAAGGAGCTTCAGGAGTGGAACTTCATAGAGAGCTACGGAAGCATGTATAGGGCGACTAAAGTAGGCGAGCGCGTAAGCGAACTGTACATAGATCCGATGTCTGCCAAGTGGATGATTGACTCTCTTCCCAAGGCAACCGACAGCATCTCCATGCTCTTCATGATCTCTAACACTATAGAGATGCGCCCCTATGTCAAGATAGTCGAGGAAGCTGAGGAGCGCTTCTTCAGCTATCAGCAGATGATAGAGAGCGAGGGCGGATACATACTCTCTGAAGATGTCGGCTATTATGATCCGCTCAGGCCTTTCTCGACGTCGATAATGCTGAACGACTGGATAAGCGAGAAGCATGAGCAGGAGATAACGCAGAAGTACGGGACGACTCCCGGAGCGCTTTATACAAAGATAAACAATGCGGACTGGCTGCTCTATTCTGCGGCAGAGCTAGGTAAGCTTCTCAAGGTCAGCTCAAGAAAGCTGACAGAGGTGAGAGTCAGGATGAGATATGGAATAAAGGAGGAGTTGATGGATCTTGTAAGGCTGGAGGGAATAGGAAGGGTCAGGGCGCGCCTTCTGTTCATGAATGGAATTCCCGACGTTAAAAGTCTGAGGAAGGCAGGCGCGAGGGAGAAGGTTGAGAGGCTTCTTGGCAAGGAAATCGCGAAAAGAGTATACGAACAGCTCAGCGAGTAGCATCTTTCCTCGTGTAATTCCGCTAATGGGATTTATAGAAAGCTTAATAAAAATGAGTAAGTATTATAACTTCAGTTTTAAGGCGACTGGTGAAAAAAATGGGAGTTTTTGATAAGCTGGGCCAGACATTTGGCTCACAGAGCAAGGACATGGATCTCGGAGACTACATGAGCGCTGTAGAGATGGAAGATGTAGACGTAATGCACGAACCTGCAGACATGTACATCAAGCCTGTATCTATATCAAGCGAGAATGAAGTCAAGTCTGTTGAGGACGAAGTTTCCAAGAAGAATATAATACTTCTTGACATAACTGAACTTAACAAGCGACCTACAACAAGGAGCAACGTAATATCAGAGCTGAAGAGATTCACTGCAAAGATAAACGGAGACATAGGGCAGATAGACCAGACAAGGATACTGCTGACCCCTGCGAAGATAAAGATAATAAAGAGGAAGAAGCAGTAATCACTTCTTCAGTGCAGTTATCAGCGCGTGCACTTCAGTGCCGCTCGGCTGCGAGGCGCGGACCATCCTTCGGAATACTGCGCTCACAGCCTTTTTGTTTCTTATCCTTTTCTTTTGAATAGAGCTATCGAAGATTCTGAATAAATATTCCAATTCCTTCTTTTCCACCTTCCTGTTCGATATATCTTTATACAGTGGGACAAAGTCCTGCTTTGTGAACTCGTAAAGTATCAGTGCAAGGGCGTGCGAGATATTCAGCACAGGATATCTCTTTGAAGTGCCTATGTACATCACCATGTCGCATCTCTCTATCTCTTCTGCACTCAGTCCCGTATCATCCCTCCCTATCAGCACGCCTACTACTGCTTTTTCATCTATCTTCTTCAGCTTTGCAGCAGAGTCCTGTAGTAGAGCGATACGCTTGAAGGTCCTGTTCGCCTTCTCCCATATCCCAGTAGTACCTATGACCAGTGAACACTCCTTTGTAGCCTCATCTATGCTGTCGTATACCTTTGCATTCTTCAGCAGATGGCTTGCATGCTTTGAGAACATTATGGCCTTGCTTCCGGTAAGCTTCGCCCTTGGCTTTACGAAGTAGAGCTTTCCTATCCCGAAGTTCATCGAGACTCTTGCTATGTAACCGATATTTATCTGGTACTTCGGCTCTACGATTATTATCTTGAAGCGCATCTGATCAGTGGATTAGAGTTATACTAAGTATGGCAAGAACGCCTATGGAGTTGACAAGGATATGCGTCAGCATACTCGGATACAGCGAGTCTGATTTGCTGAATACGTAGCCTGCCATGAATCCGAAGAACATAGCAGCTATCACCTCTACTGCAAAGGTCGAGTCATAGCTTGCGTGAAGCAGTCCGAAAATTATTGCACTTAAGATTATGCCTATCCAGAAAGGCTTGTAGCTCCTCTTCAGCAGCGCGGAGCCAATGGCACCCACGCCTATGTTTATCCTCTTTATCATAAAGCCCCTGAATACTATCTCCTCATTTATCGGCTCTATGACTGCGACAAATACATAGAACCACAATGGAGCTCCTGTGAAGAGTATGCTAGTATTTGTGTTTATAGTGGTGTTGGAAAAACTTCCGAAAGCGCCTACTGCAATCTCAAGCAGCAGTATGATTATGAACAGAAGAATACCTATCCACAGCGCATTTACAGATATCCTGTCCTTTGACAGACCCAAGAAGCTCAGCGTATCCTTTAAGCGCTCCTTCTTGTATAGCTTTGCATACAGGAATACAGCTATTGACAAGGATAGCAATGAGGCTACTTCAAGGAGGAAGGTCTCAGTATTGCTTGAGATAAAGCCTATAGAGTATACGCCGTATGTGATAAGGCTTAGGAAAATAGTTGACACAAGAAAGAGTGCCAGATATACTGCCATTGAAAAGATAGAACTCCCTGATTCCTGCCACAGGTTATATCCCAAAAGGCGCACCTATTTGCCCTTGAACTCGGTGTATCTGCACTTGCCGCATGCATACCTGTCCTTGTGGTCTGCCATGCGTGCACCGCACTTCGGGCAGTACTTTGCCCCTGGTTTGTATACAGCTGCCTTCTTTCCCTCTTTTGCCATGTGAATCATCTAAAAATCATTCCGCTCCTTCTGCCTTTGTCTCAGGCTTGGCTTCCTCTGCAGCTTCCTGTTTTGCAGGAGCTGTACCTTTCGCAAGAGCCTCCTTCTTCTTTGCAGAGAGCTTGAAAGCACCTCTCTTCTTTGCTTCCTGAGTAAGATAGGCGTATGCAGTTATCGTGCATCTCTTCTGCCCGTAGTCCTGGTCAACACTCACTATCTCAACCATCTCAGGATCAAGATTCTTCTTCTTGCATAGCTCCTCCTTGACCTGTTGCCTTGTAGGCGTCTTGTCCTTGAAGGTCGCATTCGCCTTTATCTCATTCCTCTCAAATAGCTTGTTTTCGTGCTCTCTCTCTATTTTCAATTCCATCTAACCGCCCATTACTCTTGATATAGCTCTTCTGCCTGACGCTTCCATTATCTCTATCTCAGCCCCTGCCTTGACGCTTCCCTTCATGTCCTCAGGTATAGGAAGGTCAAAGGTCTCGTAGCTCTCCAGATCCATGACCTGTGCAGTAGTATCGGTTACAGAGACCACCTGTGCCTTCTTCTTTGTTATCACAGGAACCTCTATATCACCGGAGCTTGGCTTCAGAAGGGTCTTCTTCTGACCGTCGAATATGCCTATGCCGGTTATTCGCATCTTTGCAGCTCCATGCTTACCTGGTGCAGAGACCTCTATGTCTACGACTCTGCATGCTATACCGTCTATCATCACGAAGCGACCTACCTTTAGGTCCTTCATAGTTCCATAAGTTATTTCGTCTGTCACCAAACCAGCTTCTCAAAAGTTTTACTGATAAAACAAGTAAACCTGTTTTTCATAGGAGTATTAACTAAGAAAAATTTATAAATACAAGTAGCAGGCCTGATGAAGGCCTGCTACAATAAAGTAAGCTATACTTTCAATAGATGCTCTGGAGTGCCTCTAAGCGCATAGGTGTCGCGTTTGCATTTGACTTGCGTTCGCCGAACTTCGCCTTCACGCCAGTGACTATTGACATTACCCTTATCTCCTCGCCGAGCTCAGGAAGCATCCTTGCGCCAAAGATGACGTTTGCATCTCCTGCAACGCCCTCTGTCACGCCGTTTGCTATCTCCGTAGCCTCGCTTATGGTCAGGTTTGCACCGCCGGTTATCTGTATGAGCGCGCCCTTTGCACCTTCATTCTCCACTGATAGCAGAGGATGTGCAAGAGTCGACTTTACAGCCTGCTCCACTCTTCCAGGACCCTTTCCTGATCCCAGGCTTATTACAGCTGTGCCTGTGTTCCTGACTACCGTGTTTAAGTCTGCGAAGTCGAGGTTTATCAGGCTTGGGAAGTATATCGTGTCCGATATACCCTTTACAGCGTTGCCCGTTATATTGTCAACGAACTCGAAGGCCTTGTCCATAGGAAGGTTTGGCACGTATGATAGGAGCTTGT
>CAZCSE010000017.1:0-11289 GCA_964501245.1 Microcaldota archaeon | reverse complement strand
AATGCCGCTTAGTCGAATGTCACCTAAAACAGAAGAGGGGCTACGGCACACCACTACTTTCGCTTATTCCTATTTCTGATTATAAGATAGACAATCACTATTAACAGTATTATTACAGAGATTGCTAGATAATAATACGAGGTGTTATACGAAGGACTTTTCTGGGCTATTGTTGTTGCGATAGACGTACTTACAGCTGTGCTTTGCATACTTGGGGAATATACGAATAGCCCTACCTCACGATCGTTTGGGGCAGGGAACGTTATCCTGCACGGATCTTGCAGAATTATGTAGTTATATATCTGGTTCCATGTATCATTTTCAAATGCAAATGGGGTCACACCTGTTCCGTATTTACAATTATAACCAATAGTTACATTCATTTTAACCTCTGCAGAAGATGAATTCAGGTAGAACGAGTAGATATTCTCATAATTGTAAGGCGAAGTAGTAATGTTGGTCGGTCTGTAAAAGGATATTGTGACATTTTTAGGTATTTCGTTGCTAGTGCTGACTTTGACAGTGATGTTATACATAGTGAAATTCACCTTGCCTGCACTGGTCCCAGACACGCTTACGCTTTTAGAGACGACTATCGGAGCTATTGTTGTAGAAGGCTTGATTGAAGATGTACTTGTAATCGATGTGGTAGTAGATGACTTTGAAGTTGTTAATATCGATGATGTAGTTGATGTAGAAGAGGTAGCGGTCGATGTTGAAGTAGTAGATGATGTTGAAGTTGAAGATATAGAAGTAGAGGGTGGATTGATTATTACTCCTCCGCTACCGCTGCCACCTCCGCTGCCTGAAGGGGCGGTGGTAGTTGTTAGAGTAGTACTTGATGTAGTGGATGTAGAAGTGCTGGTAGAGGTGGTTGATGTTGTAGTAGACAGGGATATGGTGATGATGCTTAATTGTATGCTATTGACAGTAACAGGATTTGATGCCGAATCTGTTATGAATACATTTGCAGATATAGTGTTGCCCGCGTCTGCGGTTGGAACAAACCATAGGAAGGTGTCGCTTGTTCCTGTTATACCCGTATACAGAGCATTTGCAACCAGGGCGTCTGTCACTGTATTGAAAACAAGATAATTTGCAGTATATGGCAAAGTACCTCCTGTCCATGAAGAGCTGAACGCTTCATATTGGCCTGTGTCTACTGTGGGAGTGTTACTTGCAGAGAGACTTGGTGTTCCCAAAGCAGAATTCACGAATACTACATCGTTTGATGATAACTGTGTTTCCGGTGTTGTTGCAGAATCTGTTACACCTATACAGTAGGAGTTTGTTGATGTCGGACTTACCGTTATGCTGTTTGATGTTGATGACAATCCTGAGTATGTTGCAAGTACGTTTGAACTGTCCTGTGAACAGGTGTTTCCTGATGGTCCTGTGTACCATTTAACCGTGTAGTCCGGTGTTCCTCCTGACCATGAAGATGAGAAGGTTATGGATTGTCCGCTGTCTATTGTTGGATTGGATGGACTGATTGAGGGTGTTGTTAGGGCCGAATTTATGGTAAAGGTTGAGCTGTAAACTGAATTAACAGTAGTCGGATGTGAGTCTGTTACGATAACGTTGAACTGCTCTGGGCTGTTTGCCGTATCTGAACTGACTGTTGTGTATGTGAAAGTGTTACTTGTTGATGATACTCCTGTAAATAGCATGTTGGCAGTTATTGCATCTGTTATGCTGTTTGAGATCAGCCAGTTGTAGGTGTATGGTGCTACTCCTCCAGACACTGTAATTGTACATGATACTGTCTGCCCTGCATCAAGTATAGGCGATGATGGGCAGGAAGAGAGGGTTGGTGTTGATAGAGGAGTATAGGTTATTGTCAAGGTCCCTGATTCTACACTGTTTGTTGTTTCTGGCGAATAAGCACTGTCTGTTACTATCACGTTTGCCTGTACGGTATTTCCTATATCAGCTCCCGGTATCGTCCATGCGAAGGAGTTTGTTGTCGATGCGACGTTGGTGAAGAGCATGTTTGCGACTAGATTTCCTGTTACTGTGTTTGTTATCAGGTAATTGTAAGTATATGGGGAGGTTCCTCCTGTTGCAGTTGCTGTAAATGTTATTGTGTTGCCATTGCCCTGCGAAGAAGGAAGAGAAGGAGAGGATGTTAAGGTAGGGGTGCCTAAAGATGGATTTAGAGTAATCACAGCTGATTTTAGTGAATTAGATATTCCTTGAGGAGTAGAACTGTCAGTAATAATTACATTTCCTTGTACTGTATTTCCAACATCTGCACTTGGAAATGCCCATGTAAATGAATTTGAGGTTGTGGATATCCCTGTGTATAGTGCATTTGCTAGTTGTACTCCAGTTATACTATTATCTATTAACCAGTTGGCAGTATATGGGGCCGTACCTCCTGCCCATGCAGAAGAAAAGGTTATTGATTGACCGTAATCAAATGCTTCTGAAGAGGAAGGTGATATTGATGGATAAAAGGTTATCACAAATACCTGGCTTTGCCCTCCTGCATATAGTATCTGCCCATTTGGAGACATGTTCAATGAAAGTATAGAATTAGTGGCTGTAGAGATCGGAGTATCTAGTGCGTATGTTGAAGTGTCTATAGGAACTATGTTACCGTTTGCCTCTCCAGCGTAGAAAGTCTTGCCATCGGGAGAAAAGATTCCTGATAGAGTATTGGTACCTATTTCGGTAGATATCGGAGTACCTAAAGCATAGCTAATAGTGTTTATCGGAATTATGTTTCCAAGAAGTGATGGTGTTCCGTACGCGTATAGGAAGTTCCCGTTAGGAGAAAGGGTAAACGATACTTTGTTATTAAATGGGACATTTATTGTATTTGATATAGTACCTGTGACTAAGTTTACTACGTATATTTTTCCCGGGTTTTCTCCTACGTATAGAGTATTGCCGTTCGGAGAGATTGCAAGCGGGCCTAAGGCGGAACCATAAGTAGTTATTGTTATAACGTTACCGGCTGTACTGGTAGCTAAGTTGTAAGGATATATGTACTCGTATGAGAAATCCCCAAGCTTAGTACTGGCATATATCATACTGCCATTAGGTGAGACTATAACATCGTCCATGCCTCCTACACTATTTACTGGTATGAAATTCCCTATCGTATTTTGCAGTGTGTTTATAGGGATTATGCTGTTTCCAGTTATGGCATAGAGAGTTCCTCCGTTAGGGGAGATTGATAATACATCCCCAAGCATTCCGGATGCGCTTAATTTAAATGTGGACCCTGTTATTGAATTTGCCCCTTCTATATTGGGATTTCCTTCTCCAAAATAAATAGTATTGGTTACCTTTGACAAACCTAAAGGAGTCACTCCGTAGTCATACGCTCCTAAGTATATTGTCTTTATGTTGTAGCTCTGGGCACTAACCTGCTGGAACAATAGGGAATTTATGAGTATTGACATTATAAAAACTGTCGAAATGTAAAGTGTTATCTTTAACATATGCATATTGCCCACATTCCTATTGCTTTTTAGCATCCTGAAAGGTAATACGGCTTCCGCCAATATAAACATTCTTTAAAGTCTTATTATTTTTATCTGATTGTTCCTTTTTCTGCAAGTCTGAGCCTATTCTCCAGGTTAATAATAAATATAAGAATCAGTATTTACAACTTTCGGCATAATAAGGTGAGCTCCTGTCTGTTGCTCGGAAGTACGGCTACTCTCTCTATCTCAAGCTTCCCTTCCAACTCATTCCTTATGGCAGAGATATGCTTAGGCACGTTCTTTGTTACAGACTTCATTGTCATTATGCATATGCCGTTTTCCTTAAGAAGGCTTAGATACTTTGTAACAGCTGCAGCTGATTCTGCAGGGCTTATGTTCATATCGTCTGTTATAAGATCTGCCTTTGTGTCCTTGAGCTTTGAATACGCTTCCTGGAAACCCATCTTATAATGAAGTATTGTGCCTCTTTTTGGTTTAGCATTATCCGAGTATACTTCTACTGGCACACCTGCGGCACCTATTTTCTTTTTATCGAGCTCAGCGTTGTCTATTGCAATTACCGAAAAACCCCTCTTTGCAAGGAAACAGCTCCATCCCCCAGGAGCTGCGCCAAGGTCTATCGCAATTCCCTTCCTTGCCTTTATGCCGAACCTGTCAAATGCTTCCTCTATCTTCATCTCCGCCCTGCTTATTCCGCTTCTTGAATGATTATAATGCCTTATCGGGTTGAGCAGCTCTCTCTTCCCGGGTGCGTATCTTGTTATTCCTGAATAGCACCTCCAGTTAAAGAGAACTGCATATACGAGAACTTCTGGCTCGTCCATGCTCACCTTAAAACCATCTTTTTCAAGCCTGTTACCGAAAAGCACCTCCATATCCTTTCCAGAATAGCCATGCTTGCTGTTCACATCATATATGTCTATCATTATGCTCTTCCCTTCTGCCCTCTCAGCTTGTTTTTTGATTGATGCGTATATACTCTCTGTATAATTGTCCTTGTCTATACTGCGATTATCGGACAGTTTGAATGCCCCATATATGAATATATTGTCCTTTGAATTCAGGCTTTTGAGGAGACCTGGTTTCGCCTCTATTATCAGGTTGTCCCATAGGCTCTCGACAGGCTTGAAGCTGCATATCCCTCTCAGTTCCTTGTATGAGCTCTTCCAGAACTTCCTTGATAGATGCATAAAGTAGAGCATAAAGACCTATAGTGATTCAGCGTAAGGTTCTTAAACTCTTTTTCCTTATCAATATCAGTACAGGGAGCTGCTTTTGCAGGGCTCTAGTCTGGTTTCGATAAATGAGTTATTTGTGGTGTATTTATGAGTAAGAGTGCTATTGAGGAGACGCAGGAAGCAGAGATAGAATCAAAAAAGATAATAGACGAGGCTCAGTCTAAAGGAGCTGAGACTGTTGAAAAGGCAAGGAAGAAGGCTGCTGAGATCATTGAAGAGGCAAGAACAAAGGCAGAAAATGAACAGAAGAAGATGATAAATCAGGCTTATGCTGATGGAGAAAAGGCTGTTGAAAAGGGGTCTGCATCTGCAAAGAAGGAAGCTGAGAGAGTGAGGAAGAGGGCACTTAATGAATCGGAATTGAATAAGCTGGTCAAGAGACTTGCAGATAAGATAATTGGTGCATAAATTGTTAAGTACAGAGCCGATGCAGAAAGTAAGGATAATTGCCCTGGACAATGATATGCATAGCGTAGTCTCCGCCCTGCAGGCCATAGGGATAATAGACTTAAGGAAGAGCAGGATAAATATAGAGGATAACAAGCCGTCTGACAAGGCTTCGGAGCTCTCCGAACTGCTTATAAAATTTGAAGGCGCGCTCCGCCTGCTTGAGAAGCATGAAGTAAAGAAGCAGAAGCACATGGAGCTTGAGAAGCTGATAGATGAAGCAAGAAAGGAGAGGTCGGTTCAGCGCATATATGACCTTGGTAATGAGAGACAGCTTATTCAGGAAGACAACGCACTCCTTGATTATTCTATAGATTCTTCTGAAAAGCTAAAAGGAACAGGCATAAATTATGACAGGGTACAGAGCGAGAGGTTCGGATATTTTGCATTCTATACCGATGGCAAAGGTTATTCTCAGTTATCTAAGAGACTTAAAAATGCAAAGGATTATTCTATTGAAACAAGGAAGAACGGCAAGCATATATCTGGGGTCATAGTATATGCAAAGCCTGGCAGCATATCGGACGTTGCAAAGGATGCCGGAGTTACCGAAATAGATCTTCACTCCAGATACATGCATGGAACTCCTGAAGAAACGCTCCTGTCTTCACGTAAGAAGAGGGCGCAGAACGACAAGCGCATTTCTGAGATAAATAAGGAACTGCATGAGATAAGTGGCGCGAAGTATTCATATCTTGCATCGATAACCGAGATGCTGGACATAGAGCTGCAGAAGGCAAATGTGAGCGGGATATTCAAGAAGACTGACAAGACCTTCCTGATAGAGGGATGGATAGCGAAGAAGAGATATCACGAACTTGACAGGATTGTAGGGGAAGCTGCAAAAGGCAGGTTCTACATAGAGCATGTATCAGATGATGAACTTGCACCTACGCAGATTAACAGGCCGAAGTTCCTCCAGCCATTCGATTATCTTATGAATTTCTATTCCACACCAAGAAGCGACGAGATAGACCCGACATGGATATTCATAATATCGTTTCCGATATTCTATGGTCTGATGGTATCGGATGTAGGCTACGGAATTCTTTCGCTCATTGTTGTCAGTCTTATAATAATGAAGACGGATCCGGATGGATTATTGAACAACGTTGCAAGGATATGGAGACTGACATCAATAGCAATCATATTCTTTGGCATATTCTCAAATCAGTACTTTGGATTCCAGCTTAACCAGTACATAGGATTGGGCTTCTTGCCGACATTCAACTGGCTGAAGAACATCACTACAATTCTTGTCGTAACGATATTGCTCGGAATAATACAGGTAGTTACCGGGCTTGCCATAGGGGCTGCCAACCAGCACAGGCACGGCCATAACAAGCATGCGCTTGCAAAACTTGCATCTGCAGGTGCGATAGTATTAGGGGCAATAGCTGTCAGTGCGATATTCTTTGGACAGTTTAATACCACTATAGGAGCAGCGACTGGCGTAGCGGCCATACTTTTGATACTTGCAACGATAGGACTGAGCAGGGAGGAGGCACCGGAGATAACCAACCTCATAACGCATCCGCTGAGCTATGCAAGGATAATGGGCTTCGGATTGGGCTCCGTAATAATAGCCATGCTGATAGACCAGGCATTTACCCCTAACCTTGGAATGGGCATTCCCCTGTTCATTGTATATATTATAATATTTATCCTGCTACACTTCTTCAACATGGTTCTCGGCATATTTGAAGGAATGGTGCAGGGAGTGAGGCTCAACTTCGTTGAATTCTTCTCCAAGTTTTATACAGGAGGAGGAATTCGCTTCAGACCCTTCAGTTACAAAAGAGTTTATACTAAAGAATAATAAAAATAATAACGTGATTTGAATGGCTATAACTTTGGAAACAGCAATAGCTGCAATAGGAGCAGGAGTAGCTATAGCAGGAGGTGCTATAGGAACAGGATCGGCACAGGCTGCCATAGGAAGCGCAGGTCTGGGAATGATAGCGGAGAAGCCAGAGAGTATGGGTACAGTCCTTCTCTTCCTGGTAATACCAGAAACACTCCTGATATTCGGTTTCGTGGTTGCAATACTGATAATGCTGACTGCCGGAATAATATAGTGTTCTCATGACCCTTGACAAGATAAGAAGCAGCATCATCAAGGATGCTGAAAAGAGAGCTGCAGAGATAGAGAGCGAAGCTTCCGAGAATGCAAAAAAGATAATAGAGGACGCGAAGAAGGAAGCGTCTGCAATAGAGAAGAAGGCGGAGGAGGAGGCCAAGGCTGAGATGAAGAGAGTTGAGATGGAGAAGAAATCCGACCTTGACAATGCGACAACTGCACTCATGAATGCAGCGGAGGCCGAAGCGGTTTCTAATGCAATGGAAAAGGTAATGCCAAAGCTCTCGAGGATGCTTTCTGACCAGAACCTTGACAGGATGCTGAAATCTGCTATAAAGGAGATGGAGAAGACGACAGATGGGATAATAGTGACTGTCAATAAGAGGGCTGCAGCTTCGCTTAAGGGCTATGAGGTAAAGCATATGGACGGAGAGGGCTTTATCATAGAGTCGAAAGACGGAAGGATAAGGCTTGACGCAACGCCTTCAAAGATAGTTGAGGAAAACAGCGAGCTGATAAGGGCAGAGATATCTGCCTTCATGTTCGGAAAGAAGCATGACAGCGGCAGGACAGCTCCAAAGAATGCATCTGACAGGAAGCGCAAGGCAGCAAAGCCTTCTAAGAGAAAGTCAGGAGGAAAAAGGTGATCTGATAAAGGCTAGGACTTTGTATGGATACTCTAACGCTAGAGTAAAGGCTATGGAGTCCTTCCTGCTAGACGGCAGGCAGATGGAGGAGATAATGAAGGCAAAGGACACCGGAGCGATAATAGCCCTTCTTTACCAGATGGACTACAGGCAGGACCTTGAGGAGTTTGGAGGGACCAGCATAAAGGAGGAGCTGATAGACTTTGCCCTGAGCAAGAACCTTGCGCGCAGGCTGGGAAAGCTGGTAGACATATCCCCGACAACTGACAGGAAGCTCATGAGGAGCATAGTAAGCAAGTGGGATCTCTCAAACATAAAGCTTGCCATAGAAGCAAAGGGAAGAAAGGCATCTTACGAGTCGATCTCCAAGTATGTGGTCGATGAAGGAAGGTACAACAGGCAGATTATCAAGGAGGCGATGTCCGAAGAGAGCGTTGAGGCACTTATCTCCAAGCTCATGATCAACTCCCCTTATACTGCAATCCTAAGGTCTGCAGCCGAGGAGTACAAGAAGAGAAAGAGAGCGGTCGATGCAGTCAATGCAATAGACATAGGTTATTATTCGGTTCTTGGAAGCACAGTCTCAAAGCTCCGTACCGTCCATCCGCAGTCATCCAGAATGCTGAAGATAAGCATAGATGTGAGAAACCTTATGCTGCTGATAAAGGCAAAGAGAGTAAGTATGAAATTTACGGAGATAGAACCTTTGATCGCTGAGCATGGAACCATTGCGAAGGAGGAGCTATCGAAGATGTATGAAGGCTCAAAGGATCTTGAATCCTTTGTGGAGAGCATAAAGATTGCGGACATGCAGAATGCACTTGAGGTATACAGGAAGAGCAAGAACAAGGAATTGCTCTCCTTCGAGATAGCCCTTAGGAATGCCATGCTGAAGGACAGTGTAAGCCTGCTAGGCCACAGCGTGCTCTCATTCGGTTCAATACTCGCATATCTTTACTTCAAGGAGATAGAGGTAGATACGCTCAGGATAATGATACACGGAAGCATGTACGGGCTTAGCAATGAGGAGAAAGAGAGGCTGATGGTTTGGAGGAAAAATTAGATAGTTACAAGATAGTCATGATAGGGAACAGGCTCATGTCCCTGGGCTTCAAGCTCGGTGGCATAGCAAGTTCGTACGAAGCTTATGATCAGGCAACTGCAGAGGCCGCACTGAAGAGCGTTCTTGACGATAAAGAGACAGGTATAGTTATAATAACCTCAGGAGTAAAGAAGCTGGTCAAGGACAGGAAACTGCAGGAGACAATCTCAAGCAGCATACTGCCCCTCTTTGTGGAGATACCTGAAGAAAAGGAGCCTGTAGAGGAAGAGGATACGCTGCGCAGCCTTATCATGCGCGCAATAGGCATTGATATTACAAAAAATGTTTAACGTGATTTAAATGGGAGTTATTGAAAAGGTTTCAGGACCGCTAGTAGTCGCAAAGGATATGCTTGGAAGCAGCATGTATGACGTTGTGAAAGTAGGAAAGGACGGACTCGTCGGAGAGATCATACAGCTGAGAAAGGACAGAGCGATCATACAGGTGTATGAGGACACTACGGGAATAGGCCCGGGAGAGAGTGTAGAGTCTACAAAGCTGCCTCTTTCCGTGGAGCTAGGTCCTGGAATACTTAGCAACATATATGATGGCATACAGCGTCCTCTTGAGGTCCTCAGGTCAAAGAGCGGAGTCTTCATAGAGAAGGGGATAGTTGCTGATCCTGTGGACAAGAAGAAGAAGTGGAAGTTCGTTCCTGATAAAGGAGTTCATGCAGGGTCATCTGTGAGCGAAGGGCAGATAATAGGGCATGTACAGGAGACCGAGCTGATAAAGCACTACATAATGGTGCCTTACGGCGTCAGCGGGAAGATAAAGAGCATAAAGCAGGGAAACTTTGCTGTGGAAGATACTATAGCTGTAGTAGAGAGCAAGGGCAAGAGCCACGAGATAACCATGCTTCAGAGAAGGTCTGTAAGAAAGCCTTCAAAATACAAGAACAGATTCAGGTCTGATGAGCCATTAGTAACAGGGCAGAGAGTAATAGACACGCTCTTCCCTGTAGCGAAGGGAGGAACTGCTGCAGTCCCAGGTCCGTTCGGGGCAGGAAAAACGGTAATACAGCACCAGCTCGCAAAGTATGCGGATAGCGACATTGTGGTCTATGTCGGATGCGGAGAGAGAGGAAACGAGATGACCGAGATTCTTACGGAGTTCCCTGAGCTTAAGGACCCGAGGAGCGGAAGACCGCTCATGGAAAGGACCGTGTTAATAGCGAATACGAGCAATATGCCTGTAGCTGCAAGAGAGGCGAGCATCTATACTGGCATAACCATCGCCGAATATTTCAGGGATATGGGATACAGCGTTGCAATCATGGCAGACTCTACATCAAGATGGGCAGAGGCTATGCGAGAGATATCGGCAAGGCTTGAAGAGATGCCTGGAGAGGAGGGTTATCCCGCATATCTGCCAAAGAGGCTTGCTGAGTATTATGAAAGAGGAGGAAAGGTTGAGACGCTCTCAGGAAAGATAGGTTCTGTAACGCTTGTTGGCGCGGTTTCACCTCCTGGAGGAGACCTTTCGGAACCGGTATCCCAGGGAACGCTAAGGGTGGTCAAGGCCTTCTGGTCACTTGACGCTTCGCTCGCAAATTCAAGGCACTTCCCTTCGATAAACTGGCTGTCAAGCTACTCCCTTTACATAGACTCGCTTGAGAGCTGGTATGAGAAGAATCTTGGCAAGGAGTTTCTCTCAATGAGGAGAGAGTGCATGCAGATACTGCAGAGAGAGGCGGAGCTCAAGGACATAGTCCAGCTTGTCGGTGCAGAGGCGCTTCCTGACCATGAGAGACTTGTGCTCGAGGTTGGGAAGATGATAAGGGAGAGCTTCCTGAGACAGAGCGCATTCGATGAGATTGACGCGTATACGAGCCTGAAGAAACAGGAGTTCATGCTGAGGGCGATGCTGCGCTTCTCGAAGAAGGCAGAGGATTCCCTTAAGGAAGGGGTTCCGCTTGACAATATAACAAAGATGAAGATAATAGACCAGATTGCAAGGCTGAAGGAGGTTAAGGAGCAGGAGGTCGAGAAGACCGAGAAGAAGATTGCCGAGGAGATGGACAAGGAGTTCAGCGAAACCTCCAAGGCATACCTGGAAGCAGAGGAGAAGTGATTATATGAAATTCGAGATAGATTTTAAGACGATAGAGAGCGTTGCGGGACCTTTGGTAGTTGTTGGAAAGCAGGGCAATGCCAAGTATAACGAGATAGTCAGGATAAGGCTGCATGACGGCGAACAGAGACTTGGGCAGGTGCTTGAGACCACTGATAAGAGTGCAGTCGTACAGGTATTCGGGCCCACGAGCGGCATAAACGTTGACAATACATCCGTGTCTTTCCTGGGAGAGACCTTCATG
>CAZCSE010000016.1:6660-12614 GCA_964501245.1 Microcaldota archaeon | reverse complement strand
TCGAACAGGAAAAAGATTATAAAGCATCTTGACATAGGTAATATAGTAGTTGAGACGGATTCCCCGGTTGCCGGACACAGCCCTTCTGATGTGAAGGAAACCTTGGAACTCATATCCAAAATGAAAGGCATTGACTTTTATGATGTGGCTTCTATGGTAACTGGGAACCTGAAGAGGTTTTTTTATATTTGACGCTTATGGGCCCGTAGCTCAGCTTGGACAGAGCGACAGACTTCTAATCTGAGGGTCGCGGGTTCAAAAGACCTTCTGAAAGTCCCGCCGGGCCCGTACATAAAGTGATCTTATGGGAAACAATAAGGAATTTGACGAGATGATTGCGCAGATCAAGCAACAGATAGATTCGTTGCTCAATGATAACAGTGTTCCGAGAAATGTTAAGAACTCTCTTAGCGAAGCGAAAGCGGCTCTTGAGCAGGAGAACAATCCGTATTCAGTAAGAGCCGGAACCGCAACATACAAGGTAGACGAGATAAGCAATGACATAAACCTGCCTCCTTATGCAAGGACAGTAGTATGGAATATACTCAGCATGCTTGAAGGAATAAAGGAGTAGCTTTTATCAAGTCTTTATTAATTCTTTTGCCCTAATTCTTAGTGAGAGCATGGGTTTCAAGGTTGATGGTAGGATAAAACGTGCTATAGAGCGCGATAAGAAGTTCATGATTACTACTACTAAAGAGGACTTTCCGCTTGTTGTACAGAGAGCAAGCGGGGATTACATCTATGATATTTCTGGAAACCGGTTCATCGATTTCTCCACATTTATATCAGTATATAATTTCGGCGGCAATTCCAAAAAGGAGGTAAGGGATGCGATAAGGAAGCAGATGGAGCTCCTTATGCATAATGCATTTACAGATTACTATTCTGAAGGTCCTGTTAATTTTGCAGAAAACCTGTTGAAGATGTTCCCAAAGGGCTTTGGCAGGGTCTTCTTATCCAATTCAGGAACAGAAGCAAACGAAGCTGCCCTTAAATTCTCCAGAATATTCACTAAAAGGAAGTATGTCCTTGCATTCTACGGAGGATTCCATGGCAGAACATACGGTTCGCTGTCCATGACGGCGTCTAAGACCGTTCAGCGCGAAGGCGCAGGTCCGTTTGGCCCGGTAGTGCATGCACCTTACGCTTATTGCTACAGATGTCCTTTCAAGCAGGAATACCCTTCATGCGGAATGGCGTGCCTCGATTACATTAAGAAGTATCCACTTGCAAAGGAGATTCCGCCTGACGAGACTGCAGCGATATTCGTAGAGCCAGTGCAGGGAGAAGGAGGTTATGTAGTACCACCAAAGGAGTTCATAAAGGGATTACGGGAGATTGCAGATGATAACGGAATGCTCCTTATTGACGATGAGGTGCAGGCAGGGTATATGCGCACTGGAAGATTCCTTGCTATGGACAACTTTGGCGTTGAAGCAGATATCTACACCTTTGCAAAGAGCATTGGTGCAGGTCTGCCCATGGGAGTTACCGTAACAAAAAGCTCGCTGGGAGACCTGAAGCAGGGCATGCATGCAAATACTTTCGGAGGCAATGCAACTGTAGCCGCAGGCGCAGATGCCCTTCTGAACTATGTTAAAAAGAATATGCACAGGATAGAAGCGGGGATAAATGAACGATCTGGAATAATAATGAAACGTCTTAATGCAATGAAGGATAAGTATGAGATTGTCGGGGATGTGAGAGGCATCGGGATGATGATTGGTATTGAAATTGTCAAGGACAAGAAGAGTAAGACTCCCGGAACAGAGGAGAGAAACAGGATAATAAAGAAAGCATTTGAACATGGACTCGTTCTCCTGCCTGCAGGAGAGTGCTCTATAAGGATAATACCTCAGCTTGAGATTGACAAGAAGGTATTGGAGAATGGTTTGAACATACTTGAAGACGCTATAAAAATGGTTTCCTTGAATGCCTAGGCATTAGACATAGCTCAGAAGGTTGAACTGACCTTCCGTACCTTCCTTTACGGGTTCTTCACTTGAGAATATGCTGTTTATCTCCTCTTTTGTAAGGTAAAGCCTCTGCTTTATGTAATCATCAAGGTCATACTTGTCTGCAAGATTTATTGCCATCTCCAGATACTTCTCTATCCCTCCTTTGGAGATTGTTAGTAGAAGCTTACCACCGTCTTTCGTGCATTTTCCAGAGAGTGGGATACGCCTGTACTTTGTGTTGCAGGATGAGCATCTGAAGATCTGTCTTGAGAACGAATGGAGATTGCCTATAAGGTCAGGTATAAAGTGCCCTGTTATGACCTTCCTTGCAGCATTTTTCTTGTCAACAGCGTGTATCATGTCCATAAGGTTGAACTCTGCATCCAGCTTCTCTCCCATAGTCTTGAACTGAGTATAACTTGAGCGCTTCGGTGAAACATTTACCGCAGTGTATGAGGTATGTTGTGTGAACATTATGTTTGAGTATATGCTCTTGGATCCCAGCCTGTTCTCCACTATCTCAAGCTTTGCTTCTGAAGGGGAGACTCTCTCATATGCCTTCCTGTAGAATTCAATAGGGTAACTTGCGACACACTCCATTGCGTGCACTTCATCGTCCACTTCCTCAGGCTTTACATTTACTGTAAGAATAATTGGAATGTCCATAGTGCCGCCGGTACTGCTTGGGTGGTACTCCCTTGAGAAGTTTATCAGTGCATCTAGGAGAAGCATCGTGGAATCTTCGTCTCCGTCGCAGTTTCTCCTTCTTGCGCATATGACATATGGATGGGCAAAACCGACATTTGCATCTGTGAATCCGATTATCCTGTTTGTTACTCCGCATGATGTGTGGGGTGAAAGTGTTATGACCAGTTTGCCTACCAGGTCGTTTATGGTCGTGGCATTATAGAAAGGCTTTAGACCGTAGAATCTCTCAAGCAGTTCATCGACGAATCTTGCAGTCTTGAGCAGGTAGTCTGCACCTCTTCTGTTTAGTATCACATCCTGGTGCATCATCTCCACCAGCTGTGTATCTTCGGTAAGCTCATTGCCCAGATAGTCCTTTGTGTAGCCCAGCTGCCTCGCTGTCTCGACAGTTATTCCCAGCTCAACAGGATAGAAGTGAGTTATCGGCATATCTGTTGCGTCAAATCTTGACGTACCATCCTTGAATATGTAGATATTGTGGAATGCTCTTAAGATTCCTTTTTCCATAGGCTCAGTATATTTGTTTGCATTAACCATGCCCTTTACTCCCTTGAGCACCTTTGGCATCTTGCTTATGCCAAGTTTTGTCATAGCGTTTGTCACAAGTTTGGTAAGGTCTATCTCCCTCTGGTAGTATCCGACTCCGTGAACCTCGCATCTTGGGCATATGTCTTCCACTGTAGATGAACATATAGGGCATATCTTCTCCACGTATGCATGCCTTGAACAGTCATAACAGTACGGCGTGTCTATTATCCTCTTGCAGTTGCTGCACCTGTATCTTGCTATCTCCACTGACATCTGGTGCTTGAATTTCTTCATATCATTGGAATAGGCGCTGGATATGTTCCTGTCCCTGCCACCGTAGGATCCTAATGGGAAGAGAATATTTGGCGCTGGCTTCATCAACCTCTCCTTTGCCTTCTCAGGCCTTCCTATCCTTGCACCTACGAAGGTTGACCTTCTAGGTATCTTGAATTCGCTTAATGTGTTTATGTATTCTAAAGTGTCGGTTTCAGGACTTGCCGATCCTTGTTTATCTACATTTATAGAGGCAAGAAGCGCATCCCATAATCCCTTATCGATTACCAGATGGTCTTCGTTTATGGTGTGTGAGACATTTAGCAGCTCGAGTATCCTCTTTGCTTTGTTGTCTGATTTTATCTTTTTCTTAGCCTCCAGATCCTCTGCCTTGTTCTTCCTTATATACTCTCTAAGATAGTCCAACTCTTGTGCAGATATGGACTGGAATTCAAACAGGAATTTAGGGTGTATAGGTATAGAGTGCTTTACAGAAAGGGATTTCGCCTCTTCGAAAGTAATAGAAGTGTGGTCAACCCTGATATCTGGTTGCTTCTCCCTTAGCTCCAATTCCCATAGCTCCTCCGTATAGCTAGGGGGTTTTAGCTGCGTGTTTGATTTCTTGAAGTCGCCGTATGTGACAAGGATGTCACCCACATTTATTATCTCCCTTATCTGGTCTTTAAGCCGCTCTGCAGTCTCCGCGTCGTTTATTCTAAGCGCTGTTCCATCCTTGAGAGTTACGAACGGTCCTTCTATAGAATCTACAGGAGCTGCTACGCAACCCTTTCCTGGGAATTCTACCTTCATCTGGGTTCCGGTAGCTATGAAGCTCTTTAGTATTATCATTGTTGCAGGGCTAATCCCTTTTGCTGCTATCCCTGTAAATCTAGACCTGCCATACCTTAACCTGAATCCTCCTGTCATTCCCGGATATGCAAGTATCGGTCGACCGGCTACTATCTCCTCAAGAAATACTGCCTTTGAATCCTTCGGTTCGGTCTTCTTTACCTCCACTTTTATTATGTTGTTTAGCCAGTCCCAATCCAGTCCTACGGACTTTGTCTCTTTTAGCATCTTCTTTGCTTTTTGTGCTATTCCTTCGCACACGACCAGAGGAACTCCGCCCCTTACTTTATTTGTTATTGATACTTCCTTGCCGTTTGGCAGGGTTCTCTTCATGTTTGCATGCACCCCGACTTCAAGTGTCCCTGGTGGCATGCCGTCTATGCAGACAGGGCAGTTCCTCAGTATCTCTCTGATATCTTGTTCAGGGGGCTTGTACTGGAGCCTTGCTATCCTGTCATGGTAGAGCTCTATCTCTTCCATGTACCTTTCTATCTCGTCTTCAGTTGGTTTGTAGTCGCTTATGTTGAATATTCTTCTGCAGTGGTCAGCAAGAGCTACTGAGAGTGCCGCAGACGTTCCGCCCGCACCTCTTATAGGACCGGCATAGCAGACGCAGAGGTAATCCGTGCCGTCCCTGTTCTTATACTTTGCAAAGCTGCTTATCCCTTCAGTAGGTGCGACAAGAATACCTTCTGTCAACACCGCTACCCCTACTCTCACTGCAAGCTCTATCCTCTTTAACTCCTCAAGATTTGAGAAGCGTTCATTAGTGCATATCTCTTTTGCCACGTCAAATGCAAGTTTGTTCCTTGACTGCCCTTTTTCCACAGCCCTTATTATGTCAGATAATCCTTCGACGTTTATCAGTCCCTCCACCCTGCTTGCAAGGTCTGGTGCAGGCCTTATCTCCACGTATGGCTTGGGATCATATCCTTTGGAGCGTGCCTCTGAAGCAACAGCATAAGCTGTGTTGAATTCCTCCTGTATTTTATTGAAATAAGAGTCTATGTCCATGCTAATCATTTATCAGATTGAAATCTACGTTGAAGAGCTCCATGGTCTTCGTGTTATATATGGGGAGAACTGCAGGGGTGGGCATGTGCCCCAGTTTTATCTGGTAAGATGTCCTTGCCTGCCATGTCCCGCTGTTCACTATCAGGGTGCCGTGATAGTCTGTGTTTCCATTCTTATGGAGATGCCCCATGTGCAGTATGTCAGGCACCTGGTCCATTATCATCTGATCAGTAGACGATGGAACTATTGGATTGTGACCGTATACAGGGGAGAGGTGCCTGCGCTTAAGTACTTCTAGCATCGCATCTTCAGGCTTTGAGTAGCTCAGGCCTTTTATACCGTGAATGACAGAATCTAGAGAGGTTCCATGGTATGAGAGTATCTTTATCCCGTCAAGCGTGACATAGCCTGGGCTTGAGATCATGTGGATGTTCTTGAACTTCATCTCCTTAAGGAACTCTTCTGCAAGAGGGGGTTGTGGTTCTGCCCTCTGCATAGCATCGTGGTTTCCAGGAAGCATGAATATCTCTATATTCTCAGGGATCTCGGCGAAAAGCTCGAACAAAAAGTTATACTGTCGGTATATGCTCTCTATTGTAAGTTCTGTTTCCTGGTTTGGGT
>CAZCSE010000016.1:1618-6560 GCA_964501245.1 Microcaldota archaeon | reverse complement strand
AAGTTATACTGTCGGTATATGCTCTCTATTGTAAGTTCTGTTTCCTGGTTTGGGTATACGCCTATACCGTCTACAAGATCTCCTCCCACGACTATGTACTTTACCTTCTCCGCGAGATCCTGTTTGTAATTGGTTGAGAGGTTTATCCACTTTATGAAGCTCCTGAACTGCTTTTCCATAAAGAGCTTCGATCCTGCATGTACATCAGACATGAATGCAATTGCCATGTCCTCTTCGGTGCGCTTCCTCTGCTTTATCGGTATGTCGGGTCTTATCATCGTGTTTGCCATTATGAAAGGGTTTGATATCCTTCCGCGTATTCCGATAACTTCATCGACAAGAAGTTTTTCCGCATCTGCAAAGAGGCACATCTGCTCCTTTGAACTCTCTTTTGAAGGCTTGAGGAAGAGAACCTTTGCTGTGCCTGTCGAATCCTCTAAGGTTACAAGGATATGACCGTTCTTTGTGGTAATCTTTTCATATACCATCCCTATTATCCCCAGTTCTCTTCCGTTCATCAGTTGCTTTATGGATTCTATGTTCTTGAGGACCTCAGTAAATTTGGCATTCCTGCCTTCGAGTATCATTGATTTTAGCCTGTCCAGCCTGTTGTTGAAATATTCTGCAAAATCAGATGCTTTTGCGCCTGTCTTCTTTACTTCAAGGTTACGTATTGAGAAGTTGTGCTGTGTAATAGGTGTTATACGAGGCCTTTGTATTACCTGTTCCTTGACAATCGCTTCTGGAACATGGCTCTGCATTATCTGGTCTAGAACCTGCTTGTTGAGAATCCTCGGACCTTTTGCGTCCTTGAAGAAGCTGACTATATGCGCAGTTACAGACTCTATATCTGTGCCATTGAGGTCGGTAGCTTCTAAATCAGAGCTGATTATAGCTATCCCGTTTAGTCTCTTTGCAAGCTCTGTTACGACCTCTGCCATACTCTCCCCTATGATTAGTAGTATGGATTAGCCGAAGCTTCTTTTATACCTTTTGCAGCTTTGTGCCTAAGGTTTGTAAAAGACCTTATTTTTTAGGCTTTGACTCCTCTTTAAACTTTGACTCTTCTATGTCAAGGCTCTTTGCAAGCTGTGCCTTGTTCTTCGTGTCTATCTTCTCAGGAAGGTATTCAAGATGCGCAACATTGCACTTCCTCTCCTTAGGCCTTATCGAGGTTACTACCATTACGAATTTGTCGTCTACTACCTTTGTTATCGCGGCCTTGCTGCCTGCATCTCTTCCGAACTTCTTTATGCATATTCTGCCTTCTTCAATTAGTGCCATATATATCACTTAAGCTTAAAACGAGCACTTTTTTATGCCAGTTAACTCTTTTATTTGTTTGCTTTGCTGTACTCTTTAAGTATCATTTCCGCTATAGCCTCAGGGCTCCTGTCCTCCGTGTCTATTACCATGTTGAACGGGCTCAGATCCTTTCCGAATTCTATATTATAGAGCTCTTTGTAAAGTGCGTAGTTCTCCTTGTCCCTGACTATCACAGCATTCTCGCTCTCTTCCATCGAAGAATGATCCCTTTTTGACATGCGCTTGGCTCTTTTTGAGGCGCTGCAGTGCAGCCATACCTTGAAGCCCTTCTGACATATCCACGGAGCGGTGTAGCTGGTCAGTACTATGTTGCCCTTTTCCACCTTCTCCTTCATTATCCTGTCCGCTTCTATGTCGAATTCCGGGTCCTTCTCCCTCTCCTTGAGGAATCTTATGCCGTCTTCTGTATCCCACCACTCTGCACCTGAAGGGTTGTAGCCGTGTTTGGCTGCAAGCTCCTTGAGTATGTCTCCTCCTCCAATCATCTTCAGGTTTAGCTTGTCTGCGAGTAACCTTGCAACGGTTGTCTTGCCTGCCGCAGGCTCCCCTGATAGTATGATCGCTTCCATAATATCCGCTGATAGTTCAGTGCGATATCATCTGCAGGACGTAGTTCTTCTCTCGCATACCTATATCGTTTATCTTCATCTCTCCGTTCTCTATCCTGCTTGCGAGCTTTATCACGTTGCTTGAGCATTTTGAGCATAGCACGCCTCCGAAGAGCCTTGCGTTTGTCTTTGCGCTCTTGCTCTTGCCCTGCGTCGCTCTTGGTATGCCGTTCAGCTCATTCTTGCATATTGCACAATGAGGAAAAGAGCCTTCCTTCCTTTTGTAGTGTATTACGTGCCTGTTCTTTGGGGTTACCCTGTCCAGGCGCCTGAAGCTTCTTGATCTGTGCATTGGTTTTGGCATAGTATCACTTCTGAGTATTCATATTTTGTACTTTATTGGGAGTAGTTAACATTATTATTGTTTTGCCCGTTCTTCTCTTCCATTCTCCTTTTGACTATCTTCTTGTCCATGCTCGATAATGAGAGCGAGACTATCATCCCTATTATGAAGATAAGGAGTATGAAAAACTGCGAGTATGTCAGAGGAATTGAGAGCAGAGTTACTGCCGGGGTGGTTGATCCAAAGCCGCTGAATAGATAGGGCATCAGAAGATAGAATACCCCTAGAAAGAGCGGGAATGTGACTATCATAGGCTTGAACTGCTTCTTCATGTTGTCCATCATCATCTTTGAGACCTCCTGCTGCTTCTGGTTGTATGCTTCCTTGTCAGTAGTTGCAAGCGTCTTTATCTCCTTGAGCTTTTCCTGCATCAGCAGCTGTGTCTCTATGGATTTTAGAGGATCTGCAAGCTTCCTCTGGATCATTATAGCTCCTATTGCATATGCAATTCCTATCAGCACGATGTATATTACTACGCTCATTCTATTCGCCGAATATCTCCTTTGTTATTGTTCTTACCTGTTCTGCAACGTCTTTGGCCATTCCGTCTCTGTTATATAATATGTATATTGGAATATTTAAATGTAGGGCTATGGTTGAGATTATGGCGAGGTTTATGCTCCTCTGCTCATCGATCTCCGAAGGGCCCTCTATCTCTCTTTTACGTGTGCTGTCGGCCATGCGCCTCTTAATTATATCATCTGATGACGCGTCCACATATATAATAGCATCGACGTCCATATGGCCGAGCTCCTTCATGGAAAAACCAGGCACATACCTCCTCCCCTGCTTTACGGATGAGTGGGTGTCTATTATAGCATTCCTGCTATGAGACATTATCCTTGAGAGCGCCTCCTCCCTTACCTCAGTTATGTCGTGGTCGTCCATGTACCTTAGCTTGTCCCTGTCCTTTACGTTCTTGCGCTGCTCCTTTGCCACTTCCATCATTACTGTGCCGAGGTTCGTTATTGAGGTGTTTTTCTCCTTCTTCTTGAATAGGGCTAATATGGTGCTCTTTCCTGCTCCTGGTGTCCCAGTCATCAAGATTTTCTTAGGCATCTGAAGCACGCTCCCAGTGAGGGTTAGTCCTCACCGTATCCTCCTGCGCCTGGAGGCATGCCTCCCTGGCCTCCTGCAGGCCTTGAGCCCTTGGAGCTTATCATGTCGTCTATTCTCAGTATGGACACTGTTGCTTCGGTAGCGCTTGCCACTGCCTGGTACTTAACCTTTGTAGGCTCTATCACACCAAGCTGGTCCATGTCGCTTATCTTGTTCGAGAATATGTCAATTCCGTAGCCCCTGCCGCTCTTGCCCTTGTGCTTGCTTCTCAGCTGCACCAGAGTCTCTATCGCATCCATGCCTGCACTATCAGCAAGGGTCTTTGGTATTACCTCTGTAGCGTCTGCAAAAGCCTGTATTGCGAGCTGCTCTCTGCCTCCTACATCTGTTGCCATCTCTCTTAGCTGCATCGCCATCTCTACCTCTGCGCTGCCTCCGCCTGTGACATACTTGCCTACCTCTATCGCGCTGGTTATTGCACCCATCACATCTACTATAGATCTCTCCACTTCGTCAGCAGTCTGCTTTGTGGAGCCTCTTATGAAGATGGTTACGCTCTTTGGGTCCTTGCACTTCTCCACGAAGACCATCTGCTCTCCGCCTACCTTTCTCTCCTCTACATCGCCAGCATGTCCAAGGTCTTCAGAGCTGAGGTCATCAAGGCTTGTTACAAGCCTTGCTCCTGTTGCCTTTGAGATCTTCTCCATGTCCGACTTCTTCACGCGCCTCACTGCCATTATGCCTGCCTTTGACAGGTAGTGCTGTGCTACGTCATCGATGCCCTTCTGGACAAAGACCACGTTTGCCTTTGACTTGGCGATCTTGTCTACCATCTCCTTGAGCATCTTCTCTTCCTGTGCAAGGAAGGCCTGCATCTGTTCAGGAGATGTAATCTCTATCTTCGCCTCTGTCTCTGTCTTCTCTATTTCCAGAGCTACATCGAGAATCGCTATGTTTGCGTTCTTTACGCTCTTTGGCATTCCAGGATGGGCTATCTCCTTGTCTATTAATACGCCGTTTATCAGCTCCGTGTCTATTATGCTGCCTCCTTCCTTCTTCTCAAGCTTTATGAAGTCCTTGTCTATCTTTACCTTGTCTCCTTCTTTTGTAGCTACCTGCTTCACAGCTTTTATCGCTATGTCTGTCAGGTGCTTCATCGTCTGCTCATCACCTATGTTCTTTGAGCCTATGGATATGCTTGCTATCTTCTCAAGCTGCTTCTGATCGTTTATCGTTACGTTGCTTGATATCGATGTCAGTATATCGCGTGCCTTCGAAGCTGCCATCCCGTATCCTCTTATTATCGCAGCAGGTGGCACTCCCTGGTCAAGAAGATTGCCTGCATTCTTCAGCAGCTCACCTGCGAGTATTACCGCGGTTGTAGTGCCGTCACCCACTTCCTTGTCCTGTGTCTTTGCCACTTCTACAAGTATCTTTGCGATAGGGTGCTCCACGTTCATCTCTTCGAGAATAGTAGCTCCGTCATTAGTTATGACTATGTCGCCTAGTTCGCTTACAAGCATCTTGTCCATTCCCTTTGGACCTAGAGTTGTCTTCACTATGCTTGCTACAGCGTAACCTACGGCTATGTTGGTTCTCTGAGCTT
>CAZCSE010000016.1:0-1518 GCA_964501245.1 Microcaldota archaeon | reverse complement strand
GTCTTCACTATGCTTGCTACAGCGTAACCTACGGCTATGTTGGTTCTCTGAGCTTCCTTTCCAAGAAGCCTGTTTGCTCCTTCAGGCAGTACGAGGTACTGCTGTCCGCCTAATTGATTTTCAGCCATGTTTTCACCTTTATTTTATAATATAAGTAGACTCCTTCCTAAAAACCCTAAAAAGCGATAGCTGATTAGGGAATAAGTATGTTATTATATGCTGCTTAAGATTTTTATAGTTTTCTCTGATGAGAGAGGTTATTTGGAGCTCTTGCCCTTTGCAACGTCCTGTGCAAGCTTGTCGAATGAATTGAAGAATGACTGCCATGAGTAGTGCTTTATGACCCTTGTCCTGCCTGCCCTGCCCATCTTCTTTGCAAGTGATGGATTCTCAGCTATCTGTTTTATTCTCTCGGCCATCTCCGAATAGGAATTTACAAGGAAACCGGTCTTTCCATTCATTATAGTCTCTGTGGGTCCTCCTTCATTCACAGATATCACAGGCTTTGAGCTGGCCATTCCCTCCAAAGGCACTATCCCGAAATCCTCATTTATGGCTGCAAAGAGCACAGCTGTACTGTTAGAGTACAAGTCTATGAGTTTTTTGTCTCCTGGATTGGTTACGAACTTGATGTTTGAACTTCCGGCAAGATTCTTGAGACGCTGCATGTATCTCGTGTGTTCAGGATCCTTTGACAGCGTGCCTGCAAGAACAAGCGAATGTTTGCTCTTTGTTTCCTTTACGTATTTCTTGAATGCGTTTATAACGTATTCCTGCCTTTTGTTAACCACAAACCTTGACGGGTACAGAAAATACTTTCCGTCGCCATTATCCTTGAATTTCTCGTAATCCACTCCGGGATTTATCACCGTAGATTCCTTTGAATAATATTTCTTGATTCTCTGCCTTGTTATCTGGCTGTTAGCTGCCACTTCCTCTATGTTCTTCACTATGTTCTTTGCTATTACCTTGTACGCACCTGTCATTGCAGCGTAGAGCATCTTCTCCTTGTAGGATCTCTGCATCATGCGAACTGCATAAAGGTCATATACCTCTCTGGGAGGGGTATGGCAGTACCATAGAACGCGCTCGTTCTTGTGCCTTATCCATTCGCTTGGAGAGATATGGGGATTTGCAACATCATAATCCTCAGTTATCTTCATATGGTAGAAGTTGTATCCGTATCGCAATCCTTGTGACGCCCTGTAAGGAAGCCTGTCAGCGAGAGGCACGTCTTTTCCGACTATCCTTATGTCTACATCCTTGAAGCCCTCGAAGGTCGCAGCCTTATCGTACTCTGTAGTGTAGATAGTGGCACCGTAATGCTTTGCTATTTCCAGGATTACCCTCTCCACTCCCCCTTTGAGGTTCAGGTAAGGCTGTATTATCAATAATTTCATTTCAAAACCGTGATTATCCAGGCATGGTAAGGTTGTTGTGTATCCATGATGCCTTCGGAGTCACGTTAGGCAACGATCCGGTGAAGTTATTCAGTTTGTATATCATAATCTCGTTTGT
>CAZCSE010000015.1:0-13703 GCA_964501245.1 Microcaldota archaeon | reverse complement strand
GAGTCTGTCGCGTTTGACCAGGCTCCGCCATCCCTGCACGGCTATTTAATTATATGTTTCATTATATAATATTATCTAGTATTTATACGTTTGCATTCCAAAAAAACGCGTAATCTCCTCAGTTTTACTGATATTTAAAGGTTAGGTTATGAAAGTGAAAAAGATTGATGATTATAGGTTTGGCATAGAGAAGGATGCTTCAAGAGGCATGAATACAGGCGTCGTAATCTACTCCTCTGAAAAGCTTATGGCCAACCTTAAGAATGACAGGACTATGCAGCAGGCGGCTAATGCAGCAACACTACCAGGAATACGTGGGAATGTTATGGTCATGCCTGACGGACATGAAGGCTATGGTTTTCCCGTAGGGGGAGTTGCAGGCTTTGACGCTGATGAAGGGATAATCTCGCCTGGTGCAATAGGATTTGATATAAACTGCGGAATACGCGTAATAAGGACCAATCTCGAAGAAGACGATATAAGGAAGAATATGAAGAGATTGTCAGAGGCGATATTCTCAAATGTGCCTAGCGGGCTTGACAGCAGGCTCAAGGTCGGTTTTGAACCTTCTGACCTGGAGAGAGTGGCCCATGAAGGTGCGGCGTATCTTGTAAGCAAGGGCTTCGGAATCAGTGAAGATATAGAGCATATGGAAGAAAAGGGATGCATGGAAGGTGCGGATTTTTCAAGGGTCAGCCAGCGTGCAAAGTCAAGAGGGAAGAGTCAGCTGGGTACTCTCGGGGCAGGCAACCACTTCCTTGAGATACAGAAAGTAGACAGAGTATTTGATAAAAAGCTGGCAAAAGCCTATGGCGTATATGAGGGACAGATAGTGATAATGGTGCATACCGGATCAAGGGGTTTCGGCCACCAGATATGCAGCGATTATCTCCGTACGCTTGCTGAATACCAGGCCAGGAAGGGCATAAAGATAGTTGACCCTGAGCTGAGCTACGCGCATGTGAAGAGCAAGGAAGCAGAGGATTATCTGAAGGCCATGAAGTGCGGGGTGAACTTTGCATTTGCCAACAGGGAGATGATAACGCATATCATAAGGGAGAGTTTTGAGAAGGTGATGGGAAGGAGTGCTGAGGAGCTGGGAATGAGCCTTCTTTACGACCTTTCTCACAATATAGCAAAGCTTGAGGAGCATAAGGTTGACGGCAAGATGGAGAAGGTGTATGTGCACAGGAAGGGAGCCACAAGGGCCTTTGCAAAAGGCAGGAAGGAGATACCTGAAGCATACAGGGATTACGGGCAGCCTGTACTCATACCAGGAAGCATGGGAACGGCCAGCTACATACTTGCAGGGGGAGAGGGAGCGATGGAGGAGACCTTGGGTTCAGCGTGCCACGGTGCAGGCAGGGTAATGTCTAGGCATCAGGCACTGCGCGAGATAGGAGCAGAGAAGACTATCGCAGCTATGAAGAGCAAGAACATAGAGCTGAGGGTGCATGATAGAAGGCTGGTAAGCGAGGAGTCAGAATGGGTCTACAAGGACATAGACGAAGTGATAAGAGTTGTTGAAGGGGCGGGACTTGCAATGCCGGTATCAAGGAATCTGCCCATAGCTGTGATAAAGGGCTGATTGATCCTTTGCACGCTGTGTCTGTTTATATCCCTGCGGCATCGGCTACATTTTTGATACGCTTCTTGTATATCCTGTACTTTGGAAGATCGATGAATGAAGAGATTATGTCGATGAGCTTTTCGGCGCTGGCGAAATCTTTTCTCATTGCAAGATGCTTTGCCGCATAGAATATGGCGCCTGTCTCCCTTGCATGAAGCATTTCGTTTATTCTCTTCTCAGCGTCCTTTTCATTTGCTTCTGTTGCAAGAGCCATTTTAGCATATCTGAATGCAAGAGAGGTATTAGGCTGCGTATCCAGTATTATTGATGCATGCGCATATCTCTTCAGCTTTATCTCCGCCATGGCTTTGATGAAGAGCGAGTTTTCATCCTCTGCCTTTGATAGTTCCAGTGTTTCTATGCATTTGTGCAGGCATTCCCTGTTCCTTGATTCGAGATGCATTGCGTTATACTTGTTTCTTTTAGGCTCGTCATTCCTGTTATCAGCATTTCTCTCCATGAATGCCTTCATTGCATAATCGACGTCCATATAGGTTATATCCGACAATGACCTGTATAATGAGGCAAGCGCGTATAGCACCTTAGGATCGGCATTTGTGCAGAGCAGTTCTGCATTCTCGACAGCTTCAAGATAAGCACCTTTTGCAATTGATTTGCTTATGCCTCCAAGCTTGGATGCAACCGCAGGATCCAGAGAGCTCTTTTCGCCTGAGACCACAATTGATTCGCATAATGGGCATATTGAATATGGGCCCTCGGTGTACATGTATTCGGTTGAGCAGTAGGTGCATTCTGCCTTGGACTCAGGAAGCTTGAAGTTCTTTGCATTATGGTACAGGCTCATGATTAATTTGCACCATAAACATTTTATATATCAGCGTTTTTTGAGTACAGCAAATAGGTGCATCCTATCGAAAGGCATAAGATCCATTGATTCGACTACATCAAAGGTTCCGGATACCGCCTTGAGGAATTCCTTGTATACCACTTTTGGATTCTTGGATACGCTTATACTCTGGGATTTTATTGCTACATACGCGTAGCTGCCTTTTGCTATGAACCTGCTGTTCTCGATTAGTATCTGGGCCTGATCCCTTGCCGCTATATCCTGGTACAGCACATCTGCAGTGCCGACCTCTTCAGCGTACTTATCTACATCCCTTGCATTTTCCAGTATAGGAAGCATGTTCTCCCTCTTTTCGCATACCTTTATCAGGTCGCGCACGCTCCTCTCCGATATCTCTACACAGTAGAGCTCCCCTTCAGTTGATATTATATCGCTTATATGGCTGCACGTTGTGCCTGTTGCTGCCCCCAAGTAGAGAACTTTGCTGCCTTTCTTTATCTGCATGTGCTTCATTCCTTTCAGAATGGCAGCTGCAAGCTTTGACCTGTAGGGATTCCATAGTCTGTACTCTTTTCCATCTGCCTTGACAAGCTCCTCCCCGTAGACCTTCTCTCCCTGTACAAAATTGACAGTTGCTAACTTTCCGTTGACCCTGAATACTCCGTCGAATACTTCTTTTGCAATCATTAGAACACTAGCATGATTTAGCGATGCATATTTATAATCCTTTTAATTGACAATACGTTCATGGACGGCGACCGGTATGACAATCTGCTCTCTGTAGTGACGGGCCTTTACAAGGAAGCAGGCACGCCTACTGAACTGATGAAGAGGTTTTCGGCCAAGATGCAGAGCGTCAGCGGAGTCGACAGCGCTATTGTGAAGGAGCTGAGTGCAGAGAGTAAGAGAGGCAATTTTGAAGAGTTTATATTCAACACACGGAAGCCTTATGTTGACAATAGCCTTAGCGATTATTCGGCTTTTCCTGAGCTGATCGAGTATTACAACAAAGGTTACAAGAGCTGCATGGTACTCCCGATAAGCGCCTATGAAAGGAAGTTCGGGCTGCTGATACTCCTTTCGAAGCAGGAGGAAGCCTTTGGCGGAAATGCAATCTCTGACGCAGTGGTCATGGTAGAAGCTGTTGGAAACGCAGCGCTCTTCCTCTCGGAGAAAGAAAAGAGCGCAAACCTTGCAAAGTATTTTGATGCCTCTTTTAATGCAGCTGTACCGCAGGCTCTTATCGATAAGAACGGAAATATAGTAAAGGCAAATAAAGAATATGCGAACCTTTTCGATTATTCGGTTAAGGAAGCCATCGGCAAGAGCTTTGTAAATAACTTCAAGATGGGAGAGCATGAGATGAAAGAGCTTTTATCAGGTGTGCCATTAAATACGAGGACGGCTGATGGCAGGCTTTTTACAATAAGGGGAAGCTTGATTAACGAGAGGCTGACGCATCTTCTAATACAGGACATTACCGGACAGGAGAATCTGGAGAGAAGATTGGATGTCGCACAGAAAAGCAGGAATGAGGTATTTATCACCATGGATGAGAGCTTTAAGATAACGTGGATGAGCAGTAATGCCCAGTCGGTTGTTGGAGTTGTGCCTGATGAGATAGTAGGGGTAAAATTCACAGATATGATTAAGGACGGTTCTGGACTAATGTCCGTGTTATCAGGAGGCGCAGATAAGGAATATGCTGCAAACATAAGGCTGAGTATAGGCAATGGAGCGAATGTGGATATGAAGGCGTATCTGTACAGGATCGGCAATTCCATATATGGCATACTCTCGAAGGAGCATGAAAGGTACTTCAAGGAACTTAATTCCACTTTTGAACAGGTAATCGGCGTATCTAATGATGCGGTTATAAAGATAGATGAGAGCGGGATGATAACGCAGGTGAACAAAAGCTTCGAGAGGATTCTGAAGTACACCCAGGAGGACGTATATGGAAAGCCCATTACAAACATATATGACATTAACGGCGGTCAGAAGCTGAGTTCCTATATATCAATGGCAAAGAAGAGCGGTATTGTGACTGATATCTTTGCCAACATGCATGCAAAAAATAGTGATGAGCTTGTGCCATTCAAGTTTAGCATAAAGAGAATAAATGAGGGTTATAGCAGTAACATGAGCTTCCTGATAATAGGCACCGAACTTGCCACAAAGATGCGCGCTGAGGAATTAGAGGATGAGATTGAGAGAAAGGTAAGGGAGGCTCAGAAGTATAAGGCTGAGAGTGACCTGAAGACGCAGTTTATAAACAACATATCGCATGATCTGAAGACTCCGATAACCAACATAAAAGGTTTCTCAAAACTGCTCTACAGAGGGGAGTTCGGGGAGCTTAACGACGATCAGAAAGGGTATCTGAAGATAATAATGGATGAACTTGACAGGCTTATGAACCTGATAGGACAGATGCTCGACGTTGCAAAGCTCTCCTCAGGCAAGGTGGTTCTTGATCTTCAGCAGGTAAACTTCAATGAGCTTCTGAATAACCCAAGCATAAAGGCCTTTGAGGAGGTGTGCAAAGCAAAGGGATTGTACTTCAGAACGCATGTTGACTATGATGTCCCTACGATAATTGCAGACCCAAACAGGCTGATACAGGTGTTGGTAAATCTTATAGGCAATTCAGTAAAATTTACTGAAAAAGGAGGGATAGATGTTACTGTAAAACGTGTCTCCAAAAACAGCAGGTATGTTAGGGTTACTGTCAAGGATACAGGCATAGGAATCCCAAGGGAAGAGAAGAAGAAGGTTTTTGGCAAATTCTTCCAGGTGCCACATAGGGATAACCTTAAGATGCAAGAGGGAGCTGGCACCGGTCTTGGATTGTCGATAACCAAGGAGATAGTAAATCTTCATGGAGGAAGGGTCGGAGTAGAGTCTGAACCTGGGAAAGGCAGTGAGTTCTGGTTCAGAATACCATTCAGCGCTAAGGTCAAGAGAGAGTCAAAGAAGCAGGTGCCTAAAGAGAAGATCAAGGAATGAGTGCGGCGCAGGCGTTGCCAATCGAATCCTGGGAGTTATAGTTTGATTCTACCTGCGAGTATGTAAGTCCGCTGAATAATCCTGTGAAAGCGTATGTTACAGTAACATTGGAAGGGTATGTAAACTGGGCATTGAGTGCGGCTTTTGATCCCAAAGCCTTTGATACTGTGGTGTAGGTTATGTTGTACGTTCCTGGAGAGACCTCTACTGCCGAAGAGATGATCTCGTATGGAGTGACATTGCTCGTATTGTAATAGGTATTCTGCCCTGAAGGCGCAGAGTGCTTCATTGAGATGAAGGTTGAGTTGTATAATGAAGGGGTGCATGACTGGGTTGCCTGATATAGTGCAGCGTAGTTGCTCATCAGCGTACCTACAGAGGTTTTGTTGAATGCAGATATTGCAAGGGCTCCTGTATTAACTGTTGTCGTAGGTTGTGTCGTTGACGTTGAGGTGCTGCCTGTTGTAGTGGTTGCAGTTGTAGCTGCAGTAGTTGCAGCTCCTGAAACGCCTGTTGATATCTTTATATCCGCAGGTATCTGCACCACCGAGAGGACAGCCCCTGTGTTATTGGATGAGATAAGCTTGATTTCCATGTCAGCATACTGGGATCCGCTGATGCTTATGTTTGCTGTCTGACCTTTGTTTATGCTCATGGTTGTTGTCTGGCCCTGGAAGATAGGTATGCTGCTAAGATACAGATTAGCCATTGATGGAGTAGAGTAGTTAAGATAGACTGAGAACTGCTTGCCGTTGTTCAGCATAAGATTCTGTGCAGACCCTTTTTGAAGAACGAAGGTATAGTTCTGTCCTATCTGCTTCGTCCCGCTTCCTGAAGAGAGAATAGCATATGCTGCTATCACTACCAGAATAATAATCACTGCTGCAATTACAACTTTGCCGTTGCCTTTCCTGGCAAGCTGACTATGCACATGATGGCGATGTTTGCCGAATCTCATGCTTTAGATTTATACACACGCATTTTAATAGTTTACTTGCAGCAAGGTGCAGGGAAATGATAAGAAATATTATATACTTTATACAGATTCTACTATAGGCGATCAGAATGGACAACGTTGAATCTGTAAAATCCGACATAATATCCATAATAAACGATAGGCAGCAGGTAACCTATAATGAGTTGCAGGGGCTTACATCTTCTCTTAAGATAAGTGAAAGCGTACTGAAGAAGGGTCTTGAGGAGCTTGAAGAAGCAAATGCGATAGCTTCTAGGAGCAGCGGAGGGATACTTACCTACTATATGCTCCAGGACGAGCAGGTCCTGAACAGAGTGATGATAGTGGAGGACGACAGGAACATAAACAAACTGATGGCACTCTCTGTAGGCAAGGGCTTCAGTATAACACAGATATACGACGGGAAGGAGGCGATGGAAAGAATAAAGAGGGAGAAGCCTGACCTGGTCATACTTGACCTTATGCTCCCTGGCGCAGATGGGCTCGAGATATGCCAGTCAGTAAAGACAAACCCTGCTCTTACAGGCACCACTGTAATAATAGTAAGCGCAATGGACGCCACATCCAACAGATTCAAAGGCATAAAGTACGGAGCTGACTATTATGTGAAGAAGCCATTCGACCCTACGGAATTGAGAAATCTTGTAACCATATTTCTGAAGAAGAAGGGCAAGAGATTTGATCCGCTTATAGATTTGCCAAATGAGGAGAAGATATCCGCTGCAGTGGAAAAGAGCGTGAAAGCTGCAAGCGACTATGAGATTGGAAGACTCAAGGTAGACGGACTCGCTGACTTCGCGGACAGATTTGGATCCGACTCAGGAATAACAATACTCAGGCTGGTCTCACAGTTGATACAGGATAATGTAAAGGAAGCAGGGGGCTCAGTCTTTGTCGGATTTCTTGACGCCGATGACTTTGTGCTTGCTGGAGACAGGACAAAGGTATCAAAAATAGCTTCAAACATGACCTCGGAATTCACTTCAGTACTGCCTTTCATATACCAGAATGAGGGTTACAAACCTATAGAGTTAGGGATAGAGGATACATATGGCACTGAGATGCCAAAGCTTAAGCTGACGTATTCCCCTATAGAAAAGAGCGACATTAAGGAGAGGAGATCCGAGATACTCAAGAGCAAGAAGGATGAGAATACAATAGGATCATATACCTATGAAGAATTGAGACGCATGCTAGGGAGCGATGACCTTGATGTTATAATAACAAGGGACCAGAACGGAGTAAGGCTATCAATAGGAAAGGGCAAGAGAGACAAGGACGTCGAATAACTATCTTCTCTTCGCTCTTTTCTTAGGGTTTTTTGGCTTCTTGGCTTCTGCTTTCTTCTTGGGCTTAGATCTTACCGTCTTTCTTTTCACTGAAACCGGCTTTGCAGCTACAGAAGGATTTGTGCTATATTCAGGAGAGCCCAGAAGCTTTGCTATATGGTCCTCCTGTTCTGGCCTGTCAGTCGCACTGTTGCTGAGTGCTTCGCTCTCGATAATTCCCTTTTCCAAAAGCTTATATATTTGCTGAGACCTATTAAAAGTCTCAAAGCCTGTTTCCCTTTTACCTTTATTCTTCTTAGCTGCCATTTTAACTCCCAGTAACCAACCTTTTACAATAGGCTCACGTCACACTTATAAATTTATTCTATAGACCAGTGCATTTCATGATACGAGTATTGGAGAAGCAGTTTAGCTCAGAGGAGAGCCTCGATAGCCTGAATCTGTTCATAAGGAAATGGTTCGTTGCGAGGTATAAGGAGCCTAGCCCTCCGCAGAGGTACTCTTTCAAACTGATAAAGGAGAAGAAGAATATACTGGTAACTGCGCCTACAGGCAGCGGCAAGACCTTCTCTGCTTTCATGGCTGTCCTTAGCGATCTTATGAATATGTCGCTTGCAAACCAGCTTGAAGAGAAGGTATACTGCATCTATGTCTCTCCCCTGAGGGCACTGAACAATGATATATACAGGAACCTGAACGAGCCGCTCTCGGAGATATACGCAGATCTGAGCATAGACGTAAAGAAGATAACCGTTGGAATAAGGACAGGGGATACTCCAACATCTGAGAGGCAGAAGCACCTTGCTCACCCTCCAAATATACTTGTTACCACTCCTGAGAGCCTTGCCATACTGCTTAATTCACCAAGATTCATGGAGAATCTAAAGGATCTGAGGTACTTTGTAATAGACGAATTGCATGAACTTGCAAACAACAAGCGCGGCGTCCATCTTTCATTATCCATAGAGAGGCTTGCAGAGGCAGTAGGCCATGATTTTGTAAGGATAGGGATGGGAGCGACATTGCACCCTATAGAGGATGCTGCACGCTTCCTCGTAGGATACGACAGGAAGGGCAATGAGAGGGATTGCGATGTTGTAGATGCAACATGGAACAAGAAGCTGCAGTTTGTTGCGATGTCTCCTGTAAAGGACATAATGAATGCAAAGGATGAGGAAATAGAGAACTCCCTTTACTCTACAATGAATTCAATAATAAAGAAGAACAGCACCACCCTGATATTCACCAATACAAGAAGCGGTACGGAAAGGGTCGTCTACAACCTTGCCAAGAGATACAAGTACGGTAATGAACATATAGCGGCCCATCACGGCTCTTTATCAAGGGATACCAGGCTTGGAGTCGAGGAGATGCTCAAGAAAGGGAAGCTGAAGTGCGTAGTTTCATCGACAAGCCTTGAGCTCGGTATAGACATAGGATCCATAGACAATGTGATACAGCTTGGATCTCCTAAGAGCGTTGCGCGTGTGGTGCAGAGGATTGGAAGAAGCGGGCACGGGTTTGGAAATCCGGCCATAGGTGAGGTAATAGTAACAAACAGGGATGACCTTGTGGAGTGCTCAGTAATGCTCGATTCTGCAGTAAAGAGGCATCTTGACTCATTCAACACTCCAAAGAATGCTCTTGATGTGCTCTGCCAGCACATTGTAGGGATGGCCCTTAACAGAAAGTGGGACGTGGATGACGCTTACGAAACTATAAGATGCTCTTATCCTTATCACACGCTTGATAAGCAGGATTACTTTGCAGTGCTGAGATACCTCTCTGGAATGTATGTTGGCCTGGAGAGCAGGCGCGTATATGCAAAGATATGGTATGATGAGAAGGAGAAGGTCTTCGGGAGGAGAGGTAAACTCACCAAACTGATATACTACCTTAATCTCGGCACAATACCTGATGAAGTGTCAGTAGACGTAGTGACAAAGGAGAACAGGCATATAGGAAACATAGAGGAGGAGTTCCTTGCAAGGCTGAAGCCAGGGGATATCTTTGTGCTTGGTGGAAGGGTATACCGCTTCGAGTATTCAAGAGTGATGAAAGCTTATGTGAGCGATGCTTCTGGAATGGCGCCTACGATACCCCCATGGTATTCTGAACAGCTTCCTCTTACATACGAACTTGCAGTAAACATAGGAAGGTTCAGGGCCGAGTTCACCGAAGCGGTATCGAAATCTGCAAAGAAGGAGAAGAAGCTCATAAGCAAGCTCTCCAGAAACACTCTGGAAGTTAACAAGGATGCTAAGAAGATACTTGACAGCATGCCGATGGACGATAATGCAAAGAATTCGATGTTCAACTACTTCATGGAACAGCTGCTCTTTGCAGGATATGTGCCTAATGACAGGTTTATGCTGATAGAGCAGAGCGTAGACAAAGAGAGCGAGAGGAACCTGATAATATTCCACTCTTTGTATGGAAGAAGGATAAATGATGCGATGTCAAGGCTCTTCGGCATAAAGATAGCGGACATGCATGATACTGAAGTCGGGGTCAACATAACCGATAATGGCTTTGTCATAATGACTCCAGAAGATGTAAGGATTACTGGAAAGGAAATACATGCCATAATACAGGAGCTTGGGAGATCGGACCTGTATAAGATGCTCCGTGAGAACATAAGAAGGACGGAGATGATGAAGAGGAGATTCAGGCACTGCGCTGCAAGGAGCTTCATGATCCTGAGGAATTACCGCGGGATAAAGATAGGCGTGAGAAGGCAGCATGTGAACTCACAGGCGATTCTGAAGGCTGTCGAAGAGATGGACCCTAACTTCCCGATATTGAAGGAGACATACAGGGAGATATTCGACGACCTTATGGATCTTCCAAGGACAACCCGGATAATCAAGGAGCTTGCAGAAGGGAGTATAGACTACAAGGTAATAACGAGCGATATACCTTCGCCGTTTTCACACATGATGCTTACCTTCGGAGAGGCGGATGTTATAATGATGAGCGACAGGAGAAGGCATCTGAAAGAGCTTAGGAAGCAGGTTCTTGCAAAACTGAAGGAGATGTCAAAGTGATGGAGCTATACAAAGGAGTTTACGTAGTAGAAGGCATGCCGATACTATTCATAAAGAAGCTAAATGCCCTTGTGTGTTCAGATCTTCACTTGGGATATGAAGGAGTAATGGCAGATAGGGGCATCTTCCTGCCAAAGACTAATCTTGCTAAGATAAAGGAGATGCTGAAGAAGAGCGTAAAGATAACAGGGGCGAAGAGGCTGATAATAGATGGAGATATCAAGAATGAATTTTCAAAGGTGCATATGGAGGAATTTAATGAATTCCGTGAGCTCGTCTCTTTCCTCAAAGATCTTGATATTGAAGAACTGCATCTTGTAAAAGGCAACCACGACAACTTCATAGACAGGTTCGAAAAGCCTTTTGGAATGAAGATATACAGGCAGGAATTTCTTCTTGAGGACGTCCTCTTCTTTCATGGCGAAGAGCTGCCTGCCTCGGATGAAGGAAAGTTGCTTGTTATGGGGCATCTGCATCCTGCGGTAGGGATATTCAACAGAGTAGGCGTAAAGGAGAAGGTAAAGTGCTTCCTCTATGGGAAAATGGCAGATAAGAGGGATATAATCATACTGCCTGCCATGAACTACTTCTCTGAAGGCATCGAGGTCAACATAAGTGATATCAGTGATACTCCAGTATTCAGGCGCATGCTGAAACTTATGGACATGAACGTGGTCGGCATAGACTACACCGAAGCGGTCAAATTCGGCAGCGTGAGGGAGCTTGCAGATATTTTATAATTTGAATAGAGATATTGTTACGCAGTCCCGTCATCTAGTGGCCAAGGATAGCGGGCTTTGGACCCGCTTACGCCAGTTCGAATCTGGCCGGGACTATCAAGTGATGAGACGAGGTATTTCTGAATGGTGATGAAAGAGAGTCTCTGACCAACATGACTTTGCATGCGCGCATGTAGATAGTATTTAAGGTATTTTGCATCAATACTGAGTATTGTTTAAGTGAATACATGGTTGAAAAGCCGAAGAGCCTTGAGGGCATAAATGTCCGGAAGGATGAGAATTTCTCCGAGTGGTACACTCAGGTAGTGCTAAAGGCAGGATTGGCCGATTACGGGCCTGTGCAGGGCACTATGGCCATAAGGCCTACGGCTTATGAGATATGGGAGATGGTCCAGGATGAGTTTAACAGGATGATAAAGAGTACTGGCCATAAGAACGCTTATTTCCCATTGCTCATACCTGAGTCATTTCTTACAAAAGAGGCAGAGCACTTCGAGGGCTTCACTCCGGAGGTATTCTGGGTTACGCATAGCGGGAATAGTAAGCTTGGAGAGCAGCTTGCAGTAAGGCCTACTTCCGAGACGATAATATACTCCTTTTATTCAAAGTGGATACGAAGCTGGAGAGATCTTCCGCTGATGCTGAACCAGTGGTGCAACATTCTTAGGGCTGAGATAAAAGCAACGAAACCTTTCCTGAGAACAAGCGAATTCCTGTGGCAGGAAGGCCACACTGCGCATGCCACTAAGGAGGAGGCAGATAAGGAAGTTAGAATGATACTTGATTTCTATAAGGAGATTGCAGAGCAGTATCTTGCGATACCTGTCCTCCAGGGGATGAAATCCAATAGGGAGAAATTTGCAGGGGCCCTTTACACTACAACCATAGAGGCGCTTATGCCTGACGGCAAAGCGGTGCAGTCAGGAACCTCTCATAACCTTGGCCAGCATTTTGCAAAGGCTTTTGGAATAGAGTTCCTTGATGAACAGGGGCAGAAGCAGTTTGTCTGGCAGACCTCTTGGGGAATATCGACAAGGCTTCTCGGGGCTTTGATAATGCTGCATGGGGATGACAAGGGATTGGTTATACCTCCAAAGGTTGCACCAGTTCAGCTGATGATAGTGCCTATATACAAGGATAATGAAAAGGCTGAGGTTCTGAAAGCTTCTAAAGATATACTTAAGAGTCTCAAGAGTGCAGGCTTCAGGGCAGATATAGATGAGAGGGAGAATAGGACTCCCGGGTGGAAGTTCAACGAGCATGAGACAAAGGGAGTGCCTATGAGGATAGAGATAGGGCCTAAGGACATCGCATCTGGATCCGTAGTACTGGTAAGGAGGGACACTTCTGAAAAGAGATCTGTAAAGATAAATGAACTGAATAACTTTGTAAAGGAAGAGATTGTTAAGATGCAGGACGAGATGTTTGCAAAGGCGAAGAAATTCCTTGATGAGAATATAAGGATTGCAGAAAGTTATGATGAATTCAAGGACATACTTAATTCAAAGAAGGGCTTCATAAAAGCAGGATGGTGCGGCAAAGACTCCTGCGAAGATAAAATCAAGGAGGAAACAGGAGCTACAAGCAGACTGATACCTTTCGAGCATGAGAATGCGAAGAGCTGCGTTTATTGCGGAGAAAAAGCGAAGAGCTATGCTTACTTTGCGCTCTCTTACTGATTATGAGTCTACGTTGTATTTTTTAAGTTCTCTTTTTAATCCTTTTATGCCTTTGAAGTGTATTGCATTAATCCCTACCTTTCTTGCCCCTTTGACATTAACTTCCATATCGTCTATGAATATGGCTTCGTTTGGTTTTACCTTCAGCCTCTTTAGTGCTTCCAGATATATGCGCTTATCAGGCTTTGATGCTCCGAAGTAGCATGATGCGAGTACAAACCTGAAGATGCTGAAATCAATAAGTGATTTTGCATAGTAATATCTTGACTTGTCAACATTTGTTATGCATGCAACCTTGTATTCCCTGCTTAGCTTCTTTGCAAGGGAGACCATGTCCTTCTTTACCTTCCCATTGTCATAAAGGAAGATAGGCCATTTTACCTCGGACTCTTTTATTCCGAATCTCTTGGCTATCCTGCTATCGAATTCATGTTTTGTCATAGATCCTGATTCATAACGCACAAGCAGCGATACTATGAAATTGCGTATGGTCTTTTCGCTCGTATTAGTCAGACCCTCCATCTT
>CAZCSE010000014.1:425-14654 GCA_964501245.1 Microcaldota archaeon | reverse complement strand
ACTGGAAACATTATATTTAAATATCACGCATGGACTTTTGTTTTAGAAGTGATTTTATGGTATACGACATGGCATATAAAGAAGGGAAGAATTTGGTCAGTGATAAACAGTCTGTTGAAATTGCGAAAAGGATACCTCTGAATAGTTGGAAGGCAGAAAGGAGTGGAGGAACCTTATATGTCTTTTCAGCGGTAGACAATGAAACAGGAATGACATTAAAATTATACAAGGAACCTCATGGCCGCGATGGAGGCAATTATGGGATTTCCGTGTACAGAGTACAGGCTTGTGCTAACGGAGAAAAAATGGAGAAATGCGTAGGGGGAGTCCTTAACAGCGATTATGCACGTAGGCTTTTCCGAGCAGTAGACTTAAACTGTGTGAGAAAGTAATAAGCTTATTTTTTATCTTTTATTAGCTGTTCCTTCAATGACTTCATTGTTCCTGATGTCTTTATGGTGTAGATGCCGGTTGACTTCCCGTTTATGCTCTTTATGAATGATAATGCCAGTATTGTGCTGTCCTCGGAATTCCTCTGTATTCGGAGTATGAACTGCTTCTCTGTCGCAAGCATTATCTTTGGATTAGAATAAGAGTAATTAAGAGTGCCTAGCGCCTGCATTATGCCTGATTCAAGAGCGCGCTGGTTTGCCGGATCGTTGAAATCCATCTGCGCAGAGCTTTCTGCAAGTATATACCTGTTCTTAATTATCTTTGCCATGCAGTCCACCTAACGCGCTTAGCGCTTTTTTCTCGTCTCCCTTGAAGCCAAGGAACTTTATTAGCAGCATGAGCTGCCTTGCAGAAAGCATCTCCGTTCCTGAAGCTGCAAGGGTTATCGGGCAGACATTTACCTTGAACTGCTTGCAGTAGTGCATCGTCTTCCTGTATAGGTATATCAGCTTCTGCTGCTGCTTCGGATCGACATTGATTATAGTATTTACATTGACGAATAGGATCTTGCTGCTCTCTGCTATAAGAGCTATCAGCTTCTTTGAAGGCATGCTGCTTGGGAGTACCCCCACTGTGTTCCTGTCCTTCAATGACTTTGCAAGAAGGCCCTCGTTCTGACCCGTAGCTATAGTCTTACGCGGGTAGTTGTGCGCAGCTGCCTTTAGGTCTATATCCTTGCCGCATACCAGAAGCTTTGCGAAACCGAGTCTCTTTTGCAGTTCCACGTCAGGCTCTGTTCTTATTACGTCATAGTACTTCAGCGGCTCACCTGTGTAAGAATTACTGGCTGCCCTTGTATATGTCTGCTATCTTGGCGTTCAGATCCTTCTCCTTTGCCCTCAGTTCAGTATACTGCTTGTTTATCGATTGCAGCCTTGCCTGCGTTAGTTCCGACCTGTCCTTTACATCTTCAAGTGCCTTTGCCTTGTCGGTCTCTACCATTATGCCTCCTATTGTGGAATAGGTCTTGCCTGTTGCCTTCTCTAGCTGCTCCTTTGCGCCGTCAAGCTCTGCCTTCTGGGCCTTGAGCTGCTCTAGCTGCAGCGTGACCATGCGAAGCTGCTCCTGCGCTATCTGGTAGTCCTTTGCAAGCTTCTCTATCTCTTTTTGCTGGTTGCTTTGTGGTTCCATGTTTTCATCCTGTTAAAATGAGTAATATTAAATGGTAGCAAAATTATATAAGATATTATCTATAATCCTTATTATTTATAACAGGAGATTCTTTGGAACTTAATGAAAGCAGTTTGATAGAAGGGGAGCTTACACTCAGGAAGATGAGGCTGACCAAGGAGGTGCTTGAGACAAAGCGCTCCGCCCTAAGATGGCTTGCCCTCTCCTTAGGCATAATAAACCCTGGAGAGTCAAGGCTCTCTGCCGTAGCGGTACTTGATGCAATGCTCAACTTCCAGTTTAACAAGAAGCAGGATCCCAAGGTGCCCGACCTTCTTGATTACATAAGCAGCAAGTGGGAGCCTATGAACGAGAAGACACTCAGATACCATCTCCTGCGCATGAAGAAGATGGGGCTTGTAGACAATTCCGATGGCCGCTTTTACTTCAAGAGGGGAGCTTCTGCACCTGGAATGGCCCATGAACCATGGAACTTCAATATTTTTGAAAGCTATTATAAAGATGTATTCATCAACATAAAAGAAGTGTTAAAGGAGATAAGCAGCAAGAATTGAGATGGTGCTTTTTCTATGAAGAATGAGATATACGTATGGATTGCGATTTTCGTGATAATTGCAGCTGGAGCTCTGTATTACAGATACTATTACACCGCATCTTACCAATTAACAGTATCTTTCAACAAGACAGGGCTTGACGCTAACATCTATCCTTACCAGAATGTCGTAATGCCCATAGTCGTTACTAATACGGGCAGTTCTTCTATATCAAACCTTGATTTCGGGCTTTACATGAATGGGAGCCTGAAGAACACATACAAACTCGACATACCTGTGGGAAAAGCTGCAGTCATACCGTTCAATTACACTCCTGCAAAGGCAGGCGTATACAGCGTCTCGGTGGTTGCAGACCCTGGAAGGGTATTTGACATAGCTGACAGGGCGCAGGCGCAGGCAAATGTAAGTTTCATGGTGAGCAACGCAGAATCCCCTACCCCCTATTCATACATAGCAAGAAACGGACTTGTTTCAGGCTCTTATGCGAATCTGAAAAGCCCTGGAGTAATAACTGGTTCTTTCTTCTACATGAACTTCTCTTCTTCACCGATGGTCTTTTCCAACATCAGCGCCTTGAATACCTTCCTTTATCCGATTACAAGCATTGCAGGCGCTTACATAAACGAGATGGCGTATTCTAACGGAGAGTATTCAGGAAACAACGCAATCTCTTCGATATGGCTGAAGGGTTATCTTGAACCTTCAGCTTTCGTATATGCTGCAGGATACAAAGGTCTTGCACACCACAACTTCACTTATAACGGGACGCAGGTCACCTTCGTCAAGCTCAGCAACATATCGACAATGTGCAGCTGGTATAGCGGCGGATGGATAAAGATGATAGGCACAAATGGCACTGAAAACTGTACGAGCATATTAGAGCATCCTCCGGCAGCACATTATACTCCCGAGGTACAGAGTATAAAATTCAGGAATGACTCTTTTGCATCTAACGCCACTGTAATAGGCAATTATTCGGGCTTTGTAGGTAATGTTTTCAGCCACGGAGAGCTTCTGGAGATGAACGGAAGCATACATTACATGAAGATATCTACAAACCTTACCAATCCTTTGCTCGTGTGTTATGGTGCGATTTACAATATATCAGGCACCTCTTACTGCTCAACGTATGATCTTCCTCTCTCTGGCAAGATAGGGAATTACTCTCTGGTTTCAACACGTGCATATGTTGGGGGAATCAACTATACTGATTATTCGCTTTCAAGTACATCGGATTTGTTGGGAACTGTCCCAGAGGCTATAGGATTGATACATGCCTCATTTTACAATAGCAGCGCAAAGTCCCTTGTCTTCCTCCCGGGAATACAGAGTCAATGCGGCTTTGTAGAAGGATTCAACTGCACAGATGTTTCATTCTCAAACAGCACGTTAAGTTTCCGCGTAATGAACAATCTCACTGACACAGTATCCTTGACTGCGGGAAGTTGCTTTGCAGAAGCACCTTCACTGCTCTTTACAAAAGTGAATTATACTTTGAAGTCAAAGCAGGCTGCAAACCTGAGCATAGGATGCACATATTACAACGGCACTAAGATTTATGGTGTACCGTTCAACCTTTACCTTGGGCTTACTCTCAACTATACCCTTAACAGGACAAGGCTCCAGGCGAACGGAAGCGCATACGTAGTCTAATCTTATGATGGATCCATTCTCGCTTTTTCTGGACAAGTACGGAACTTTCACACAGATCCAGGAAAGGTCTTTCAAGGAAATAGAAGGAAAAAGGAACTGCATAATAGCTGCGCCTACTGGAAGTGGGAAGACAGAGGCGGTCTTCCTTCCCATGCTTAAGATGGCACAGGCGCACGAGAACGGGATATTTGCCCTGTACATAACGCCTCTTAAGTCGCTTAACAGGGATCTGCTGAAAAGGCTCACGGAACTGTCGAATGCTTCCGGAGTTACAATGGCTGTCAGGCATGGAGATACCTCATTGAAGGAGAGGAGAGAACAGGCAGAAGAGCCTCCGAAGATACTGGTCACTACTCCTGAAACGCTGCAGAACCTCTTCCTTTCCAAAAGACTCAGGGATTCCCTGAAGAATGTTAAGGTTGTTGTGGTAGATGAACTTCATGAGTTATACTACAATAAGAGAGGGGCGCAGCTCTCCGTTGCTTTGGAGAGGCTTGAAGCGATTGCGCCTGGTTTCCAGAGGATAGGCATAAGTGCAACCATAGGCAATCTTGATGAGGCGTGCAGATTCATCTTTTCTGAAAGGAAGCATATTATCATAGGCTCTGATACGGAAAAGACCTTTGATATAAAGATAGAGATGCCTGAGCGGGCAAAGGATTCCGAAGGCATAAAGGAGTTCTTCAGTATAGATGAGGCTGCGGCTGCGAGAATATATCGCATTGCATCTTTGATAAAGGAGTCTGACGCTACAATAGTTTTTGCGAATACCAGGCAGGCTGTCGAGGCGCTCGGCAGGAAGCTCCTTTATCTGGATAAGAAAATAGATTTTGGGCCTTTGAGCGTGCATCACGGCTCTATAGAGAAGGAGGAGAGGATAGCCACAGAGTCGGGATTCAAGGAGGGAAGGTTCAAGGCAATAGTTGCAACCAGCTCTCTTGAGCTTGGAATTGATATAGGCAAGGTTGATTTTGTCATACAGTATGGCTCTCCAAGAAGGGCTACCCGCCTTATACAGCGTATAGGGAGAGGAGGACATAGCGTTGGCAGGATATCGAAAGGCAGCATAATAGTATCGGAGAACCTTGAAGCGCTTGAAGCCGCTGCCATCCTGGATAATGCACTAGCAGGAAGTTTTGAGAGGAGCAGTATAGAGGAGAATCCGTATGATGTTTTGGTAAACCAGCTGAGCGGCATGGCTCTTGAATACGGGGAGATAGACAATTTGACTGCATTCAAAATAATAAGCGGGTCTGCATGCTTCAGGAAGCTCAAGATTGAAAAGTTCCAGAATATCATAGCGTTTGCTGAGAGCATAGGCATAATCAATCTCAGGGACGGAAAGATATCCATAGGAAGGAGGTCAAGAAGATATTTCTATAAGAATATCAGCGTCATACCTGAGGTATCGCGTTTCCCTGTTAAGAATGCGGTTACAAACAGGATCATATCCTATCTTGATGAGAAATTCGTCTATTCGAATATAGATGAGGGATCGTATTTCATAACCAAGGGCATGCCCTGGAGAGTTGTGAGCATTGATGAAGGCACTATATTTGTCGAGCCTGGAGAGAGAGTAGAGGCCACTATTCCAGACTGGGAAGGGGAGGACATACCAGTCTCCAAAGAGACTGCTGAAAAGGCGTATGGATTTATTGAAAACGGACTGGGCAAGAGTGCCATATTCTTTGACTCTCATGCGAAGAGCAGGGCCGAGGCATTTATAGAGAAGCAGCGCTCTTTCTTTGTTCCAAGCAGAACCAGGATCGTTGTAGAAGAATTGGAAGATTATGCCATAGTGTATGTTGCTCTGGGAAAGCTTGGCAACGAGCTGCTTGCACGCCTGCTTTCATATGTTTGTTCCTATTCTTCTGGTGGGCGCGTTACTGCAAAGGCAACACCATATGCAATTGTGCTTGAATTCGGCCTTAACTTCAGGAAGCCTGACGTAAAAAAGGTAATTTTGGAGATAGCCCATATGGAAAAACTTGATTCGTTTACGTTTATACGCGGTTCTGACCTTTTCAGGTACAGGTTTGTGAAGATTGCAACCCTTTTTGGGATAATAGACAAGGGTGCAAAGACGGGAAGAGGAGCGATAGACAGAGTGATGAACTTCTATGATGGTTCGGTTGTAATGGAGGAGGTAGCAAGAGAGCTCGGAAAAAATTATTTTGATATAGAATCCGTAAGCTCGTTTGCACATGGCCTGAGGAAGGGCGAGATAAAAATTGAGATAAGGTATTCTACAGGTTCACCGCTTACCAGGGAGATAATACAATCGGCATATAGTTATTCTGAACTTCTTTCCCCTGAATTTGGAAAGGAGGATGCTGTAGAGAGGCTCAAGGAGAAACTTGCAAAAGAGAGTCTGCTTATGCTCTGCAGTTTCTGCGGCTATGCTTTTGAAGAGAGGATGGACTTTGAGAGTGATAAGAGCATAAAGTGCAGGAAGTGTGGAAGCCCAATGGTAGTAATATATGATGATGATAAAGTTGCTGTTATAAACAAGCGCAGGGAGGGGAGGCAATTGAACAGAGGAGAGGTGAAGATTTACACAAGCATTGTAAAGGAGGCAGGATTGATTAAAGAGTATGGGAATCGTGCAGTAATCGCGCTGTCAGTGTATGGGATAGGAGTTGACACCGCTGCAAGGGTGCTGCGTATGCTAAGGAGAGATTACAAAGAGTTCTTTGTAGATGTGCTTGAAGAGCAGAAGAAATTCATAAAGAACAGGAAGTTCTGGAACGGTTAGGCTTCTGCTGTTTTTTGATGCTCCTCGTTGAGTATTATACAGTCTATTATCTTCGTCCCTGGTTCAACCTTCATCAGCCTGACTCCTGATGCGGCTCTTCCTGTAATCCTGATCGATGAAGTAGGTATTGTTATGCTGACCCCTTTTGAATTTATCAGTATCGCCTGCTGTTCATGTGACATGTAGAGCGTCTTTGATACGTCTCCGGTCTTTTCCGAAACCTTCAGGTTTATGATTCCCTTTCCTCCCCTGTTCTGCGTCCTGTACTTCGTTATCTCGGTTATCTTTCCGTATCCCTTCTCTGTAACAGTGAGTATGTTGCCGAACTCGCTTGCCGCTATTATGTTTGTTACCCTGTCATCCTGCCTGAGCTTTATTCCTCTTACGCCCATACCTGTCCTGCCTATGGTTCTCATGCTTTGTTCTTCAAACTTGATTATCTTGCCTTTTTTGGTAGAGATTAACAGGTATTTCTTGCCCGAGTAGCATATAGAATCTACAATCTCGTCTCCTTCTGCCAGTTTTATCGCCCTGACGCCGTTTGACCTGGGCTTTGCAAAGAGCCTTGCGCTCATCCTCTTTGCAGTTCCTCTTGCGGTTATGAAGGCCATCGTTGATCCTTCAAAATTGCGTATAGGTATCATCGAGACTATCTTCTCCTCCTCTGCATGTATCAGGTTTACTATGGATTTGCCTTCGGAATATCTTCCTGCTTCCGGTATTCTGTACGCTTTCAGCCAGTATGCCCTTCCTGTGCTAGTTATGCAGAGTATAAAGTCTTTGTTATTGCAGCGGAGTATCTGATTGACATAATCTCCTTCTTTCAGGTTTATCGATATTATCCCTTTGCCTCCTCTTGCCTGCTCCCTGTAATTCTCGATGCTTAATCGCTTAACGTATCCTGCCTTTGTCCTTATCACAGTTATCTCTTCGTCTGTGATCATGTCCTCTTCGGTTATGTCTGCCGATTCGTCAGAGTATATTATTTCAGTTCTTCTTTTGTCACCGTAATCCTTTATCGCTTTCTCAGTCTCCTGTATTATTATGCCGTCTACCTTTTCGCTGCTCTCTATTACCTCGTTGTAGTATTTGACCTTGCCCTGCAATTCAGCCTTCTCCTTATCGAGTGAATTGTTCTCCAGGTGAGTAAGCCTGCTGAGTTTCATGTCGAGTATTGCCGCTGCCTGCTTTTCTGATAATGCATAGTCCTTTATGAGTTTCTTCTTTGCTCCTGAGACTTCGTCGCTGCTCTTTATCAGTTTGATTACTTCGTCTATGTTGGTTATTGCTATTAGCAGACCTTCCACTATGTGCAGCCTGTTTGCAGCCACTTCGCGTTCGTACTTTGATCTTCTTAGTATAACTTCCCTGCGGTGGTTGATGAACGCATCTAGCATGTCGACTATGTTCAGGTTCTTGAGTGCAGTGTCTATTACTGCAAGATTTATTATTGGCATTGTTGTCTGAAGTTGGGTGTGCTTGTACAGCGTGTTTAGTACGGATTCGCCGGAAGCGCCGCTTTTCAGGTCTATGACTATCCGTATGCCGCTCTTGTCTGTCTCGTCCCTGATGTCCTTTATGTCTTCGGTTTTCTTGTCCTTCACCATGTTTACAATGCCCTCTATCAAAGAGGATTTGTTAAGGTTGTAAGGTATTTCAGTGATTATTATTTTGTGAAGCTCATCGTCTATTTCTGCTTTTGCCTTTACGGATATCTGGCCTCTTCCATACTTGTATCCGTTGAGTGCATTTGCAGACATTACCGCTATGCCTCCGGTGGGAAAGTCCGGACCTTTTATTATCTTGAGGATGTCTTCCGGAGTGCTTTCCTTGTTCTTTATACGGTAGATTACTGCTTCGCATACCTCTCCCAGGTTGTGAGGAGGTATACTTGTTGCCACACCCACTGCTATACCTGTTGCACCGTTGACAAGCAGATTAGGTATCTTTGAAGGCAGTATTGTAGGTTCCTTTTCGGTATTGTCAAAATTAGGTATAAAGTTAACAGTTTCCTTGTCAAGATCTTCAAGCAAATCTTCTGACACCTTGGTTAGCCTTACCTCTGTGTACCTCATTGCTGCTGGAGGATCTCCATCTATGGAACCGAAGTTTCCCTGCCCTTCGGCTAGCATGTACCTCATTGAGAAATCCTGCGTCATCCTTGCAAGCGCATCGTATATTGCCATGTCTCCGTGTGGATGGTACCTTCCCATACAGTCTCCTGTTATCCTCGCGCTCTTCTTTGTAGGCAGGTTGTGGAAGTTCTTCTGGCCGTACATAGTGTACAGTATCCTTCTCTGAACTGGCTTGAGTCCGTCTCTGGCATCAGGTATGGCTCTGCCTATGATTACGCTCATGGCATAGTCTATGTAGCTCCTTTGCAGCTCGTCCTCTAAAAATACATTTTGTACGTCAGTCATATTCCCACTATATGTCCAGTGTTTTTACCTCCTTTGCATGTTCCTGCAGGTATCTTCTACGCTTTGCAACGTCCGCTCCCATAAGTATGGTAAAGAGTTCATCTGCATGAAGACCGTCTTCTATAGATAGTTTCTTCAGCTTCCTGTTCTTCGGGTTCATTGTCGTTTCCCATAGCTGTTCATAGTTCATCTCTCCAAGTCCCTTGTATCTCTGTACCTCTACGTTATCCCCGTATTCTTTCCTTTTCTCGGTGAGCTCTTCGTCGCTGTAACAGTAGTATTCCTCCTTGCCTTTTCCAATTTTATATAGCGGAGGTTGTGCAGCGTATACGTAGCCGAGTTCTATTATCTTGCGCATGTATCTGTAAAAGAATGTAAGCAGCAGTGTCCTTATGTGGCTCCCGTCGACATCTGCGTCGGTCATTATTATTATCTTCTTGTATCGTATGTTTGCTGCGTTGAAGGTCTCGTTTATACCTGTGCCGAATGCGGTAATCATGGTCTTTATCTCCTTGTTATCGAATATCTTTTCATAGCTTGCCTTCTCTACGTTGAGGATCTTTCCCCTTAAAGGGAGTATAGCCTGTATGTTCTTGTCCCTCCCCTGCTTGCTCGACCCTCCGGCGCTCTCCCCTTCTACTATGAAGAGCTCGGTCTTTTCAGGGTCATTTAGTATACAGTCTGATAGCTTGCCTGGGAGGACAGCGCTTGAGAATATGCTCTTCTTTCTCTCAAGTTCACGGGCACGCCTTGCAGCGTCGCGTGCGTTTGCAGCCTCGGTTATCTTCCTTATTATTGATTTGGCGTCGGAAGGATGCTCTTCGAGATACCTTGAAATACTCTGGTATGCAAAGGTCTCTACAAGGGTCTTCATCTTTACGTTTCCCAGCTTCTCCTTTGTCTGACCCTCGAATTCAGGATTCTGCATCTTTATGCTCACTATGGCCGTAAGACCTTCCTTTGCGTCGTCACCGGTTATCTTTGCCTTCGTGTTGAGAGACTTGTTCTTGTCTATGTAATTGGTTATGGCTCTTGTCAATGCGGCGTGGAAACCTGAAAGGTGCGTCCCTCCTTCGTTCATTTTTATGCTGTTTACAAAAGACTCTATCTTCTCGTCATATGACTCGGTGTACTGCATTGCATACTCTACTGTAGTAGAATCTGCAGTAGTTTTGCCATATATTACAGAGGTTATAGGTGACCTTTCCCTGTTTATATACTCTACAAAATCAATTATTCCGTTTTCGGAGTAGTAGGTCTCCTCTACCTTGTCTCCGAAGCGCTCATCGGTTATTATGATACGCAGGCCGACGTTGGTGTAACTTATGTATCTTGACCTTTCATTCAGCAGAGCTATGTCAAATGTATTCACACTGAATATCTCAGCGTCTGGTTTGAACTTTACTGTCGTACCTGACTCCTTTGTCTCGCCTATGATTTCAAGTTTTGATGTAGGCAATCCTCTGCTAAAGGTCTGCCTGTATATGTTGCCGTTTCTTTTCACAGTGACCTCTGTAAATTCGGACAGGGCGTTTACTACGGTGAGCCCCACGCCATGAAGTCCTCCGGATACCTTGTAAACATCATTCTCAAACTTTGCGCCTTTGTGCAGGGTTGTCATTATGACCTCGAGGGCGCTCTTTCCGTACTTCTCCATTATCCCTACAGGTATTCCCCTTCCGTCGTCAGATACCTCTGCTATGTCTGCTCCGTCCTGCTTATACAGTTTTATCTTTATGTTTTTGCAGTATCCTGCAGAGGATTCGTCTACTGCGTTATCCATAACTTCGTATAACAGGTGTATTATCCCTGAAGGACCTGTCGAACCTATATACATCGACGGTCTCTTGCGTATGCCCTGTGCTCCTTCAAGCACAATAATCTTTGAAGCATCGTAAGTTTCATCAGCCATTTTATCAGCATTTATAAATTGTTTTCCCGAGGTTAAAACTGTAGTTACTAAGAATTATTTTTATCCATAGGTATATTGCACATTAACTATTAAAAGCGTTCTCTGGAACTGTTTTGAAGCGGGAAATGACGTGTTTATAATGCTTTAATATGCATATTTTGTAGCAGGTGTTATTTTTGGCAAAAGTAAGAAAACTTGTTTTTCCATGGTGTACCTCTCCTGATGAAAAGAGTTCAGATACAGTAATATTCGGCGTTGCGAGTGAGAGGGGATCAAGAGCTCCAAGAACAGGAAGTTCAGGAGGTCCTGAAGCTGCAAGGGCAACATCGGTAAAGTTTGATTCTGTAAATAGGGGGAGAAGTTCGTCGTTAATGTATAGTAGGTTAGGTTCGGGGCAACTTAATTGCTACGATGCAGGCAATATCAGAAAGACAAAGGTTGGAGAATTTGTAAGAAAGCAGGTCTTGAATAAGAGAGTGGTAGGGTGCATAGGCGGGGACCACTCCATAACCTATGAGATACTTAGGAGCATAGATTCATGCGTTGACTCTTGGAGTTTTGTCTATATAGACGCGCATCCTGACTGCATAGGTTCTGCGGGAAGATATTATGGTTCGGTAGTGCATGATATTCTTGCTTTGAAGAATGTTGAACCTGGCTCAAGCCTGATAATAGGAGCGCGTGCCATAGAGAATGAGGAGATGGCAGTGGTTGAAAAAGCAGGCATTAAGTTTGTAGGGATGGATAAGATAATAGAAGAAGGAATAGTTGCTATTTCGAAGTATGCAAGAAGTATGGTATCCGATAATGTATACGTATCGGTGGACCTTGATTCTGTAGACCCGTCTTTCGCCCCAGGGGTAAGCACTCCGGTACCGGGCGGCCTTGCAGCAAGGGAAATATTATATATTGCTTCTACTATAGGAAAGAGCGTAAATCTTGGCTTTGATGTGATGGAGCTCAACCCAAAGTATGATTCTCAGGGCATGACGGCACATCTTGCGAGCCTTATTATGATGAATATGGCTGGCGCGGTCAGGAAGAGAAAACAACCGGGTCCGTAACTCAGTTTGGTCAGAGTGGCTGGCTCTTAACCAGCAAGTCGAGGGTTCAAATCCCTCCGGGCCCATATTATGCTATTTTCCTTAGCCAGACTGTATATATACCAGAGGCAAAACCATCGCATTTAAATATCAGGAAAGGCATATTTTAGTGTAGGCGACAAAGCTTGTGCTTGTTGAAGCAATATGTTTAAATAGAAGGACGTGCATAATAATGTCTTGTCCCTCAAAGTGATCCTCATGCCAAAACCAAACAAAAACAAAGGAAGGAATTCTAAGAATAAGCATCAGAAGCCTACTGCAAAGAAGTCAAATAAGGCTCATTTGCATATAAAACCTCACAAGGCAGTGGTTAAGCAAAAGAAGCACTCTGTGAAGCATGCTGCAAAGAAAGTAGCAGTTAATACTAAGAGCGTTCAAAAGAGTGCCGGTATAGTGCCCAAGACAGTGGTCAAGGAGACATTGAAGGAGCGCAGGGAGAAGGAGGCGGAGGCCTTGGAGCAGGAACATAGAAAGCAGGATATGAAGGTTGTCGAAGAGGTTTTTGCCGATCCGAATTTTGCCGGGCACATGGTCAGTACTATAGGAGATAAGGCCGTGGATATAATCAAAGTTCTTTATAAGAAGCCTCAGACAGACGAGAAACTTGCGGAGAAGCTTGAGATTAAGATAAATGAGGTAAGGAGAGCGCTAAACATGATGAACGGTCATGGAATAACAAAATATGATGTAACTAAGGACAATAGCGGATGGCTTATTTTTACATGGAGGATAGATGCTGAAAAGCTTTCAGAGTATGCAAACGCATTTAGGAATATGCCCGCTGCTACAGAAACGGTTCTGCAGGAGAACTGCAACGATTTCTTTTTATGTAAGAAGTGTTATGATAATAATATGATAGTGCTTCCTTTCGATTCTGCAATAGAATATAGTTTTAAATGCTCAGATTGCGGAGGCAAGCTTGAGATGGTAGATAGGGAGAGTGCCAAGCTTTTTATAAAAGGTTTAAAAAGTAAGTAAGGTAATGTAATCTTGTCCTTCTTATATTACAGTAGCGAGGTAGGGTAGACTGGAGTGCCCGCCGGGCTCATAACCCGGAGATCGGTGGTTCAAATCCACCTCTCGCTATACAGTAGAGGGTACAGTTCCACTATTCAGATTACTTATATAATATATAGTAGTAAATTACGCTTTAGTGTTTATTTTTTATTTACGAAGCAAAATAAAATATTAGCGGAACTCAACCCTGGCGTGTTAAATGGATTATTTAGATCTTATAGATTTTTATAAAAAAGAGAAAAATACAAGCAAACTTCTCTCTATGCCTAAGAATTTTTACAAAGAAGCAGAGGAACTGATTAAAAACTCCAGAAATGAGACTGAAAAAACAAACATTTCAAACACACTGGAATTCCTTAAAGAAAAAAGGATGCAGAAAATATTAATGTACCTTGCATACGATAAACAGATAGGCAACGAAGTTGCGGATGAAGAAAACGAAATATACTCAAAAATCAAAACGATTTTAAAAAAGGGCAAAATACAAAACTCTACCAAAATCAAGATAAATATAGACGTACCAGAAATAATAACCAATACTGGCACTAAACTAGGTCCGTACAATAAAAACGAGATAGTAGATATAAACAGCAATGACGATGTTATGTTTATAATAGAAAACAATATAGGAGAGAAAATAGGTTAAGTGATTTTATGAAAATAGATAAGGAATTGAATATGTATTGCAAATTCTGTGGCAAGCATACAAAACAGCTTGTTAAGCCATATAACAAAAAGCCACAGTCAGGGTTAAGCCTTGGTACAAGGAGACACAACAGAGCGATCAAGGGTTATGTAGGCAGCGTTGAACCTAAGATACACCCTAAGAAACTTGGCAAGAGGCAGAAGGTAATGGTACAGTGCACCGTATGCAAGAAGACCACAGAGCGGGTATTCGGCAGGAGAACGAAGAAGAAAATAGAGATAAAACACTGATTAAATGTTAAGGAAAAAAGAGCTTCCCGCACAGGGAGAGTTCGTAATAATAAAGATAACGAAGGTTACCCCCCACGGTGCGTACTGCAAGCTAGAAGAATACGGTACGGACGCATATCTTCCCATATCAGAAGTATCCTCAGGATGGATAAAGAACATACACGAGTTCATAAGAGAGGGACAGCAGGACGTAGCAAAGGTAATCTTCATAGACCCTACCAAGAACGCCGTAGATATCTCGTTGAAAAAAGTAACGCAAAAAGAAAAGAAGGACAAGATAAACGATTACAGCGCC
>CAZCSE010000014.1:0-415 GCA_964501245.1 Microcaldota archaeon | reverse complement strand
GCAAAGGCAATATTTGACAGCACGGCAAAGCTCGCGAAGAAGGAGAATGCCAAGGAGGAAATAATAAGCAAGATACCACAGAACATAACCACTTACCATGAATTGCTCACCCTTGCTTACGAAGGCAAAGATCCTCTTGCAGCATGCGGTGACAAGGTCTTCAAGGAAGCATTCTATGAAGCTGCAAAGAAAAACATAAAACCCAAAACATATACTGTTTCGTACAATCGGGAGATGACCGTTACGAACCCACAGAAAGGGATAATGCTGATAAAAACACTCCTTAAAGAGATTGCATCAAAGGGTAACGAAACCAGGTATCTGGGAGCACCTCACTACTCCCTGACTTCAACAGATTCTGATTATACAAAGGCAGAAGCGAGAATAAAGAGTGCGGAAGCTATACTGGAAAAGC
>CAZCSE010000013.1:0-14663 GCA_964501245.1 Microcaldota archaeon | reverse complement strand
CCTTCACTTCTACACCGACATTATCTTATCTATGGCTTTCGACACCTTCAGCTCATTTGGTATGTAATACTTCTCATATCCTGGGAACGGATAAGGCAGCGAGTGCGATGCAACCCTTATTACAGGTGCCTTAAGGTCGAATATTGCCTTTTCTGCTATCCTTGCAGAGATCTCTGCTCCTACCCCGAAGCTCAACGATGCCTCATGAACTATGAGCGCCCTGCCAGTCTTCTTCACGCTCCCTATGATGCACTCCTCATCAAGCGGGTTTATCGTCCTTAGGTCTATTATCTCTGCATCAATAGCTCTCTTCTCAACAACGCTCTTGACTATGGGCACCATAGTGCCATAGGTTATTATGCTTAGTTCATTACCCTCTCTAAGAACCTTGGCCTTTCCTATCTCAACCTCATAAGGCTCGTCAGGAACCTCCTCTTTGAAGAGCCTGTAAAGTTTTGTAGGTTCAAGGAAGATGACAGGATCATCAAGCTTTGAGGCCTTTATCATAAGCCCCTTTGCGTCATAAGGTCCTGAAGGCTCTACAACTATAAGGCCGCCAATGTGCGAGTAATAAGCTTCTGGACTTTCTGAGTGGTGCTCAAGCGTCCTTACGCCTCCGCTTACAGGCGTACGTACTATCATCGGAACCTTGAAAGCACCTCTCGTCCTTGTCCTGTACCTTGCAGCATGGTTCACCAGTTGGCTGAATCCGAGGAACATGAAGCCTGCAAACTGTATCTCAGGTATCGGCCTCATTCCAGATATCGCCATGCCTATTGAAGTGCCTATTATCCCTGACTCTGCCAAAGGAGTGTCTATCACTCTGTCGTCTCCAAATTTCTCAGCAAGTCCATCAGTGACCCTGAATACTCCCCCATCCTTTCCAACATCCTCTCCAAGTACTACTGCATCCTTATCATTCTCAAGTATGTGGCTGAGAGCACTGTTCAAAGCTGTAACCATGTTTGCCATCATTCGGAATCACCCTGCCAGAAATTCTCCTTAACAGCTTCGTCCATCTCCTCCTGAAGCACGGCCGGCATGAAGCTGTACACGCTTTCGAACATGCTCTTCGGATCAGGGACAAAGCTCTCTGCCTTTTCAATAGCGTCATCTATCTTCTTCATGTTCTCCTCAAGGAACTTCGCCTCAATATCTTCGCTCCAGAGGTTCTTTGCAGTCAGGTATTTCTTCACTCTCAGTATCGGATCCCTGGGTTTCCATCTCTCCAGCTCTTCGTCAGGCCTGTACTTTGTAGGATCGTCTGCAGTTGTGTGCATGCCCATCCTGTAAGTCAGTGCCTCTATAACTGCAGGACCGTCAGCAGATGCATCTATCGCCTCTCTGACAGCCTTGTAAACAGCAATAACGTCATTTCCATCCACCTGTATTATCTTCTTTATCCCGGCAGCTATTCCCTTCTGTGCAAGAGTAGTCGCAGCTGTCTGCTTTCTTGTAGGCTCTGATATCGCCCATGCGTTATTCTCTATTATTGTAATAAGCGGAATGTTCCACGCACCTGCAAAGTTGATCGCTTCGTAGAAATCTCCTTCCGAAGTTCCACCGTCTCCTACAAAAGCTATGACTGCAGAACCTGTCTTCTTGTACTTCTGCGCATAAGCTATGCCTGCGGCATGCGGCATCTGAGTAGATACTGGGACTATAACAGGAAGTCCCTTCACATTTTCAGGTATCTTCTGCGCCTCTTCATAACCGCGCCAGTATGTAAAGTAAAGGTCCATTGGCAGCCCGCGAACCAGATACACTGCGTGCTGCCTGAAGTTAGGCACAAAATAATCATCCTTCCTAAGCGCCATCGCAGCCCCTACCTGCGTTGCCTCTTCTCCAAGAAGCGGCGCATATGTCACCGCACGCCCCTGCCTCTGCAAAGAGAGAGCCTTTGCATCTATCTCTCGTGCAAGGACCATATATCTGAGCATCTCCAGTATCTTATTATCATCAACATAATTTGGCATCAGCTCTTTGTCAATAACTCCGTTCTCATCCATTACCTGCATATACGTTACGCTCCCACTGAACGCCTCCTTTTTCAACACAAGCACCAATAAGGATAGGTGCAAGAGTTTTATATTGTTTTTGAGGAATAGCGTGAAGTAACTATTCAAAGAAATAGGGCAATACCAAAATCAAGACTAAGCTAATCAGAGGATTGATCTGGCTTCTTTAACCGGGTTCATCAGACTGAACTCCCTTACTTTCTGCCACTCATTAACCCTACCATACGTGTAATAAAGGCTCAATCTGCCTACGGTGAATGTACTCAATCTTCTGACCAGCGGAACAAGCCCATACTCCTCTATTATCTTATCCTTCTGGTTGTCCTCCATATCAGCATACATGAAGCTTAGGTGCGGGGTATACTCCCTAGTGTAATACCTCTCAAATACCTCCTTCGCAAGATCTGCAGCCCTTTCTATCTCTTCATTCTTCTGCACTCTTACAAATAGGGATCTGAAATACTCCCTAGATCTGCCTATGCTTCCTAATGCAACCATGCACCTGTCAATCCTGCCTGCAAGATAAAGCGTGCTCTCGATGACATTATTCTCAGTACCTGAAATCCCTGCCATCAAGGTTACATGCGGTTCAAAGGAAGGAGTGGAATACCTGCTGCTTATGCTATTTATGGTATTCTGCAGCTCGCCAAATACATTCTCTTCAGCAGGCATAAGCCATAGTGAATACCTGCTTTTACTACTGTCTGATGTGCCAGCAGTTGTCCCCATCGAACCCCATTATATATACAATGCGAATTATTTAAACTCTCCTATCCTGGCTATCTCATGCATCTATCTGCACAGCCTTTATATCAGAGTAATCCCTTAGCGTCCTTACCAGTAGTTTGATGTCAGAACTCTCCTTCGGGGGAGAATAAACCATCACGTTAGGGTTCTGTCCCATATTATCTCTAGATTCCAAGAGGTTTTTTATCAAGTGCAGATCTCCTATTCTGCATACTATCCAATCTGCTCCTGCTACATTAACAACCTTATTTGCATAATCAACAAATTCCTGCTCTCCGCCTCTAGTTATTATGCTCCTTGGCAGAACACACGCAGATATGGCATTATCTCCAACTATCCTCTTTGAGGCTTTGAATGCCTCTATACTATACTGCATTATCATATACGCTGATCTATCAAGTTTTCTCATTTTTAATTCCTCAAATACTGCTTTTGTCGCATTCACAGCAAGCTTCAGGCTTCCATTCATGGCCACGTCCCCATCCTTTATGTCTATGCAAAGTTTTCCAGGTTTAACCTTTCTATCATATGCATGCTTGTAAAGGTCAAGGAACTCCCCAAGCGCAAGTATCTCCTCTCCTCCTGACCTTCCTAATCTTTGGAGCTCTTCTACTGTCAAATCCTTTACGAAGAGATTATCCTTTACAGTATTCATGGTGAAAGGTTTCCCGCTCCTGTCTCTCTTCTTAGCGATCTCCACTATTTCTACTGCTCTTGTTGTTCCCAACACGTTCTCTAATCCCCCAAGGCTGCTTACAGGTAATATGTTCCAGGCATGCAACCTATCAGTAAACATACCCTGCTGGACCGAATAGCCATCCTTGCCAGCCCTTATATCATGCTCTACAGCCTGCCCTCTAGATATATTGAACAGCGCCCTGAACTCTTCAGCATTAGAGATCCTTGAAGGGTGGTACACTATCAAAGGAGCCTCCCTCTCAAGAGACTCTGCCATCGCCTTCTTAAGCTCCTTTCCTATATTATCAAGCGTCTCTACTCTCTTTACAGTAACCTTTGCCGTTTTATCACATCATCACAACAATCGTTCTCATTTAAAAACGTATCAGTAATAACGGCAGAATAAGCGTATCGCAAAGCACGCATAAGAAAGTGGTTTAAAAAGGGTTCAGCAAGGTTTAAATATGAAGCTATAGAATCTTAGATTCACTTAATGCTTCTTAAAGTAATTAAGCGACATACAATTTATCGGTGTTTATCATAGATGCGTTGATACTTTGCGGTGGCTATGCAAAGAGACTGGAACCAATAACCACCTACATACCAAAACCTTTGCTCCCTATAGGGGACAAACTGATGATAGACTATATACTTGACGGTCTTATTCCTAATAAGTTTGACAGGATAATAGTCTCTACAAACAAGAAGTTCGAAAAGCAGTTCAGGTACTGGATAGCCCACAGAAAGGCTGTAAAGAATGTGCACATAGAGCTCGTTGTTGAACCTACGATGCACGAAGGCGAAAAGTTCGGAGCGGTAAAGGGTATAGACTACACGATAAAGACACTTGGGCTGAAAGACGATCTATTGATAATAGCCGGAGACAACTTCCACAATTTTGACCTTTCAAAACTCATGGCAAAGTCCAAGAGCGACAGGAAGATAGTAACTGCACTGCACGACATAAAGAGCCTAGATGAGGCAAAACGCTTCGGGGTTGTAAGCCTTGAAGGAAGCATAATCAAGGAATTCGAGGAAAAGCCAGAGAGTCCTAAATCCACGCTGATAAGCACATGCATATATGCCATACCAAAGGAGCACCTGAAGAAGTTCGATGAGTATATAGCGAACAAGAACAATCCCGACTCTCCAGGATACTTCATGCAGTGGCTCGTGAAGAACAAGAACGATGTGCATGCAGTAGTGTACGACGATTTCTGGTATGACATAGGCACGCACGATTCATACAAAGAGGTTACGGAAAAGCACGGCGGAAAATAAGAATTATACCTCCTTTATCTCTTGCAAAGCTTCGGTTTTTGCATATGCTGAGGGAAAACCGAAACAAAACCGATGCAATTATTCATATTTATTAATCCTTATTGCATATGCTATTACTGTGTTATTGCATGAGCAAACTATTCGAAAGCAAGAAGAAGATAATAGAACTGGTTAAAGAGAAGCCTATGACAATGACCCAGATATCTGAAAAGCTGGGCCTGGGCCAGTCTACTACAAACCAGCATATAAAGGAGCTGCTAAGAATAGGCGCCATAAAGGAGATAGAGAACCCTTACAGCAGGAAGTGGAAGTACTACGAATACAATAAGGGATTCGAAAAGCGCCTTGAGGACAACGGTTACAATGTCGCCAAGGTAAGGGCTTTCGCAATTGGCATAATTGCAATAATGGCGATAGCAGTTATCGGCATATTCCTATTCAATAGCAGGGCACCAGTGTATCCTGGAGCAAACTTCTCCACCGTTCCTCCATCATTTAATTCACAGTACTCGAACTCTTCTGCACAGGGCAACTTCGTAGTGCAGCTTACGGATCCGCCTCTTGTACCGCCTGGAACGTCATCACTAATGATAAAATACTCTTCATTAGGTCTAATCTATTCAAATTCATCTGCATCTGAGTACTTCAACGCCAGCGGCACGGCCGACCTTCTCAACCTGACAAACGTTACAAAGACTATAGCCGTTCTAAATGTTAATAATTACAGCACGATAAAGGACTTAAGGCTCAACATAACCTCTGCAAACATAACCATAGACAATATTACATACAACGTGACTGTGCCACAGGGATATGTGGAAGCGCAGCTAAACTCAAGCTCCAACTCTTCGATAGGAGGCGCTCTGATAAACATGAATCCTACAATAGTCAGGATATACTCACAGAATAATGAGAGCATATTCGTGATGGTTCCAAATGTCAAAGCGATATTCATAGGCAGATCCGAGGCGGCAAGTGCCAGGAGCATAGGCTATGTCGAGAGGATAAACCCCAAGATAGTCCGAAGAATAAGGTCAAACAGCAGCATAATGATAACAAATGCCACGCTGTTCTCTTCAGGCAATTCAACCATGATGTCAATAGAAGTCAAGAACACCGGTAATACCACTGTAAATCTGACAAACATGCAGCTTAATGGCTTCATGGAAGAGATAAGGCTTGGCTATCAGGGCTATTCACCAACAATAAATGTCAATTCAAATGAGGGAAGTCCGGTAAACGCATGTACCGGGATAATGTGCATAAGCAGGAGTACAGCATCAATATCTGCAAACTCGGAATCAAAGAACCAGAGCGAACTAGAGACGAGTGCTGCAGGCGCATTCGTCAACAAGTTTGACAACTACCTTAACTTCATCGTACTTAACAACGGGACACTCTCACTTCCTATATTCAATTATGTACCAAACTGCGAAGTCTCTCATGATGATGAAATCGGAGCATACATAGGCTGCAGAAGCTTCACAGGCCTGTCAGTCAAGCCAGGAGCTTCAGTAGATCTGCACTTCAACAGCACTCTTGGAATAGGTCTGCTGCCATATGCGACAGACTCACTGCCATTCTTCAGGGGTGTAACAAAGATACTCCTCATACCTGGCCAGAACTACAGTATAAGAGTAATTGGAATAGGACAGGGACATTCAGGGATTGCAAACGCTAATTACACTGCTTCCGATCAAGGCAGCATAAGCAACTACACTTCAAAGCTTGTAGGAGTGAGCATAGTGAACGAGCGGGTTTTAGCAGGAAATCTTTCATATAATGTCTCTCTACAGGGCTTCACATCAATGCTAAACGGAACTGCGAACTATACTCTGCCGTTACTATCAGGATCATACAATAATTATTATTCTGGGTACACACTGAAGAACATAAGCATACTTACTCCCGGCTTTACGCTTCTAGGTACAACATATACGATGGAATATATTCCTGGCAAATGTCCAGTCTGCTCTTCAGGCAGTATACATTGCTTTGTATGCATAGCAGGTCGAAACATAAAGGCCGCGGTTATCACCATAAAGTCTCCGGATTATCAGTATTATGGACCATTATCAATAAGGACAGTCTATTCAGTATCACATAATATGACAGAGCAGAAGAACAGCAGCAACAATACAGGGAACTCTACAATTACTACTGTAACTACTATGCCACAAAATCAGACAGGCTTAGGCATGATTCAGGGAAGCGTGTCCATAGGTCCGTTATGTCCCGTAGACTCGATAAGCAATAACTGCGTAGGTAGCATAGACCTAAACACGCTATATTCAAGCCTCAAACTGGAACTCACGTCAATGGACAACGCCTACAATTACACAATACCAATAAGCGCAAATGGCACATACTCAGAACAGGTAAATGCAGGTTCTTACTCGGTAAGTGTGTTAAACTGTCATTATATAGGCTGCCTTCGCGACATCCCGAAATCAGTGAATGTTACAGCAGGAGAGACAACAGAGCTTAACATAAGCATAAATACGGGCATTGTCTGATCCAAAGCGCATCAAGAGATTTTCATAATCTGCAAAGTAATATAATATCTCAATACAATGTAATCTATGCCCTCAATATGGTAGTGGCGGGTAAACAAATGCGTTTTGTGTTATATACTGCCGTTGCACTTATCACTTTATCTATGGTTAATTTAGCGTCTGCTGCTTTGGGCATCCCTTCAATATACCCTGCCAATCCTTCAATAGACACCGGCCAGTCTATTCTTATCAATTCATCATGGTCAGGAGGAACAGCGCCGTATAATGCAGTATGGTATACTGGACCATCAGGGAACACCTGTTCACAGGACAGTGCAAATGTCCTGGCAACATATAACGGGTTGTCTACAGCTATAAATTCAATCTCAGTATCCCCGACAACCACGAACAGCTATTGCATAATAGTAGAAGATAGTGAATCGCCACAGGTAACACAATCATCTTCAAACGACGTAATAACAGTATACCCTGATCTTAGCGTTCCATCAATAACTCCATCAAATCCTGCTATAGATAGTGGACAGCAAATAACCTTCACAGCATCATGGTCAGGAGGAACACCGACATACGGTGCATCACTCTATTCTTCACCAACCGCTACATGCAATCAGCAAAGTACGCTTGTCCAACAGGACATAGGTCTGTCTTCAACTTCGGTAACCTTCTCTGCAGTCTCTCCTGCCTCAACTACCTACTACTGCGTATTTGTAACTGACAATTCGATATATGCGTACTCTACAGGGAGTACAACCTCCTATGGTAATGCACTGTATGGAGTTACATTCGCACCTTCAGGAACATACGCTTACATGGCAAATTGCAACAGCGGCAATAATGAACTAAATGGGTTTACAAACTGCGGCGCATCAGGCCCTGATAATATAATGATAATAAATACGGCAACCAACACTGTTGTAAATTCGATAAACTCCGGGTTCGAAGGTCCTTTCGGCATTGCATTCGCACCTTCAGGCACATACGCATACGTAACGAATTCCGGAAGCAACAGTATATCAATAATCAACACAGCCACCAATACCGTGATATCTTCCATAACATCAGGATTCCTTTACCCTAAAGGTGTTGCAATCTCTCCTGACGGTTCCTATGCATACGTTGCGAACGAACACAGCAACAATGTAGTAATAATCAACACAGCTACAAACACTGTAGTGAATTCAATAACTACGGGCTTCAGCAAGCCTGTAGGAGTAGCATTTTCTCCCTCAGGAAAATATGCGTATGTAACGAACTTTAATGCGTATAATGTGGTGGTAATCAACACAGCAACAAATACTGTGGTAAGCTCCCTCACAGTTGATCCTGGAGCGTCAATAAACTTTCCTGACGGTGTATCCTTCTCCCCTTCCGGTACCTATGCATACATGTCGGTATTCAATGGATATGCCATAGACATAATCGATACTGCCACAAATACAGTGGTAGATTCCATATATCCACCAACCCAAGATAATCCGGGAGGAGTTGGAATCTCCCCTTCAGGACCGTATGCCTATTTCACAAATGTCTATACCGACACTCTAACATTGGTCGATACAGGAGTGCCAACAACCAACAGCATAACCAGTAAAGTAACAGTAAATCCTGTCTTATCTACTCCGACAATAACGCCATCCAACCTGGCAATAGCCTCTGGGCAACCAATAACCTTCACAGCATCATGGTCAGGAGGAACTCCAACATATGGCGCATCACTCTATTCTTCATCAACCTCTACATGCAACCAGCAAAGTACGCTTGTTCAGCAGGATATCGGTCTGTCGACCAGTTTAGTTACATTCTCTCCTGTAATCCCGTCCCAGCAGACATATTACTGCGTTTTTGTAACTGACAACACTCTAAACCTGGAATCTATTGTCAATACCATAAACTTAGGTACTGGACATCCTACTGGCGTAGCCTTCTCCCCTTCAGGCACATATGCCTACGTGGCAAACTGCGGAGGATACTGCATTAGCGGCCCAAATGCTAATATAATGGTTATAAACACGGCTACAAACACAATAGCCAATATTATAACATTAGGTCCACATTACAGACCAACAGGAGTTGCCTTTTCCCCAGATGGTTCATATGCCTATGTGACGAATAGTGGCAACAGCTACAACATATCAGTCATTAATACTGCTACTAATACCGTTGTGAATACGATAACATCAGGATTCGATAACCCTCAAGGAGTAGCCTTCTCCCCCTCAGGCACATACGCCTATGTGGCAAATTACGGCAGCAACAACGTAGTGATAATCAACACAACCACAAATACTGTAGTAAACTCCATATCCTCTGGGATAAACGGTCCAGTAGACGTGGCCTTTTCCCCAGATGGTTCATATGCTTATGTTTCAAATCCTCCGAGTACAAACATGGTGATAATCAATACTGCAACCAATACTGTGATTGGGTCGGTAAACTCACCATATTATATCGGTCCGCAATACATCTCCTTCTCCCCTTCAGGCACATATGCTTACGCTACAGATACTGGCAGGAATCCAAACCAACTTGATATAATTTATACTGCTACAAATTCAGTAATCTCTCAAACACAAAACCAGAGCTACAGTGATAATATAGGTGGCGTAGCCATCAGCCCATCAGGCACATACGCCTATGTGGCAAGCACGAGTTATGACAATGTACTGGTAATAAACACTAACGTTAACTTTGCAAACAGCATAAACAGTGAGGTAACGCTAAAATCTTCAGGTCCTCAGGTCAGCAATCCATATGCCGGAGGACCAACAGGATACTTCGGCCCTAATTCAACACTTACCAGCAGTACAACCTCTATAACTTCTTCATCTTCAACGTCAACAATACTACCTGTAACAACAATAACACAAATAATCGCTTCACCTGGGACTACAAAGGCATGCGATGACACTTCTGGATACACGATCAACTATCCTTCACTTAATGCAACTGTAAAGATTGCCCCAGGGATAAACGGCTGCTTCAGTGTTAACGTAACCAATTCAACCCTGCAGTCAAAAACCCTGAACAGATCCGTGATAACTGCGCTTAACTACACTGTAAACAACACCAATGTATCTGCAGACGCAATCGTGCATTACCCGTGCAGCATACCAGATTCTGACGTTGCTCCATTCATACTCAGAAATGGTACATGGAAGGAGGTAACTCCATTTACACTTGATGCTACAACATGCACTGTAGAATTTGCAGTGCCTCCGGATCCTGTGATAGCGCTACTTAACACGAACGTTACCTCAACCATAACCACAACAGCTGCAACTACTGCTGTCCAGACTTCAACAGCAGTACCTGTAACTTCTGTACCAACAAATACGGGAATGATATTTGAGATCCTGATAATTGTAATAATCATCATAATAGCGGTTGCATTATTCCTGTACTTCAGACAGAGAAGATAAATCTATAATAAATTAACAGTATTCTGATTCTGCATTCTGTCAGACGTGTTAGCATCTTTTATAATAGCATATATGCGCTCTATAAATCAGATTCTAGGTCATATTAAATATAATAATTAATTATTTAATATAATAACGAAATACCAAATATATAAATTAAAAAATATATTATATTTAATAATATTTATAAATTATTCAACATACCAAGTATATTTATCATAATTAACCAATATCATTAACATTATGCTACATTCTGTCTCGCACAGGCTACCAGCCATAATAGTATTAAATTAATATGCATATAGTTTAATATAAAATATTAGAATATTAATTAAATGCTAATTATCAATTCATATTAAATATAATAATTATTTCTTTAATTACATCTAAGTAATTTAGACACCATCTTTGCCGATCAGAATATAGACTATATATAGTCATCTTCAATTTATATATTAATTATTAAATAAAAAAATTATAAAGTTGAGTAAAAATGAATATATTTATTTTATATTAATTATAATTAAAAATATTTCAATAAAAATAAGTTATATTGATAGATAATTATATAATGCAAATTATAATATGTATATTGTGTTTATATTTAATTTTGATATTGTCTAATTGATTATTATTGTAATAAACATTGATTTAGTAAAGATTTAAATATATTCTTTTAATATAATGATTGGTGCCTGTGGTGAATCCCAGTGATTTCAATGGTATGGCAGGAGAGCTCATATTCGTGCAGAATGCGCATAATAACTACTACGCCTTTGTACCGAGGCTGCTCCCTGTACAGATCAGATTTGATGATGAGGCGACAACTCTTCTGGCAAAGACAAGCTTCGAGTTGGGGAAGCTCGAAGCGATATCCTCTGAATTCCCTGAATTTGCAGAGCTCCAGGCGAGAAAGGAGGCGCTTGAGAGTGCAAAGCTGCACGGGAACGGGGAGACTCTTGACAATATCTTCAGGTATGAGCGGGGAAGACGCTCGATAAAGGATCCAAAGGCTGCAAAGGAAGCCCTTGGCCATATAGAAGCTCTGAGGAGCTGCATACCTGCCATAAGCCGCGGTGAAATAAGCACAAATACAGTACTCGAGGCGCACAAGGCTCTCATAGGAAGCACAAACGAGAAGGATATTATAATAAGGAACAGGCAGAACTGGCTAGGCTCTCCAGATACCCCTGCAGCAATAGCGAGATATGTACCCCCTCCTCCTGAGAGAGTGGTGCCGCTGCTGGAGAATACGCTTTACTATATGCAAGAATACGAGTCGATACATCCCATAGTCCAGATAGCTCTTATGCATTACCAGTTCGAGGCGATAAGGCCATTCGAACGTGCGAACGGAAGGACGGGAAGAGTGCTCATATCCGTATACCTGCAGAAGAGCAAGTTACTCTCGCTTCCAAGCCTGTGCATCAGCGAGTACTTTGAGAAGGACAGAGCATCATACTACGACACTATATTGCATGTGAGCAAGACAGGCGACTATCTCTCATGGATAAAGTTCTTCCTTAAGGCTATGCACTTCCAGGCCAAGAAGGCTGTGAGAACAGCTGTAAAGCTCTCCGAATACAGGGAGGCATGCATGAAGAAGCTTGGCACTTCAAAATCCTCAGAATCGTCAAGGATAGTGCTCAATGAATTATTCAAGAATCCATACATAACAATAGCCGATGCGAGGGATGCTATAAATGCAACATACCCTACTGCAAAACGCGCAGTTGACATGCTTGTCAAGGAAGGCATACTTACTCCTGAGAAGAAGGAGCGAAACATGGGCTTCTTCGCAGATAAGATATACGAGATAATAAACGAGGAATGAGCGCCTCATCTTTTATCGTAAATGCTGCTCCTATGTCCTAAGTCTTTTGAGAAACTATATAAACATGAGAACAGATTGTATTCTGGTCAAGATGCTGTTCAAAGATACTGCAGTTTATTACGAGAAGCTTGAGGGTACAAGCTCAAGGCTGGAGATGATAGAGACACTCTCGGAACTTTTCTCAAAATCCTCTCCTGACGAGATAAAACATCTGATATACATAACGCAGGGAGTCCTCAGTCCTTCATTCGAAGGGGTGGTGATAGGGCTTGCCGAGAGCTTCGCTGAACAGGCGATAGCAGCAGCTACTGGCTATTCAAAAGATTCTGTTATACAGGCATACAAGAAATCAGGAGACCTCGGCGCTGTAGCAGAGGATTTCTCTGCCAAGTCAAAGCTGAAGAGGATAAGCTCCAAGTCCTTTACGGTAAATGATGTCTTTGAATCGATGCACAAGATAGCGAGGACAGGCGGGCAGGGCAGCCAGGACACTAAGATAAAGATGCTCATGGAGATACTTTCAGCCTCTTCGCCTCTCGAAGCAAGATACGTTACCAGATTCGCACTCGGAAGGCTGCGACTTGGACTAGGGGATGCGACTATCCTCGAGGCGCTTTCAAAGGCATTCACAGGAAGCAGGGAGTCAAAGCCAATACTTGAGAATGCATACAACATCTGCAGCGATCTTGGAAGAGTAGGAGAGATTATTGCAGAGAAAGGGATAAAGGGAGTAGAGAGGATAGAGGTTCAGCTCTTCAGCCCTATAAGGCCTGCGCTTGCCGAGAGGCTACCTACCGCTGAGCAGATACTGGAGAAGACTCATGGGAAGTGCGCAATAGAGTCAAAGTACGACGGATTAAGGGAGCAGATACACATGGACAGGAAGAGGAGGAAGGTCGAGATATACTCCAGAAATCTCGAAGTGCTCACTCCGATGTTCCCTGAGATAGTCGATGCAGCACTTGATGAGATAGCTGCCGATTCTGCGATAATAGAGGGAGAAGCGATAGGATACAATGAAGCCACTGATCAGTTCCTGCCCTTCCAGGAGACGATACAGAGGAAGAGGAAGCATGGCGTAGAGGAGATGTCAAAGGAGATGCCCCTTACCCTCTTCTCATTCGACATAATGTACCTCAACGGAAAGGATACGATGTCAAAACCCTATTCCGAGAGAAGGGAGCTGCTTGAATCCGTGCTGAAGAAAAGGCGGATGATACGACTGTCGGACAGGATAGTTACCGATGACCCGAAGAAGATAGACAAGTACTTCAACACTGTGATAGAGGATGGACTCGAAGGAATAATGGCAAAGGACCTTGGTTCAAGCTATGTGGCAGGGGCAAGGAAGTTCTCCTGGATAAAGCTGAAGAGGAGCTACAAGGGCGAATTATCAGATACTCTTGACCTTGTGATACTGGGATACTTCCTAGGCAAGGGGCTGCGCGCCGAGTTCAAGTTCGGGGGCCTTCTTGCAGGCGTCTACAACGACAAAGAGGATGTCTTCGAAACCATAACGAGGATAGGAACGGGATTCAGCGAGGCGCAGATGAAATCCTTGAAGAAGGATCTTGATGAGATAAAGACGAAGCACAAGCCTGCAAGGGTAAATGCGGTAGTTGAGCCTGACTTCTGGGTAGAACCGAAATATGTTGTAACTGTAAGAGCGGACGAGATAACAAGATCAAGCATGCATACCTGCGGCGTTAAAGACGGGATGGGTTATGCCCTGAGATTCCCAAGGCTGGTGAGCGATGGAATCAGGCAGGACAAGTCCGCTTCAGATGCAACGACGACAGAGGAGGTAATAGAAATGTTCGGAATACAGAGAAAGTCCAAACTGTCAGGATGATATTTATAAAAAATCCCAGTTAACGTCGTAAAAGATCTGTTTATCACTCCAATCTCGATGCAAATTCTGCGTAAAAATCCTTATCTTCCACTAATAATATTTTATTTTGGTATATGTTTTTTATCAAAGTATAAGCCGTTCCATTACTGGCTCCCATACAAAAGATATTTAAACATATTTAGTAGTTTATATAAACTGGCGATCGCATGGTAGATGTCTCTAGCGAGTTTCTTGCGAATAAAAGCGAGGAGATAGACAGCAACTCTACACCCCAGATAAAGATAGTAACCATAGGAGTGGGCGGGGGTGGCAACAACA
>CAZCSE010000012.1:0-15647 GCA_964501245.1 Microcaldota archaeon | reverse complement strand
CAGGCTGTAAGGGAAGCAATGTCAGTAAATGCATTGCCAAAGGCAGCCCCTGAAGCAGCCGCTTCAGATACTGAAAAGAAAGAGTGATACTAACTAGATAAAGGTGTAAAAGAATGGAATACATATACGCTGCGTTATTGCTTGATGCGGCAGGAAAGGAAATAGACGAAAAGAGCCTAGAAGAGGTAGTGAAGGCAGCAGGACTCAGCCCTGACGAAGCCATGGCAAAGTCAGTAGCAAAGTCGCTGAAGGGAGTGAACATAAAGGATGTGATAAAGAACGCACAGAGCGTTCAGGCAGCAGCCCCGGCAGCTGCGGCAGCTCCGGCAGCGGCAAAGAAGGAGGAGAAACCTGCAGAAGAGCACATGAGCGAAGAGCAGGCAGCAGGAGGACTCGCAAGTCTGTTTGGCTGATCGCAGTTCAATCTGCTATCAGACAATATACCTGCGGAGCTCTTGTAAGCGCATACACTATTTAAGTGTTTTGAGCTAATGTCTAACTATCGGTGTGTCTAAATGCAAGTATACGTAGAAAAACCAAAATGTACTGGATGCCACCACTGCTTTGATGTGTGCCCGGTTGCAGTATTTGAGATGAAGGACAGGAAAAGTCCTGACGTTAACAGTGATGCTGCGCCTGCTGAGGAGCAGTGGAAGGGTGAGACGCTCCCCGACATAAAGGCAAAATGGGAGAACGTACAGGACGGTCACAAGCACTTCGCTCAGGCGAGCGATGGCACTAGCGGAGGAATATCAGTCGCAGTGCAGGGTCCTTCATGCATTCTGTGCCAGGCATGCCTGGTAGAGTGCGAAGGAGAGTGCATAGTCATAACTGACGACACGAACAACGTCTACAGGTCCATATACAAGTAAACCTTCAAGGAACAATGGAAGTTGTCCTGATTAAATGCAGGACTACTTTCCTAAATTCCTTGCCATTCTTTTCCTTCCTTTTATTCTTCAATTCCTTTATTCCTCTTATTTATCCTATTCTTATCTCTCTTGTTCTTATCTCTCTTTCCAATCTTTATATCGAGGACTATCTCAGAAATGTTCTTAGAATAAGGCCTTACGACCCTCTTCCCGACAACTCTTGCTGTAAAGCCCATGCTCTTCGCAAGCTCCCTTGCCATCTTCCCGCTCTCAGAGAAAGGGTATGCGGAATTGCCGAATGAGTAATAATGTATTATACCTCCGTTCCTTGCTGCAATAATTGCACTCTTCAGAAACTTATCCGCACTCATCGGCAGGGGCATGACTATCCTATCCGCCCAATCTGCCATTCCTTCTACAATGCTCTTCGCATCTCCAAGGACTGCCTTCACATTTGCCGTCTTGTTGATTCGTATATTCTCGAGCATGTACCTGTATGAATCTCTGTTCAGCTCCACTGCGATTATCTCCGAGTTCCTGTTTCTCTTTGCAATCTCTATCGCAAAAGGCCCTACCCCTGCGAACATTACCACGACATGTTCATTATCCTTCGACAGCTCCGTTATTCTCTTCCTCTCAAAGGATAATCTCGGAGAAAAGAAGGTCTTCCTTATGTCAAACCTGAAGGTGCAGCCATTCTCCTTGTAATCGGCGATGAAGTTCCGCTTACCTGCGACGAATTTAAACTCTCTCTTCCTGTATCTGCCCTTTACTGCTCCTGCCTTGCTCACAACCGTCTTAACATTCTTGTTGATCTTCATCACGGCGTCAGCTATTATCCTTCCTCTCTTTCCCCGTTCTCCTATAACAGCTATGCTTCCGAGGACATCATAACCTCTGACAGAAGAATCGTATTCGTCTTTCAAGCCCTTTCTGAGCAGCTCCCTATAATCAGATTGTACCTTATCCATGGGACGCACGCTTCTGCTCCTGCAGGAGAATCACTGCTTGATTATTACCTTGTCTGACAGGTCTATTATCTTGTCTACGCTGTATGTGATCGGGCTTCCAAGCCCTGTGTTTATTATCATCCTGCCTCTCTTGAGATCCACTCCGGCTATCTTGCCTATCATGGCTCCTAAATCATTGACGACTATCTTGCCCTTGAGGTTCTTCTTCCTTATCAGACGTCTTCTCATCACTCTTGACGCGCCCGATACTGCCACGCCTATAAATATGGCCAATATTATATAGTCGACAAGCTGGCTGAAGTATATCTGGCCCATGAACCATTCAGTAAATGAGTAAAGCAGGGTCCACAGTATTATTGCAGAACCTATGAATATTGCATACTTGAAGGTGCGGAAGTAATACCTCGCATCCCTTACATCTATGAATCTGCCTATCAGATAGAGAATCAGTATTATCGGCAACACTACAAGGAAGCCCTCTACCATATAAGCTATAGACACTGCCTGGTTCCCAGTTATCATCAATTTTGTCGTGTAGTTGTTTGCAGCTATGAATACCCCTGTAATCGCAAACAGTATGGCACTCATATAGAAGACAAAGGACATGCGGTCTATACTGAAACCCAGGCCCTTGAAGGAATTTATCAGTGCTTCCTCGAGCCCGAAGCCCTTTGCCAGCAGGTATATCCCTATAAGCGCAACTGGCAGTATCCATCCTGTGCCTAGGAAGTAACTGACTGCAAACAGTATCAGAATCAGCGCCGGCAGACCAAAAACAGTCCTTGCAAAGTGCGGCTCCTTGAGTTTCTCCATTATCGCATAGTATGTGTTCTCTGCTCCCTCAGCCTGCTTTATGATGACCTGCTGAACGCTGCTTATCTTAACCCTTGACTGTATTATAGGAAGAACCCTCTCGTCGCTAGGCCCGTCAGTTACAAGTATACATTCATCGCTCTTGTATTTGTTCAGCACAAGCTCCAGCTGCCTCGCCACCTCCTTATCCGCTTCATAACCTTCCTTCTCAGAGCCTGTTACCGTAGCTACCTCTACCGAATAACCTTCATCCTTCATCTTGTCATACAGATGCACAGCATAGAACATCGTGTTCGAATCCGAGTCCTCAGGGTCTGCAAGTGCGAGCTGCGAGGCGCCGTTAAGATTCTGCACTCTTCCCATAAGCGGCCCGCTTATCCCCGTCTTCCTGTAAAGATCGTTGTCTATGTCTATCGCTAATATCAGTATGTTAGAGTCCTTGCTCTTTATCCTAGGCTTAGTAAGTGGCATTGTTCTCAATTAAATAAGCCGAAGAAGATTTAAAATCCCTTTACTCTCAGTCAGGCTTTGAGACCATGAAGGTCTTTGGGTCATATTTGGCATTGTCATTGACTATCTGCATTACCTTGTCCCGGTTCTTGTAATAATTTGCGATAACCGAACCTGACTCGTTTACAGAGAGCACATCATTCGCAAGCATCCAGTTCAGCACCTTTGACTTCTCCCCTATATCTTCTATGACCTCATTCTTAGTATATCCGCTATACAGCGATATAGTGTCTACGAGCCTTGTCAGCTCAGAAACCTGCACAAAGGAATCTCCTCTCAGATTCCATCTGTAAATGACATTCGCCTCTCCACTCTTCTCTATCTCTCCAAACTCAAAGAGCCTTCTTATTCCCAGCCTCCTGTGCCTGAAGAGAGCTATTATGCCTCCTATGGCGTTAAGCATTATCTTAGGTATCTCTATCGGAGGATTGGTCATTCTTATTATTGCGTCCTCTGCGTTATCTGCGTGAAGCGTTCCATAGACAGAGTGTCCGGTATGCACTGCCTCGAAGAGAGTCTCAGCGTCCTTCTTTGTTCTTATCTCTCCTACAATGACTATATCGGGACGCTGCCTCAAAGCGTTTATCATAAGGTTGTAAAGTACTATCTCTCCTTTGCCCTCGGGGTTTGCCTGCCTTGTAAGCATCGGCACCCACTGCACAAAGTCAGGTATTGTAAGCTCCTTGGTCTCCTCAATAGTTATAACTCTCCTGTTTGCAGGTACAAATATGGACATGGCATTTAGGAAGCTAGTCTTTCCGCTTGCGGTTCCGCCGCTGACTATCATACTTATCTCATTCTGTACGCAGAGCCATATGAGTGATGCAATCTCGGGAGATATCTCCCTGCTCTTTATGAGAAGCGGCATCGTCCACGGGTTCTTGGAGAATTTTCTTATTGTTATCGTATTTCCCTTCTGTGATATGGGGAACAAGGTGGCATTTACTCTTGAACCGTCAGGAAGCTCTGCATCCATGAGCGGGGCTATATTGTTTATCTGCCTTCCGACAAGCCTTCCTATATGCTCCGAGATGTCATATATGGTTGCTTCGTCAAATATTCTGACGTTTGATTTGCACCATCCAAACTTCTTGTGGAATATCCATATCGGTTCTTTCGCAGTATTTACTGTAATCTCTTCAAGATGGTCGTCAGCAATGAATACCTCAAGATCACCCATGCCAAGCATCATGTTCTTTATGTAAGAGATGAGCGCATTCTTTATCGATTCTTCAGTGCCTGGAAGATACTTGTTTATTATAAGATTGGCAGCCTCTATGTATTTGTCCCTCATCTTTTCCATGTATTCTGGATTAGTTACCTTGGAAGTGTCTATAGGCACAAGTGAAAGCAACTCGGGCTTTATGGACATGAGGAGTATCCTTGTCGCGTCCCCTATACCAGGCATGCTGACCTCGTATATCGGTACAAACTCTCCCTTGTCTATTATGTTTATGTTTGCAGTCATTCCCTGTACATTAAGCGTGTACGATTCGTAAATCCCATTCGCATCAGGCTGCGGCCCTACTCTCTTGCTTATGTCCTCCTGATCCTCTTTCTTATCTGCCAACAACACACCTACTTGCCAAGCTCCTCAACCTTCTTGGTAAGTTCTTCAGAATGCGCTTTCATGGTTTCAAGCAGCTCCTTCGCCTTTCTCGCCCTTGCCTCAAACTTCAGCATCATCTCATCCCTCTTTGCGTCAGCCATCTTGGGCGACAATGCCCTTATGCCATCAAGTATGCTGCTCAGCTCCTTATTCAGGGCATTCTGCTCCTCCTTTATGGTATCAAGGTCTGCCTGCACCTCTCCTACGCTGCTTGCAAGAGTCGCTCCCTTCCCAACCTTGACCTTTATATCTGCTATATTCTTCTTTATGAAATTGAAATCTGCTTCTGACGCCTTGGTTATTGCGTCTATCTCATTCCTGTATCTTGTTATCTCATCTACAAAGTGCTCTGCCCTTTTCGCAGCGCGCTGTCCGCTCAATCTTGAATCCTTGTAATACTTGGAACTCTGCTCCTGCACGCTCTGTATCTGCTGAGCCTGCAGCTTTGCAAGCTCCGAAAGCTCCTCTATCTTCAGCAGTATCTTGTCCGACTGCGCCTTTGAGAGCTTCCTATATTCTTCTATGCTCTTCTCATTTGCCTTGTTGAATGCGTTCAGTCCCTCCCTGAATATGCTTATCTCATTCCTTATGTCCTGTATCATGGCATTTGCTCCAGAACTGTCGAGGCTGAACTTGTTTACGCTCTCAGAGTATTTGTTAATATCTGCAAGGCTTGCGTCTATGACTGCCTGGAGCTTTTCCAGCTCCGTCCTTCTTGCATCTATTCTCTTGTATGCCTTCTCCACTCTCCTCTCTATATCGGAGATGCGCTTTATTGAATCGTACATCTGCTTGTTCTTAGTCTTGAAGAGCTCCTCTATGCCCTTCATGGATTTTGAATACTCATCTATCTGCTTTGTAACTCTGTTTAATACTGCATCCTGTGCAGATACGTCTGCAACAAGGTCTGCCTTCTTTACCTCCTCAACTCTCTTCTGCGCCTCTACCACATCGGCGCTCTTGGAAGTGCTGTCTGCAGGAGTCACATACATCTTTCCAAGCTTATACGTTATCTTTACTATGTTGGCCTTTTCCAGGATCTTGACAAGATCCGTCATCGTGTCCTCTCCTATTCCCAGATTTGCTGAGAGCAGAGAGACCTCTGTCTCCCCATTCTTCTTAAGATATGCGACAAGTCGGTCGACGCTAGTCTCTATAGATTTATCAGCCACTGATTACGCCCGATATGGTATGTTTGATTATGTTTATAAAATTAACCATAAGAAAAGTGAAATTGATATTTATCTTATAGCAAGCTGGCATTTCCTTTAATCTGAACTCAAGGATAAGCCATACGGACAATTCCAAGCAAGCCTGAACAAGGTCAAAATCTCCAATGTATGCTAGATAAATAATCTGCCCCTGCACACGTTCTGTTTTAAATCCTTGTACCGTTCAATAGAAAGCTATTTAAAGGTGGACATTAATTATCATCTATAGTGGTTTAATGAATTGGACTACAATAAGGACAGCTTTGGTAAAAGCAATGATGATGAACAAGATGCTGCTTCTTGCGGCTCTGTTTGCAGGAGTGGTATTTGCATCTGCGCAAGCTCCAAACACTCAGGGAATCCAGAACTCACTCTGTAATGTTATCCTCGGGGTGCAGGAAGTAGTTGGAGTAGTGTCAATATTGCTCTTCGTTCTCGGCGGTGTTATGTATGCAATAGCACACATGATGCCTGCAGCAGGACAGCTAAGAGGAAACCTGCAGGGCTGGTCTATGGGAATGATAGTAGGAGGAATAGTAGGACTGATACTTGTACTATTGGCTCCAGGGCTAGTCGGCTTCATAGTTTCTAACGGACAAGCTGCAGGAGGAGCAGTATCGACGCCAGTATGCTCAGGAGGCATAGGGCTTGGCGGTTTCTGAATCTATACTATATAAAAGCGGATGGGGTCTTTTCCCATCCCTTTTTCTTTTTTATTTATCTATCTATATGTTGCTTTTTGCAAAATAAGCATATGCTTTATAAATAAGTTCTTTGAATCTTAATATTGCGGTGTTTATCTGGGAAGTGTGCTTGCTGACTCTTTTGAGACTTATAAGTCAAACATAAGGCTTGTCATTCTCTTTTCAATACCATTCATAATCGCATTTCTGATCCCTTTAATAGCTGTGCATGATGCATATGTGAGTGCCGGAGGGATCTTCCTAAGGACTGCAAACCTCTTCCACAATCCAACTCCACTGGGATTAAGCATAATAGCGATTGCGGAGTTCTTCTCCCTGCTATTCATCAGCCTTGCATTCGTGCTGATAAGCCTTATAGTCAAATCTAAGAGGACCCATGTGCGTATAGGGCAGATGGCCTTCAAGGAGATAGAGAAGAACATAAGCAAAGTCTTCTTAGTATTGCTCATATATACATTCATACTACTGCTTGCAAACATAGCCGGATATTATCTGGGATACGAAGCTCTATTCACAATAGTGGTTGGCATCGTAGGCATAATACCTATATTCTATGTCCCAAGCGCGATAGTGGTAGATGGCAAGAGCATATCAAGGGCTGTCAAGGAGAGCGTAAAGCTGATAGCACGGGAGCCACAGTACTTCCTGATATGGATAGTAAGTGCAATAATAGTAATATTCATAGTTGATTTTGCATCAATACTCGGATCAATAGCCATCCTAGGACCTCTGACAGGAACGGTTGTATCAGAGTATCTTGTATTGATCCTAAACTCATTATTCATACTTCCATACTTCATAATCTTCATAGCAGAGGCGTACATGAAGAAGTTCAAGCTCCTCAAGCACTGAATAATCCATTTATAAATTATACAGGAGCAACTATATCATGCGACTGCAAGCTCTTGTATTATTAACGGCATTTGCAATACTCACAGGGCTTCTTCACGCATCTCTCTTCATTACTCCTCCTGGATATTATACACTGGTATCAAACTCTCCAAATCCTTGCACGCCTGTAATAACTACGGGAGGTTCAATTCCAAGCGCTGAGGGCGGAGGGGCAATTCTCACCTCTCTTCCTGCAAATTCCTATGTCATTGGGTTTGTAATGCTAGCCCTTGTCCTGTCAATAATGGTCGTAGCCATTGTCTACATGATAGGGAAACTTTTTCCAAGCACGGGGCTTCTTGGCTGGGTAAATCAGGAGTACTGGGAGATTGCAAAATCGGGCATTATAGTAGTTATGATATTTGCATTGCTTCTATTCATTAGCAATATCGGAGTAGCACTGACAAACACTCCTGTCACGGCTTACAATAAAACAGATACTTACCTAAACAACATGAACGGACTGGTCTATTCATCCGAGACATATTTGCTTACGGCTGACTCATATGTCGCTGCGGGCTGGTGCACTCTGGGCAGCGTAAATTTCGGAGTGGCTCTTCTGAACTCATTACAGATAGAGTACTACGTCCCAATACCAATACCTATAATACTCACCGGCCTTAAGTTCGGCACAGCGTTTTCAATTCTATCTACTCCAACACTTCTGGCCGGTAATGATAATACTATAAGCCAATTTCAATCAATGATGGTAGACCTTATCACGGGTTTATACTACCCGGTTTCAATGATAATACTTGTATTAATAGAGGCACTGCCAATAATAGTGTGGGTGGGCCTTGGCTTCTTCATACCTATTGGGCTTGTCTTCAGGGCGCTGCCGATTTTAAGAGGCATAGGGGGCACATTTATAGCAACAGGCATCGCGATGGCAGTTCTATTGCCCATGGTGCTTGTCGTATTCAATTATCCTGTAACTCAAGTCTTCCAAGGTGTGCTGCCTATACAGACAATAACTCCAACGTCCACTTGCAATTTCCAAAGTACTGTTATAAGCTATGCATGCAAGGCATTCATGTTTGTCATAAACAGTGAAAATGCATATGTTGGAAACGGGGTAAGGGTTATTTACTCGCTTGGCTGGGGCTTTTCTGCATTCAATGGCCTTTACACGATACTTAATGTGCTTACTCCGTACTCTGTATTCATGATGCTCCAGTTAATCTTATTCATTCTTGATGCAATAATAATCAATGCGATAGCAGACAATATAGCAAAGGCGCTAGGAGGAGGAATAAAATTAAGCCTTGGTGGTAAGCTAAAACTCATATAGGGATAATATGTTTTTCTTGTTTGCAACTAGTACATCATACGCCGGGTGTAGTTTCGGAGGAATAGATGCGAATAACTGGGTGCAGATAAACGCATTGCTGCTTGTCATAGCAATATCACTCGGCGGCGTATTCTATGCGTTTAGTAACATCCTGCCTCCTTCACAGAGCGAGAAGATGAAGGGCATGGTAAAAGCCGAGATCTTCCAAGGTATAATAGGTATAGTTATAGTAAGTATACTGCTAACGTCTGCAGTGGCATGGTGCAACATCGGCTCTTCTTTAACAGGATCTGCTGGTTTAGGCACAAGCAATCCAATGTCATTCTCAGAGTCCTATCTGCAGAACCTCCTGTTCACCAAAGGCTTTTCCCTTTTCGGATCTCTTTATTCAGAGTCTGCTCTTTTAATGATCGACGGAATCCTTGTATCACACATAGCAACTTTTCTTCAGCGTATAGAAGCAAGCTTCCTGCCAGTTCAATTAACACTGTCACAAGGTATCGCAAATACTCTCGAAACATACTCCCTTTCATTTGGTGCAACCTTCTTTACCATATTCTCAATAGTATCTGGCATACTATTTGTAATATATCTGGTACTGCCGGTAGTCTCATCTATCGCACTTACTGTTGTGGTGCCTACTGCAATAGCTATGCGCATGGTGCCATTCTTCGGACCTAAAGTGCGAGAGGTATCAGACGCTTTCCTCTCAATAGCTATAGCAGCATACTTTATATTTCCGTTGATGATAGTGATGAATAGCCTTCTTGTGTCCTATCTATACACTCCATGCGGTGCTACGGTGTCTACATGTAATCCATACTCCAGTTACCTAGGCAGCTACTCTCTGCAAAACTTGCCTGTTAATTCATTTTTCAATACTCCTGCAACATCCTTAGGTGGTGGATTTTCCCTGCCTGAAAACTTCTTTGCAGGAATAATAAGTGGCAATGGTGGCATTCTGGGTACTTTAGAGACACTATTTTACAACATCGCAATTTTCCCTCAGATGCTTGCGAGTTTCTCCCAGGATGTAGCTCTATTTATATTCCAGGGAGTATTTCTTATAGGGCTTGACATATTGGTCACAGTTGCATTTGCACAGGCACTTACCAGAGGTCTAAATTCAGTATCTACATACGTTTCCGGTGGAGGTTTCTGGGGTTGATATTCTATGAGGCTATACAAAATACTTTCATTATTCCTCTTGACCGCAATTATTCCATATTCTATAGTTAGTGCATCAACTACGAACTTTATAACACCATCAACAAATCTTAATACGTGGCTGCCAGTAGTCGTAATTGGTCTTGTCCTAAGTTTTGTAATGATAGGCATATACTACATGGTAGGGTATCTGTTCAATAACAGAACAATAAGGGCAGGTGCAACCACAGAGTTCGGCAAATTAATAGGCATAGCTATGGTGGTAATGCTCATAATATGGATCTTCTATGTATTCGGTTCGACTATCCAGTTTACTTCTTCTGCAGGTCAGACTCAAATAACAAATGTCTGCAACCAGTTGTCTAATTCAGAGATAAATTTCCTCAGCACGAATAATCTGATAAGCCCCATGCCTCCTGGAGCAACAATATGCAATGATGTCATTGATCCATCCTCGACCACAAACGCTCTTACAAGAAACATAGACTACGGACTCGGATCAGTATATGTAATAGAAGATAACCTAACCAACCAATCAGTAACCTCTCTTAATGCAGTATACATGTTCTCATCCATGCTGGCTTTTCTAAGGGGATACAAAGTAAACAATGCAGTATGCTTCCCTGTAGAGTGCCTGATACCTGATGTGCCAAGCGTGTTCAACCTAAACATACAATCTTCACCATTTTCAGGATACCAGATAGCGAATACAGTGCCCGGAGCACTTGGGGTAGAAGCCAACATTATATTCTATTTTCTACTCTTCCAACTTGTGCTGATAATGTTGATGCTGCTTCTATGGCCATATCTTCTTGCGGCAGGGCTGATATTCGAGACTAACATGTTCACAAGAAGGATAGGAGGATTCCTGATAGCAATGGTCATATCAAGCATGCTGGTCTATCCGACTATATTTCTATTTGAGTATGCCTCTCTTAATAATATAGGGAATCTTCAGCCATACGGTGCATCATCTATACCGAGTATTGCATTATGCGGTGCGCCTCTTGGCGGAACAGTCTATGTCACGCCTCAACTTACTGGCAACGCTAATACTGGCGTATTCTGTTATACTGAGGCAAAACAATTACCTCTTAGCTATATATACAAAGCTACTCTTCCAGATCAGTACACGAACATGGTACCGAATATTTACTCCAAATATCCTCCAAACACGATTGTACCTGCATGTCCAACGAAGAACGCAGAAGGGCTATGCTTTTTCCAGAAAAATCTCAATTTCTATGTATTTCCAAATATCCCGGAGATACTAAATCTCTATTTCACATGGCCTGCTGGCGGCAATCTGTTAAGCTTCGAAGCCATATTCATAGTTCCTGGGGTAAGCACACTTACTAGTATTGTAAATGCGATAGCCTCATTTACAAGCCTGCTCTCAGGTAACTTCATAGGTTCATTCCCATCATTTTCATATTATTATGTTAACCCGACACACACTGTAGCTGCGATAATTGCTCTTATCAACGTATATGCTATAGAGGCAGTTACAGGCTTTATACTGCCGATATTCAACATATTGATACTGATATCATCGATATTGGAGATATCAAAACTTCTGGGAGGAGAAGGAAGCGTATTGGGTCTTAGCAAATTCATATAGTGTTTTTATGAGTAGATTTGTACCACTGTTTACAGTTCTTGCTGCTGTTCTAGTTGTAAGTCTGCATGCACAGTCTGTAAATCTACCGAGTGGGCAGAGTGTATTTAGCTGTACAACATTGTTTGGAAACAGTGTCAATGGACAACCTCTAGTAAGTCCTGCAATAGCCGCTTATTCATCTTACACGGGGCTAATATCCGTTGCACTTCTGGTAGTAATAGCCATGTTCATGGTAATGGCAGTAATATACGCACTGGGCATGGCATTCAGATGGGATATGCTGATGAATTTTGCCAAGAGAGAATACCTAGAGGGATTTGTAACAATATTGATTGTGCTATTCATAGCTGCAGGAATTGCGGCTTTCAGCGGAGGAGAGATTGCGATAGGCAGTATATTCTCTACAACTAGTGGAACTACGGTACCGGGAAACTTCCAGACTTTGTATACCTCTTTATGCAACAACATATTCAGCAAGATGGTAATACCAGGATTTCTTATGGTTTTATGGACAGATGTGAACAAGCTTATGGTATCTCTGATATCTGCTTTCACATTAAAGTTTGAACCTGGAGGCATGGGCATATCAGTTGCACCGTTTGCAGGTTTTTCTAGTCTAAACGAGCTTATATGGGTTGAGAGCGGTATTGCAACATTCATGGTTGCAGGAGGCGGTCTTATAATAGTGCTTCTATTCGTAATATACTACCTATTCCCAATATTCCTGTTCCTAGGAGTTGCACTCAGAGCCTTCCCATGGACAAGAGCAGCAGGAGGCGCATTTATAGCACTATTCATAGCATTTTATGTATTATTTCCTGCAATAATGTATCCTTTCACAGTCTCATACTCATCTATCAATAATCCGAGCAGCATTTCAGCTGCTATATGCAAATCCGGATCCTCTACCTGTCCATCGGGAGTCGGTCTTGCTCTAGACTCTTTTACGCAATACTTGGGAGTAATAAATCTTGATGTAGGTTATTCTGAGTATACAAATTTATTGTATTTCTCCCAGCTATTAATATATATAGTATTAGACTTTATGGGCCTGGTAATAGCCCTGCTAATATCTTATGATGCCATAACTATATTCGGAAAGCTTCTCGGATCAAATTCAGTAAGCGGCAGCGGCATAATGGGCAAGATATTGAAAGGAGGCAAAAAATGAGGCAAGAATAATATGGATATACTTGGTAACTTTTCAGGATTCATCTTCTCAGCAGCTTGCTCTCTCACCAATATATTATCTTCTCCGTACACATTCTGGTTCCCGATAGTGGTCTTAGCTGCAATTGCAGTAATCCTTGCCGCAATATTAATCAGCATGCTTGCACCTCTACTAGGCAGAAACAACCTTGTACCTTGGGCAAGAATAAAGGCATACGAAGAAGTAGCCACTATAATAATTGCAATCATCTTCCTGGGTTTTTCATCAATAATATGTGCTTTCAATCCTGTCCCAGCATTAGGCTCTATAGGGCTGGTACCACAAAGCTGCTCAGGATCAGGAAGCGTTTCTGTAAGTAATATATGGGGGCTTGCAACATGTAACATGTATACCTTCAATCAGAATTTTATCCATATACTCACTGTAGGGTATTGGTTGAGTGTGCTTGATTCTTTCGGACCTAAGGTGGGCATAGATGCCACATTAGGTGGTATAGGGGCAGAGACGAAAGGTTCATTCACTACGGGTCCTAACAGCCTTTATCTATCTCCGCTGTTAAGCATCCTGATTGGAGAAATGACAGTATCAATGCTCCAGGTAATACTATTGTCATCTTCAGCGATTCTGTTCTCGTTTCTTATAGGGATAGGTCTAATAGCAAGAGCCTTCGGTACAACTAGGACATTCGGGAATGCAATGATCGCATTGGGCATAGGGATAGGTCTGATATATCCATTACTTGTAAGTGTCAGCTACGGATTCATAAACACGACATTCAGTAACATAGTGAGTGCAGAAGGAACTGCATTTACAAGCCTTATTGGTGACACTGCAATAACATTTGCCAGCATAATATCACTACTGCCTGTACTGTTTGCACCTACAACTGTGCTATCATTCGGAGCCGGTGTAGTCGCACAGATATGGAATATAATAGGTCTATTCATACTCCTGGGATCGGTAGTGATATTCGGTCTTATATTTATACCAGCATTGAATTTCATGATACTTGAAGCTTTCGTAAGGGACTTCTCAAGTGCACTTGGACAGCAGGTATCATTTATGGAGATGTTAACTCAGGTAATTTAGATGAAAAATGCAAGCATATATCTGGCAGTAATCTTATCTGTAGTGTTAATGAGTATAGCAAGCGCGCAATCTACGACATCTTCAGTATGCAACTCCGGGAGTGTCATACAAACTTCTGCTCCTTGGTACTGCAGCCAGATAAATGTACAGGCACAGGCCGTATGGGTGCAATGGGCTCCACTAGCAATAATAGTTGCAACTCTTGCATTTATGCTAGCCGTACTGATATTCATGGCTGGTATCGCCACGAAGAACCAGAAAATAAGGAACTTTGGGGTAGGAGAGATGTACGAGGCAATAGCATCAATGCTGATAGCTGCAGGCTTCCTGTTCATAACTGCGGTTCTTTTCGGGTTAATCCCGTCAATAGTTACGGGTCCAATAAATCCCTACAACACCTCTCTTAGCTACATATCAACTACTATAAACACCACCAGCTCCCTTGCTTCAAGGATCTTCATAATAAGCGCTCTGGACAGGTATTATGCAAGCATAACTCCGCAGGTATGCTTCCTTAACAGCCTGATAACCGTCTGCTCTCCGAAAGCATTCAGGCCCTTCGGAGTGACAATACTTCTATTTTACTGGCCTGCGTGGGCACTCACCCAATTCCTGCTCGACGCGTTGATATCCTTATACACACAATACTACTTCATACTTTTCTTCCTTTATGCAGGCATACCCATATTCCTTATACCTGGAATCATACTGAGAGCATTCTTACCTACAAGAGGTGTAGGGGGAATGATGATAGCGATAGCGATAGGCTTCTTCTTGGTCATGCCTGTTCTCTTTTCAGTCGCATACTACTTTACAAACGTTGGTGCTATCAAGGCACTTTCAAATACCTATTCTACAATAACACAGTATGGAGCAGGTGCAGGCGCGCAGGCAAACGCAATCTCACCATACTCTCCATTAGTACTGGCCGTTTCAAATGCAAACAGCGTAATGAACGGCTTCTGGCTCTCCATACTATTCTTCCCTGCACTTATACTTGCAATAACCTATACTGCAGTAACAAACGTTGCAAATCTGATAGGAGGAGTTACAACATCCAGCGGCAGATTAAGGACACTTATATAATTACACTTCTGTAATCTTAGAAAACCGGCTCCACCGATTTATAAAAAAGAAGCTAATACAAGCATTTCCATGATCAATCTGTGATTCTAATAATCTGAAAACGCAGCTCTTTTTACGAGCTCTATCTAATCGTCAGAAGAATTCTGCCAGGAGTAAGTAGTGCCTGTCCAATACTCAGTTTGGTTATGTGAAACTTTATTATCATCAAGCTTAGTATTATCACGCTGCGTATTATCTGTCCTTGCTTTTTTATGTGATTTGTATTTGTTCAATGTCCATGTTATTCCGTCAATAATAAAAATAGGCGTTTCCAACATAAGAATAATTCCTCCGGCAACTCCAAATATATCTAACAATCCATTTTCATTACTCTCTTTATTATATCTCTGTGAATCTTGCGAATACTTAAGCGAAACTTTATTGCTCCTAATATCTCTATGTGCAATTTCATAAATCATCTGTGATTTTTGTATGAAAGTACTTGAAAGTGCTTTGGCAGATGTCTTGTTTACATTTGCATTACCGAAATTGTCCATCTCACTTTCTCCTCCCAATCTAATATATGTATACGCCAAGTTCATCTCATCTACAGCAAGATTGTTATTTTATGCCTTTGCCTTTTCCGAAGCAACGTATAAAAA
>CAZCSE010000011.1:0-16536 GCA_964501245.1 Microcaldota archaeon | reverse complement strand
AGTCGGCAGAAGCTGTATAATGATAGAAGAAGACGGTACGAGAGTTCTTCTTGACGCTGGCATAAAGCTTGGCAAGAAGATAGAATATCCAGGATTGGATAAGGAGATATTGAAGGGTGTTGATGGGATAGTGGTGAGTCACGCCCACCTTGACCACAGCGGATACCTTCCGCACATATACTCCATAGGTTATGACAAATATGCATATGCTACTAAGCCTACGTTTGAACTTACGAACGTGCTTATTAGCGACTATATGCGCATCTCAAATCCTGAGGAGATAACCAAGCAGGGCCTCTCTGCAATGCAGAAGAAGCACAAGATAGTAGAGTATGGGGAGGAATTCAGGATAAAGAACCTCAGGTTCAGGCTGCTAACCGCAGGACATATACTCGGAAGCGGGATGGTAGAGGTATCATCAAACAAGGAGAAGCTGCTTTACACTGGGGATTTCAACCTAGCCACGAGCAAGCTTCTTGAGCCGGCATCAAATCAGGGACTTAAGATAGACAATCTGGTTACAGAGAGCACGTATAGCGGCAAGGACGATGTCTTCAAGCCTGAGAAGGTGACCATGGACCTCATGGTAAACAGCTTGAATGATACCATAACAAGAGGAGGCAAGGCGATAGTCCCAAGCTTTGCAGTAGGGCGTGCAGAGGAGATACTCCTGCTGCTTGACGACTATATGAAATCCGGAAGGCTGCAGAAGGTTCCTATACACATAGACGGCATGATAGGGAAGGCCATGCGCATACACAGGCACAATGTCATATACTGCAGGGACGAGCTGCAGAAGAGGATCCTTATGAATGACGATGATCCTTTCAAGAGTTCGAACTTCAACGTCATAAAGACTAGAGGGGAACGCAAGAACATAATTAACAGCAGCGAGTCAAGCATAATAGTAACGACAAGTGGCATGCTCACCGGAGGGCCGGTGATAAACTATCTGCAGTCCCTCGCAAAAGATTCAAAGAATAAGCTTATCCTTGTAGGATATCAGGCTGTCGGGACTCCTGGAAGGGAGCTATTTGACGGCAAGAAGGAGATACAAATAGAGGATAAGACGATAAAGGTAGGCTTGGAGGTAAATACCTTCCATATCTCTGCGCATGCAGACAGACCGCACCTGGTCAACTTCATAAAGTCCCTGAAGGGCTTGAAGAATGTCTATGCTGTCCATGGAGAAAAGGCGAAGGCAGAGGAATTCGTAGACTACATAAACCAGGACCACAAGCACAATGCGGTTGCGCCTGAACTCGGTTCTTCGTATAGTACCTGATTTATCCGTATTTGCTCTTCAGGTGTCTCCTATAGAGTATGAATCCTATTATCAGTATTATCAGCACCGCTAACAGAATAAGGATGTTGAATGACTGAGGCAGAGGAGGTTGAATTCCCTGCGGCACTGTTATTGTAGGCGCTATTGGAATTGAGCTCCCTGATGAATTAGGGTTTACAGACCCGGCAGTTCCAAGCACGTAAATGAAGTCCATATGTAGTATATTTTAATTGATTACTATTAAATATGTTGCATTAGCATGAAACTTCAAAGTGCATTCGAGTATCTTATGACATGGGGCTGGGCAGTCCTGATAATAGCAGTAGTGCTTGTCATGCTCTTTGAGAGTGGATTGCTGAATCCTCTGAACTTTTACCCTACAGTATACGGAGGTGCCTGCCACGTCCTAAGACCAAATGGTCCGCTTACGACCCAGTTCATAAGCCTTGCAGGCACTTGCAACAGCGCCCTGCCGCAAGGCGTCGCGTATATGTCATGTGCATGGCCCGACCTTAGTGTATGCAATCCTAATTTCATGGTTGCAAATCTGAATAATTCCATAAATCCATTGACTATCTCGGCTTGGTTTTGGGAACCGCCAAATATAGTTTACGATGGCCAGGTAGTTGATTATGGAGGAGTTATAGTGGGCCTTAATGGTGACTATCCGCAGCTTGCAGTAGGTTATAAGGTGGGAACCAACCCTGGAGGCTATCTCTGCGGCGGTACTCCAAGTGACATGTACTGCAGTTCACAGAACGCAACTCCAGGAGCTTGGAACTATGGAGTTGTCACTATAAGTAATTCTGTAATAGACGTTTATATGAATGGGAAATTGGTGGCTTCCGGTCATGGCGTAACATTGACCGGAGACAATACCACATACATAGGAGTGAATGCTTCTGGGTGCCACTGCTGGGTCAACTCTGCAGGCCAGTATCAAGCTTATTACAATAGCGGATATACTGCAGATGTGCAGATATACAATACAACTCTTTCCTACGGAGACGTAAATGCGCTTTTTGCAGAGGGAATCAATGGTGCCCCGATAAACCTGGATAATCTTGTTGCATGGTGGCAACTCAACGGCGATTACAACGATTATAGCGGAAACGGATACAACGGAAATGCCATAAACGTATCATCTAGCTCAACATGGAAGGGCACATACGTAGGTAAGAACTGAGCAGGCAGTTAAAAGTTTGCGTCCGCACTCTGCCCGATTTGAGATTTGAGCGCAAGGCATAAATACCATGGATTTTCTTTTAATTCTGTTGATATGATAGTTAGCAGCAAGCACCTGCAAAGAGAGCTTCAGGACAAACCAAGGGCAGTCTTCTTCGATTTCGATGGAACGTTAGCTGCTGGCAGTGGATCTCTCGAACTGATAAACCATCTTGCTGAGATAAAGGTATTTCCAGAGAAGCAACATGCGATTATTCTGCAGACTGTAGATAATTACAAGAATGGGAAGGTGAGTTATGATGTATTATGCTTTGATGTTGGAAGGGCGTGGGCGGATGGACTAAAGGGCAAGGAAGAAGGAGTGATAAGATACCATGCGAGGCAGGTATTCGATAAATTTATCCGCAATATATACGATTCTTCTTTCGAACTGGTAGGGTTGTTTGCTGCCAACTCCTACACTACAATAGTAGTCTCTTCAGGAGCACATGAGATTAACTCTTTGGCTGCGAGAGCCTTGGGAGTAGAGGAGCTGTACTGCACCGAATTGGAAGTTATCGGCGGAGCGTATACAGGGAGAGTTAAGGAGGACAGAAGCATATCTGAGAGAAAGGCAGAGGTGCTTGCGGCAATCAGGGACAGATTTGACATGGGCAAAAGCTTCGCTTTCGGGGACTCTGTTACTGACGAGAAAGTTCTGGGGAAAGTGGGCATTCCTGTAGCTCTTAATCCGTCAAAAGAGCTTGAGGCGCTTGCCAGGAAGAACAAATGGAAGATATGCGCTCATGAGAATGTAGTTGCAGAGATAAGCAATATGATAAACGCAAAGTAAAGTAAGAGATCTGCATGGAGTACGCTGAATTACCCGTACGTTTATTTTAAATCTTAGAGATAAGATATAAATATCATAATATTCACTTTATTTTCTTGATAACATGGGAATAAAGGCAAACAAGGCGACTAGAAATCGTGGAGAGGAGCTTGGAATAGGAGCACCTACATTTGTTAGCAGAGATATGGAACTGAATGACTTCTTTAAAGGAGCATATAGAGGACCTGATGTTGCTTCAAACAACATAACAGACAGAAAGAAGACAGATAGCAGATTCACAGAGGATTATGGCGGAGAGCCATTGTTTATCTGATCATCTCTCTATGACGAATTTTTCATAATCCGGGCACTCTGGAAAGTTTCCTGAGTGCTCTTCGTATTTTTCTATGTTCATTACTGAAGGTCCGTTTTTCATATCAACATGAATTTCCTTCTCAAATTTATCCATTGATTCCTTTTCTGCTATGGCGATTATTCTTACGCTTCCGTCTTCCATGTTCCTCACGCTGCCCCTTATGTTATTCCTGAATGCAGCTTTCTTTACCAGCCATCTGTACCCCACTCCCTGCACATTGCCATGAACTATGAATAAAACTTTCATACACTCAGTATGCTTTTTAATCATTATTATATAATCTTTATCTTTTTCAAATAAAAGTTGAAAGATTACAATCATATATTAGAAATAAGCAAAGATTTATATATTATATTGTATTAATATGATCATGAGCTCTGGAGATAAGATTATCATAAGGACAGTGAGCAGGCCCTCCGGAAAGGATGCTGAGGAGCTTGTGGATTGGTTCTGCAGGGTCTTCGGTCTGTCCGGAGAGAAAGGAGATATAGAACCTGTGCTGTTAAAAGAGATAATCAAGACAAGCGTAAATGGAGAGGGAACGACGAGTAAGGTCTTGAATGAGAAACTTGAGCTCCCAAGGAGCACTGTGATATATCATCTAAACAGGTTCATATATTCTGGGCTTGTGGTGCGCAGAGGTAGGAAGTATTATCTGCGCTCAGAAGATATGGAGAGTACGCTTGAGGAGCTGCAGAGCGAGATAGACAGGGAGTTTGGCCGCATGATGGAGTTCGCACAGAAGATGGATAGTTTATTTGAGGGTAATTTTGATGCAGGAAGAAGAGGATCGAAAGAAAGAAGAAAGGGCAGAGCCTGAGAAGAAGGAAAAGGCAGAGGAAGGTTCACCTGAGAAAGAGCTAGCTGACCTTAAGGACAGGATGCTCAGGCTTGCAGCTGAATTCGACAACTACAAAAAACGCGTTGCAAAGGACCTCAGTGCTTCCTCTGACAAGGGAAAGGCCGACATAATTGCGAAACTGCTCCCTGTCATAGACGAGTTTGAGCTTGCGATAAGCAATATGGATGTTAAACAGGAGCACGCGAAGGGTATAAGTCTGATATACTCGAACTTCATAAGCACGCTCAAATCCGCAGGGCTCAGGGAGCTCGAAGTATCTGGAAGGTATGACCCTTACAAGCAGGATATAATCCTTGCTGAGGAGAGCGATGAAGAAGAGGGTAAGATACTCGAGGTAGTGAGGAAGGGTTACGCATTCAATGAAATAATGCTAAGGCCTGCATCTGTCATAGTTGCAAAGAAGAGGCATGTTGAACAAACAAAAAACGAAGAAGATAAAGTAGAAAAGAAAGATGGTGAATGATATGAAAATTATTGGAATAGATCTTGGAACGAGCAATAGCGCTGCAGCAGTACTTGAAGGAGGAAGACCTGTACTTATACCAAGCGCGGAAGGAACCTCGCTTTATGGAAAGTCCTTCCCAAGCTATGTGGCATTTACAAAGGATGGACAGAGACTTGTCGGGGAACCTGCAAGGAGGCAGGCTGTAGCAAATCCGGAGGGAACAGTAGCTGCATTCAAGAGGAAGATGGGCACCGATTTCAAATACGAGATATTCGGGAAGAAGTACTCGCCCCAGGAATTATCGGCAGCAATACTGCAGAAGATAAAGAAGGATGCTGAAGCCTTCCTCGGAGAGGAGGTTACAAAGGCAGTGATAACAGTGCCTGCCTACTTTGACGACAACCAGAGACAGGCAACAAAGGATGCAGGAGAGATTGCAGGTCTTGAGGTGATAAGGCTTGTCAATGAACCTACAGCTGCTTCTCTTGCATACGGAATAGACAAGGGAGCAAAAGAGGCGAAGATACTCGTCTATGACTTCGGAGGAGGAACTCTTGACGTAACAATAATGGAATTCGGCGGAGGAGTCTTTGAAGTGAAGTCTACAAGCGGAGATACCCACCTTGGAGGAACCGATATGGATAATGCGATAGTTGAATTCCTCCTTGCTGAGATAAAGAAGAGCACCGGAGTAGATGTCTCCAAGGACAAGCAGGCAGTTCAGAGAGTAAGAGAGGCAGGGGAGCGTGCAAAGATAGAGCTCTCCACAACAGTCTCCACAGACATAAACCTTCCTTTCCTTGCGATGGGGGCTAACAACACTCCTGTTAACTTCTCATACCAGATGAGCAGGGCGAAACTCGAAGAGATAGTAATACAGATAGTGGAGAGAACGACAAAACCTGTAATGCAGGCGATGAAGGATGCAAAGCTTGAACCGAAGGATATAGACAAGGTGATACTTGTCGGCGGTCCTACAAGGATGCCCATAGTGCAGAGGTACATAGAGCAGCTGCTTGGGAAGAAGATAGAGCGTGGAGTAGATCCTATGGAAGCGGTAGCTTTTGGTGCAGCCATACAGGCAGGCGTGCTTACCGGAGAGGTGAAGGATGTCGTGCTTCTTGATGTCACTCCGTTATCCCTTGGACTTGAGACGATGGGAGGGGTGATGACCAAGATCATAGACAGGAATACGACCATACCTGTAAAGAGAACGCAGATATTCACAACAGCAGAGGATAACCAGCCTACTGTGGACATACACATACTGCAGGGAGAGAGAAGCCTTGCCAGAGACAATATAGAGCTTGGCAGGTTTGAGCTCACAGGGCTTCCGCCAGCAAGGAGAGGAACGCCGCAGATAGAGGTCACCTTTGACATAGATGCTAACGGTATATTGCACGTGCATGCGAAGGACAAAGCAACAGGCAAGGAGCAGTCAATGCAGGTAATGGCTCCCAACAAGATGAACAGGGACGATATTGAGAAGAAGATAAAGGAAGCTGAGCAGAACGCAGAGCAGGACAAGGAGCAGCTGGAAAAGATACAGCTGAAGAACGATGCCGAGTCCATCATATACACGACTGACAGGGCACTGAAGGATTACAAGGACAAGATACCTTCTGACGTGTCAGAGAGCATAAACAGCCTCAAGACGGAGCTTGAGGATGCGGTAAAGAAGGAGGATTACCAGGGAATAAAGGACGGGCTTGACAAGCTCAGGGAGGAGCTACAGAAGATAGGAGGAAGCATGTATGGACAGGGAGCAGCCGGAGAACCGGGACCTGGAGCAGGCCCGGAACCAGGCCCGGATCCGGGACAGGGAGGAGATGGAAGCGTTGACGCAGATTTCAAAGTGCAGAAATAGGGTTGAACGATGGCAAAGGATTACTATAGCATTCTCGGAGTGCCAAAGAACGCTAGCCAGGCCCAGATAAAAGAGGCTTACAGGAAGCTTGTTCTCAAGAACCATCCTGACATAAACAAGAGTGATGAAGCAAAGACCAAGATGCAGGAGATAAATGAAGCGTATGCGGTTCTTGGAAACGAGGAGAAGCGCAAGCAGTATGATGCGTATGGTCCGGAGATGTTCAACAGGCAGTTCTCGCAGGAGGATATATTCAGGGGCGTAAACTTTGAGGACATAATCAGGGACATGGGCCTTAACATAAACTTTGGAGGCTTTGGATCTGAGGACCTTTTCGGCAGCTTCTTTGGAGGACCAAGGCAGAACAGGGATATCGGACAGAGCATACTCTACAGAATGGACCTTACGCTTGAGGAGATAGCAAGAGGCACAAAGAAAAAGATAATGATAAAACACCTTAAGGAGTGCTCACACTGCTCCGGCACAGGAGGAGAACCAGGTTCGAAGCTCGTCAAGTGCCCACGGTGCAAGGGTACGGGTTACATAAACAGGCAGCAGCGCTCGATGTTTGGCAGCATAAACACAGTCACTCCTTGCGAAGATTGCGGAGGCGTAGGAAAGTATTACGATAAAGCGTGCAAAACATGTTCAGGGAAAGGGGGAGTTATTGCCTCTGAGAATGTAGAGGTTACGGTACCGGCAGGCGTGACCAACGGCATGAGGCTGCGCCTTGAGGGCATGGGAGACTTCGGAAAGGATGGGAACGGAGACCTTTACATAGAGATAAGAGAGCTTGGGCACCGCATATTCAAGAGGAATGGGGACAGCGTCATAGTTGACATAAAAGTACCGTTTTACATAGCTGCACTCGGGGGGACAGTTTCCATACCCACCCTACTTCATGGAGATAAACAGGTAGAGATAGAAAAAGGGACGCAGCAGGGAAAGAGGATATTCCTCAGGGATGAGGGGATTAAGAGGTTTAACGGAAGTGCGATAGGTGAGGAGATAGCAGTAGTAAATATAGAGGTGCCTAAGGAGCTCTCGAAAGAGGAGAAGGAGCTTATGGAGAAGCTCAAGGAGCTTGGAGAACAGCATAAAGACAGATCTAAGAAAAAATTTGGCCTGTTCTGAACAAGGCGATACCTATTTAAAATTGGGATTTTAGGTATATTAGATTGTATGCGCCTTTCAATGTATCAGGCAGTACTTCTTGTATGCATCTTTACAGCTACGGTATATGGTGCGAATACTAATTCTACTAATCAGACTACAGGTTATTCGACGATACTGGTGAATACCTCTATAGTCATGCCAAATTATCAGACCAAGTATGTTAATTTCGTGGTTTATCCTCTCTCAAATACAAGCAGCTATACGACCCTTGAATTGCTGAACCAGAGCTCATTTACAAAGTATAACATGAGCGTAAAGCTTCTGAACAACAGCGGCTATCCTCCTTTTGTAGGGCAGATAGTTATCTCTCCTACGGTATATACCCCATCTAATAACTATCTGATTCAGTTGCAGGCTGTTGGAGGAAATCCTTCAAACTTTACCCAGATTGTAAACGTTACCATACTCAACAGCTCTTCGTACAATGAGTATATAGGCATACAGAACTCCATGAACAGCATAATCAATGGAAATAGCACAGCGCCAAGTACAGTAAGTACGATACCGGTAACGCAGCCCACCACTTCTGTTTACAATAATACGAGTTCCTTCCAGACAACCACTTATGTTAACACCACCATAGCAACTACGATTGCCAGCACGCCTTCACAGGGAGGAAACTTGCTTATCTACGCGATTATCTTGATAATAATCGTCATAGCTGTTGCAGCATACCTGTTTTTCAGGAATAAGAGGGGATAATCCTTGAAGGGAAATAAAGTACAGATAGAGATTGCTGAGTTCAGGATAAAAAAACTCTTCTCCCTTGCCAAAGAATCGATGGATCCTGATTCGCCAATGCATGGGCTTGGAAAGAGGTACGTACATATAGCAGAGCAGATAAGCTCACATTACAGGATAAGGATACCTAATGAGATAAGAGTGCAGATATGCAGATCTTGCCATACTCTGCTCGTTCCTGGAATAAATGCAAAGGTAAGAGTAGTCTCTGACAAAGGTTATGTGGCATATTTGTGCGAATGCGGAGCAGAGCGTCATATTTTTTACAAGTAATGAGTATGAATCGGTTGTAGGGATTATATGGCAGGAGGCGTTGTTCCAGAATCGGATGAGGAGATAGCCAAGGAGATTGATGCGGAATATCCTTCTGACGACCCTATAACGAATAAGTCTTCGGTTAATCTGGAAACTTTTGTTCTTTTGATAGTGATGGGGGCGTTGATAGCAGTGACGATAAACACGTTTCTTGCATCCCAGCAACCTTCGTCACAGCAGATAGGCAATAACTCCCCGATATTCGTTTATGTAAATGGGAATTCGACCGAACTTACTCCAGGAACTGCTGCTTACAATCAGGCAGTATCTTCCTTAAATCCGACAGGTACTCAGGGGAATATCACGTTAAATACAGTAGCTACTTTATTGGCATTGTTGATGTTCATAGGGTTTTTTGTTTCTAGAAGGAGCGTGATTAGATCTGATGAAAAGACATGGCTTGTATATGTATTCATAATAACGAGTGTCTTTAGCTGGGGGGCATTAGGAGTAGCAATATCATTAATACTAGGCGGAGGGTTTGATGGGAGTGTGGGCGGCCTCGGAGGGGCATACTATGCATTTTGGAAGCTTCAGGATAAAGGATTTATGTGATTAGGTTATTGCAAGAAGCAGGTTCATTTTGCACCTAACCTTTTCAAGAGAAGATCTGAGAAGTAGTCGACTTTTTCCGGGTCGCTTAGCGTTATTATGTTTTTCTGGTCTTCCAGATAGTTTTCAGAGGCTTTGCCATGATACAGCCGTATCACGTCCCTTGTTGAAGGATCCTTAGGCGCTGCCACTTTTATCTCTGATATTACATTCGATCTTGCAATTATCTTTATTGCATTGTTTATTCCTGCTACTATCTTGCCCCTGTTTGCGAATGAAGAGACAACTTCCAGAAGAGGCCTGAAGTCATATAGCTTGTAGGAGTCCACTCCCTGTCCGTCTATCAGAATTATGGCATCGAAATCGTTGCCCTTTATATGCCCTGCATTCAGGAATCTGCTGTACACGGCACCGTGGGAACCGACGCACTCTTTTTTAGAGTAGCTTGCAAGAACCACTTCCACTCCCCACTTTTCAAGCATATTCTTTATGCTTGATACCGATTCGTCCCTGAAGTCCTTTGGAGGTATGAGCATTACGACCCGCATTTTATCACAAATGATATAGCTACAAAGATTATAACCTTTTACATTCCCTTATGGAGTCTTGACCTTGATATGAAGTATATTATGAATGCTATTGCGACTATCGCTATGAGAACTTCAATGTCATATACGGATACGAATATCTGCCTTATCTGAGTGCCGCCGGACGCTGAGGCATACTCGGTTGTGCCGTCGTAAGTGGTACTCAGGTTTACCATCCCGTATGGCAGGTCCGTGAATGATACTCTTCCGTCACTGGCTCGTAAGTCTTCAGATGTTCCGTTGGCAAAAATCGCATGTATAGTCACGTTTATCGGATTACCGAAGACATCTGTGAACGTCGCATTGACATTGTACAGAGGCAGGTTTATGAATACAGTGCTGTTTCTGGCTATGCTTATAGGCTGGTCCATAGCTATTTTCATGTTGTCATAATAGACTCCGGTGATGTTATACGTTTGATTAGGGAACAGGAAGGCCGAATCTCCGTAAGCTTTGCCGTTTATGTATATGGCTGCGGGGAAGATCTTGTTCCCGTACTCGTCTGCTGTCTGAAAAGAGGCAAGGTACTGCTTCCTGAATATTGCATTTATGCTTACGGGCTGAGTCACAATGAAATTCAGGTAGGGCGTTGAAGAACCGTTGCTCCATGCATAGAATGACGTTTGTGAAAAGTTCGATCTTTTTACTGTATAATTGCTAAGAGACACTGTTGCGTTAGTGCCATATGCATACCAGCCGCTTCCGCTTATCCTGCCGTACTTTGAGCTCGCGTTCACATAGTATTCCTTGATGAAAGTGGCAGTGATGTTGAATGGTGAAGTGGCATATGTGCTCCCGGAAGGGTTCTTGTTACCGTTCGACCAGTTTTGGAAGGTGTACCTCGTTGTTTTATTGTAATAATAGGTGGCATTATCAACTGTATAATTCACCAGGCTTCCGGCATTGTACCAACCTGCGCCTTTTACCGCTCCATAGGAAGAGTTTACATTTATTCTGTATTGAAGCTGCCAGTTGGCATTCTCGGTTATATTACTTGATATTGTGATTACTGTTGAGTTGTCCGGTCCTGAGTAACTACCTGCTCCGGTACCTGACCAGCCTTCGAACACCACCCTTGTCATGTTTCCCATATATACGTACTTTGGCTCTGATATCTGCTGACTGGAGTAAGCCTGGAACTGGGCGGTTGAATTCCTGGCGCCATATGCGGAGATGATCTTAAGGTAGTAACCGAAGTTCCATAGCTGGTATCCGTTGTTTGGTTGGGGCAACCCGGAGCCTGCCTCGAAATAATTTATCCTTGAACCTACTTCCGATACGCCATACGGATTCTGTAATGCCTTGTCACTACCTACGCCGTAACCTATGTATGAGTATCCGTGAGGCACAGGATTGATATCGCCTGCAGAATTGTAGAAAGAGAAGTTTGAGAATATCACCGGCATTATCCGAGTGTTTGCATCGGTTGAATTTGCCATCTCCCCGAATGCGACCGGTGCGTTATTTCCTGAGGAGCCCGTTCCCAAATCAACGGTACCTATCTGGTTTCCGTTTAATAGGAGGTGCCATACCCCGTTTGAATAATAGAACGAGTATCGGTTGAATTTGCCATCCGGGCCTGCAGAGCCGTCCGGACCTATTGCGCCCATAAAGGTGCTTGAATTCGAATTAGGAAGGAAGTATTCGTAGAACCATTCCGCATCGCCTTTGTTTATGTATTCTGTGCTGGTGCAGTTGTACTGATTGCAATATGAAGGATAGTTTCCCGACTGGTTTTCTATGACATAGCCCACTTGTATGAATGCCCCATTTGCCAGGTTTTCGCCTGTCCAGAAGCCTATGGAGCCGTTTTGCAGATAGGGTTGCGTTACGGTCTGTATTGTCACTGCTGCACCAGTATTGTGGTATGTTACCTGATCTCCAGTAGCGCCGAACTGGAACCAATACTGCGCGTTTACACTGTAAATAAGCACAGATACAAGTATGGCAATGGCAAATGCATCACGCCCTCTCATATTCAATCCCAAGCTCTTCGAGTTTATTTATAACCGCTGATCTAGTCTCTGATCCTAGGCTCTTCCAGTCTATAACTGCAAATTCAATTTCCTGGTCGCTCCTCTTTACAGCTGCCTCAATCATATCAGTATTCCATGCACTGTCATCTTTTATAAAAGCGTGGCTGGGCATTATGTGACCAAATGCATAGTCCTTTTCCAGTGCCAGCCTTGTGAATTTTGACGGGTAATGGTTTCCCCCTATGCCCATTACAGCATGAGAGTAGTCCTGGGCGTTGTCCGCTATCGCATGTGCAGCGCTTATTGAAGCCTCTCCGAGAATTTCTGCTGATTCGTGCTCACCCATAGTGGCTTCGCTTCCCCCGAATTCTATGAATGTGCATGGCGTATCAAGCAATGGCCCGTGGTGCGTGGCTTCGTATACCTTGTTTGCTCCTTCAGGAGCCCTTTCCGAAAGATTCCTCATGCACGCAAGCATAAGTGCCGGTGAAGAGGTTGAAAGTTTCCTTGGCATCCCGCCTAAGGAAGCCTCGTTTGTCCAGTTCCCCAAGGAGTGAGAGGTGAAGGAAGTTATGCCTGCAGAGCTGTGGTGTTTGCTCATGAATAGCACTGCACTGAAACCCATTCTGTCCACATAATCCGCAGTTATAAGAGATCCTTCAATCCTGAGCAGTTCTATCCTGTCCTGTATGAACCTGCCATGCTCCTCCCTGAATTCATACTCCTTTTTTATGAATTCGGCTGAATGCTTTGATACAGGATCGCTGTCAGAATAGGCTATGCATATCATGCTAACGCATCAGATAAGGATTTTTAAGATATAAAGGTTGAGGTTAGTTGTCTTCAGAGAACTTCGGATTAAGATAAGCTATATATTATTATCGTGGTTAGTAGTTGTATAGCTTTTTGCTGATGCTCTGGCATAGGTGATATGTTGGAATTAAAGATAGATAATGCGAAGTATTGGAAGGAGTGCATAGATACGATAGTGAACCTTGTTGATGAAGGTGTCTTCAATGTTACAAAGGAGGGAGTCACCCTTAAGGCCATGGATCCTTCAAGCATAAGCATGATCTCTTTCTTCATGCCTACAAAGGCTTTCTCGAAATACGATGTTGATAAGAATGTCGCTCTGGGGCTCAACATAGACAATCTCAGTAAGATAATGTCAAGGGCAAGGGATGGTGAATCGCTCACAATGAAGGAGCATGACAACAAGCTCACGCTTGAATTCTCAGGCCAGTCCAAAAGGAGGTTCAAGACCCAGCTGATAGACGTGAGGAAGAGCGTTGACAAGGAGCCTAGCGTACAGTTTGACGCGGATGTTGAGATAAACGGCGAGACGCTTAAGGAGCTGGTAAAGGATGCCACAATAGTCTCTGAATATATATCTCTCAAGGCGACAAAGGACCAATTCACCATAGATTGCAGAGGAGATTCAGGAGAGCTTAACGAGGAGCACCTGAGTGACGGCAATTCGATAAAGAAGATAAAGACCGAGAAGAATGCCGAAGCGACTTTCAACCTGCAGTTTCTTGAGAATATGGTCAAGTCGTGCCCTGCTGGAAACTACATAAGCATAGGCTTGAAGTCCAACGAGCCGCTTAAGCTCACCTACAAGGTAGGAGAGGCCCAGATAACATATTATCTTGCGCCTTACATGGAGAGCTGAATGGTAATTTGTTGGAGGTTGAAGCACGCATAAGGAAGGACATTCTGCTTTTTTCCGGGAGTATGAAGAAGGTTGGCAAGGTAAGCTTAAACGAAGAGGAGAGGAAGGTTGTTGAGCTTGCCCAGATGTATGCGAAGGACTCTGAGTCGTGGCTCATGAAGGGCGACGTATATACTGCTTTCGCGAGCATCGCTTATGCTCATGGATTGCTCGACGCTGTTCTCAAGATAAAGGGAGTTTATGACGAAGGTAAATGAGCTCTCCGCGGAAATAAACGTAGGCAGAGGGGTATTCTACAATCCAAAGATGCGCTCCCTGCGTTCAATATCCGTTGCATTTGTCAAGGCAAATGCCCAGAAGGGAGCAAGACTTCTGGATGCTACTTCTGCAACAGGGGTGCGAGGCATAAGGTATGCGCTTGAGGCAGGGATAAAGGAGCCTGTGCTGATAGACATGAATGCCGATGCTTATGCCAACTCGGTTGAGAACGTGAAGGCAAACGGGATCAGGGCAGATGTTAGGGAGATGAGCTTCCAGGAATTTGCAAATACTGATGACGAGAGATTTGACATAATAGATATAGACCCTTTTGGCAGCCCTGCCCCCTTGATATATGATGCTTTCAAGATCTCAAAGGACGGAACGCTGCTCATGGTTACGGCTACAGACACTGCGGTGCTGCACGGGGCTCATGCAAACGCGTGCATAAAGATATACGGATCAGTACCTATGCATACAGAGCTGTGCAAGGAGGCTGGAGCAAGGATACTTCTGGCTTTCATAGCGAGAAATGCGGCACAGTTCAATTTCGGGATAGAACCTTTGATGTGCTTATCTGATATGCACTATCTTAGGTTATTCCTGCGCGTATCGCATGGCGCGTCCAGGGCCCTTGCCGCTGTCAAGGACCTTGGTGTTCTTAGGCAGTGCACATCCTGCAGATATTTCGAATATAATCATGGGATATTAGCCTATGGAGAAAAATGCATAAAATGCGGCTCTAAGATGCTTGCTGCAGGGCAGATGTGGCTCAAGGGTCTTTCCGAGAGGAAATATGTGGATAGCACATTAAGGGCGATTAATAAGATGGGTGATGATGCTGCTGAAAAACAGATATCAGCAGTAGCGGATGAACTTGACATCCCGTTCTTCTACGCTGTCCCTAAGATTACAAAGGCATTTTCCATCGGTTCTGTTTCGCACAGGAAAGTCATGGAGAGACTGCAGAATAAAGGGTACATGGTCTCAGGGACGCAGTTCTGGAAGGATTCCGTAAAGACCGATGCTGATTATGATGCTGTTGTCGATTCTGTTAAGGCATAGTTGTTATTTTCTCCTTGTAACTGAGAAGGTAAGCCTGAATGCGTCTCCCTTCTTGTAATTTAATGTAAGGTAAAGCTCGTTTAGGTCTTGATCCTGGCATTTGGGAACAAATGGGGTAAGCATTTTCGGAAGCGTTCGCCTTTTGAGCTCTCTTGTCAAAGAGTATGAAGAGATGTTCCCTTGATCTGTAAAGTATTCCATTGCTTTAGATACTCCTCTTTCTACATTCGGATTCTGGGTAGTGACGGTAAAGATACTGAATCCTTCGTCCAATCCGTCAGATATGCGTAATTTGTTGAACATATAGTATATACCATTGCTCTGCTCTGATCGTGCAATAAATGCAGTGACAAAGTGGCATTCGTCAGTATGGTATTCGGATGCTGCAAAACCTACTTTTACGTTGGTGTCCCTTCTGCATGCTGAAAGAAGCAGGTTGTTTGCAGTAAGGAGTCCGGTTATCCATCTTTCTGATGTCGTAGTGGTGAATGCGTTTTTGGCAACTCTAATCACATCCTTGAATTCGGATTTGTCTATGTCGACGCTCTGCCCCCATGCAGCTTTATGCTTCGTTATAGAATATTTTCCAGCGCTCTCTTTTGAAATCATTGATTTACCCTAGAAGAATTTCCTCCTTTTTCTGACCAGAAATGATATGTAGAATGCATCTCCTCTCCCGTAATTAAGGTAAGAAAAGGGCCTGTTTATGCGTTCGTCAGAGGATCTGGGAACTTCTGTAGTCAGCATTCGGCCATAATATCCACGTATTGGATCCCTTTGCACAGAGTACCCGTCTATGAACCCTTCTTCCAGAAATGAATTCATTGCGCTTGCTATCCCCTTCTCCACTTTTGGGTTTTGCGTAGTGACCGTAAAGGTGTTGAATCCGTTGCCAATCCCATCCCTTATCCGCAATCTGTTGAATATATAGTATAGCCCGTTGCCCTGCTCTGTTTTCATGATTGCTGAGGAGGAAAAATAGCAGGCGTTTTTTTCATAATAAGATGCTGCAAATCCTACCCTTTGCATGTTCTCTGCATTGTATGCGACGAGCAGAAGGCTGTTGCCTATTATCAGATTTTTTACCTCTCCGTCAGATATTACCGGGGCGAATGAGTCTCGGGATATCCTCGCAATGTCCTTGAATAGCTCCTCGCTTATGTAAACTTCTCCATTATAGTCTGCCTTGCGTTTGGTTATCTTATATGTGTTTTTTGTCTCTGGAGCATAGTCTATTTTTAGAGCCATAATGTCGCCTCTTGCTTTCGGATTTTGCATACGTGGACGTGAATGTCTTGGATTCTGTTGTTTTGAAGTCGCCGTTTGAGACCAGCATGTCTCGTAATTTGATTAAAAAATTGAT
>CAZCSE010000010.1:0-17349 GCA_964501245.1 Microcaldota archaeon | reverse complement strand
GAAAATGCAAAGGCATACTCTATGAGAGCAATGATTCAGGAGAAAGGGCAGAGATAAGCGATGCGGATCCTGGGATGGAAAAGGGATTCGTAGACGTTTTCGAGATGGATATAGGACATTTGAAGGAAGGGAACATAGACAAGAAGGATGTCCGATTGATAAAGACAGGCGTGGACAGCCTCGTCAAAATGACAGTAAAGGCAGCCGTGCATGACGAATTCATAAAGCATTTATACCTTTTTGCACACAAGGGAAAGCAGATAATAGGAGGATTTGAGCTTGTAGAGGAGCTGAACGATGATATGGGAAACTTTTATTATGCAGTACTCCCAAAGAATGAGAAGGGAAACTTCATCGCTTATGACTATAAGACAGGAAAGATAGAGTTCACGGAAAAGATAAGAGGATATTCTTATATGTATCTGAAGATAATAAACCTCGCAGAGCCATTTCCATTCTTCAATATGCCCGATTAGCTCAGTGGTAGAGCGCCTGGCTGTTAACCAGGAAGTCGCAGGTTCGACCCCTGCATCGGGCGTTGCGCTTCGTACTATATTACAGTAGAGCCTGCTATAACGGCTTTCCTTTTCCTGTTTCAATAAAGCTTTTTAGACTGCCGCTTATGATAGAACCCCATGCATTACTGCAACTGTCATAGCACTCCAATCTAGGGATCAGACCTTGATGGGTAAAGCGTATCTCGGTCTTACTGCCCTTCTTAGATATCTCGAATATAATCTTTGTCCCTTTCCACTCGGTTTTGCCATTTGTAAATTTCGGGCCACCATCGGTCACATACCAGACTACCTTTTTATCTGGCACGAGCTCTGTTATTTTTTGCTTGGAATTGTGAAAAGTTTCGTACTTATACGTAAATACAGCACCGAGTTTGTCAGTAGCCCCATCGATTTTACCATCCCACCATCCACGGGCATTGTTGATAGCCTTGAAGACCTCTGCGGGACTTTTATCTACCAGAATTGTAACAGTATAATCCTTATCGACCATATTACCAACACGTTTAATTTCGAACTTACATTATTTGAGATTTTCGCTAGCAGGTATTGTGCCAGTGGCACGTACAGTACATCAGTAGTGCGTTTATTTTTAGAGTATGTTTACAGTTGCTTCTGCACAATAGTTATAATAATATAACATAATTAACCGATTTATGGCAGATTCAATATACGGTAAAGAGTTGGCCAAGTATTATGATTTGATATATTCTGGCAAGAATTATGAAAAAGAGGCAGGTCATCTAAAAGATCTGATTCTGAAGAATAAGAAGAGCAAGGGCATATCTCTTCTTGAAGTAGCCTGTGGAACAGGCAGGAATCTGGAGTATATTGAAAACGATTTCAAATGCATCGGACTGGACCTGAATAAAGAGATGCTCAAGGTAGCAAGAAAGAGACTTCGCAAGACAAGGTTAATACAGGGAAATATGATTGATTTCAATCTCAACCAAAAATTCGATGTGATAACTTGCATGTTTAGCTCGATAGGATATCTCAAAACTTATGATAACCTTGAAAAAACTCTAAACAATTTCTCAAGGCACCTGAATAAAGTAGGTGTCCTCGTTATAGAGCCATGGTTTACAAAAAGGGGTTACAAGGTAGGTAAGCCAGGCATGGTAGTTTATGATGGCGATGATATCAAAATAGCTAGATTGAATGTTTCAATGGCAAAAGGCAACATATCGATAATGGAGATGCACCATTTGATTGCGGAAAGAGGAAAGCCAGTAAAGAATATCGTGAGTAAGGAGGAATTAGGAATGTTTGAAATTCCTGTATTCCTGAAGATGATGAGAAAGGCAGGACTCAGTGCGAGATTTATTGATAAGAAGCCTTGGGAAGGAAGAGGCATTTTAATAGGGGTTAAGAGATAATAGTAGAGTATTTGATTGTTTATATTGACGTTCATCTCTGATTTATTTGTATTTCATATTGTGAGGAAGATCCAGTATACAAGTGCATTTAAGACCGTGACAATTATACCTACTTTTGCGAAATCAAGGAAAGACAATGAGCTCTTGTATTTTTTCTCTGCCATCTGTATTATTATCACATTGCTTGCCGCACCAAGTATGAACAGATTGCCTGCAATGGTGCTCCCTGCTGCAAGAGCCATAGCAGCTTGAGTTGTCACATGAGTGTATGAGAGCAGCTTTAGGTAGAGCAGAGTCATCGGCACATTTGATATCAGCTGGCTTCCCAGAATATTTACGATTAGTATTGTAGGCACCTGGCTTATGCCAAGGTGCAGGCTGCTTATCGCATTCTGGAAGAAGCCTGACTGCCACACGCTTCCGACCAGGACAAAAAGGGCTATGAAAAAGACTATTGTTGACCAGTCTATGCTCTTGACTATCTGCACTCTCTCTTTGCTGAAGAGCAGGATTGGCAGTGCTGCAATTATTGCTATATATGCAAAACTCAGGCCATTGGATATGCCGATAAACCCGAGTATCACGTACGTTAGTATGGAAATGCCAAGCAAGATTATCGATATCCTGCAGAGTTTTGCCAGTCCCTTGTCCTTTATGCTGATATTTGTATGCACAAGGGATTTATTCCCAAAATCTTCCCTGAAGAAAAGCCTGAGGACAATGTATGCTATGAACAGGTTTATCACTGTAGGTATCAGGAGGTTTGAGAAGAAGGTTACAAACGGTTCGCTTACAAGACCGCTTGATGCGACAAGCAGGTTCTGTGGATTCCCGATAGGGCTTGCAACACTGCCTATTGTTATCGCAAATGCTAGAGAGAGTAGCATGAGCTTCGGATTTATCTCTTCCTTTATCGCAAAGAGCATGATTATAGGTGTTCCTATTATCGCCATTGTATCATTGAGCATGAACATAGAGGCGAAGCCCATAAAGAAGATAATCGCAAGGACAAGATAATCCACTGATCTGAAGCGCTTGAACAGCCTGTGTGAAAGGTACTGTATGTATCCGCTCCTCACAAGTGCCTCCCCTAGAATGAAGATCCCTATTAGGAAGACTATTACAGTTGGGTCAATGTAAGATGCTGCTGCACTTACCGATATCTGACCTGTTAAAAGAACAACAATTGCTCCGCCAAGGATTATCTGCCATATCTGCAGCCTTATCCTTCCTATCTGCCTTACGGCTATGAGCACAAAGGACACTGCCAGCACTATTACGGATAATGGCAAGAACATATTTCGTATATTGTATACAAACTCTTAAACCCTTATTCATATGCCTTTTTGGCATACTGGTTTATACAGTGTCAGACTGTGTTATTGCTTTTCCTGCCGATTATTGTTCTCAGTATATTAATTGCGTGCACAAGTACGGCAATGATTAATGCAGCTAGTCCTGCGATTAGCAATATAATCTCCTTCTGGCCAGTAAGTGCAACGCTCTCGAATGCTATTATCCCCACGTTAAGAAGTATGTATTCTAACATTATGGTTTTGTAGCTTGCTCCGCCATGCCGTGAGACACCTGGTACAAAGATATACGAAACACCGAAGATCAATTGTGTGACAAAACCGTAAAGCAATAATATGAATATAGGATCCCTGTTTATGGCAAGAAGATTGGAGATGTTCAGAGCCAGGAGAATTGTGCCTATGATGAAGTAAAGAAATCCAGTAGCTATGTAAAGACGCGCCATCTTGCTTGTTGCAGCTATATTGTCCATTTAATACCCAGACATTTCTTTGTGAAAGTATTTAGGATTGATAACTTAATAATCTTCCTTAGATATGCCGGACTGAGTTCAGAGTTAGTTATATAACCTTGATATACAAGTAATCATTGAATTAAATGATTGCGATTGCTTATTTCATAGCCCTGCTGCTCGCCGGTTTTGCAGCAGGCATTGTTGGGTCAATGAGCGGCCTTGGAGGAGGAGTGGTTATTGTCCCTGCTCTCACTCTTCTTTTCGGCATACCGCTTGAGTACGCAGCAGGAGCAAGCCTTGTATCTACAATAGCTACTTCGAGCGGTGCAGCTAGTGCATATGTGAGGGACAGGCTCTCCAACATAAGGATAGGGATGTCATTGGAAGTAGCCACTACCCTCGGGGCGATAGCCGGTTCATTGATTGCTGCTTACATATATGCGAAGGGGATAAGCAGTTACTTGTTCATAACATTCGGAATAGTGCTTCTTCTCTCGATTTATCCGACTTATAAGGAGTATAAGAGAAGGCACAGGAAGAAGATTTACAGGGACTGGAGCACTGATTTCTTCCAGCTCTCAGGAAGCTATTATGACAAGGCTGAGAAAAAAACAATAAAGTATTCAGGATACAGATGGTGGCTTGGAGAGCTGGTAAGCGGAGGAGGAGGCCTTATGTCAGGGCTTCTCGGCATAGGCGGCGGAGTATTGAAGGTAATGGGGATGAACAGGGGAATGAAGCTACCGATGAAGGTCACTACCTCCACGAGCAACTTTATGATAGGAGTTACAGCGGCTACTAGCAGCGCGATATACTGGGCTTTGGGATATATACAGCCGTTTATAGTTGCTCCTGTAGTGATAGGGATATTGGCAGGGGCTTATCTTGGATCAAAGCTGCTGGAGAAGACAGCAAGCCAGAAGATACGCCTGCTCTTCCTCATACTTCTAGGAGTTATAGCAGTGCAGATGATACTTAGAGGATTTGGTGTTGCATAATGGAGATGGATGATGTTATAGCGTACGTCCTAAGGATAGGGGTAGTCATAAGCGTAATCTGTATACTTATAGGAGCTATGCTCCTTTTCCTGCAGGGAGGCAGCAACGGCTTTGCCATAGGTGAGCTTGCAAGCACGAGCAGCAAGATAAACTCTTCGTTATTCTCCTTTTCAGATATAATAAACGGGATTTTATCTTACCAGGGCCTTGATTTCATCCTTCTTGGTCTCATAGTCCTGATAATCACACCGATAGCCAGAGTCATAGCCTCCGTCTTATCATTCATGTATGAGAGAAACTGGCTGTATGTGATTATAACGCTGATAGTCTTTATCGATATTCTCGTTGCAATATTCATAGTGCCTGGTCTGCTTGGCCATTAATCCTTAGAATCGAACGCATACGGTGCAGAGCAGGTTTAAATAAATTACATAACCAGGTTATACTGTGATTTAAATGAAACAATCCAACATGGCAGTGATTGGCGTAATAGTAGTAATAGTGATAGTAGCTATTGCGGCCTTGGCACTCTCCGGTCAGAAAAACAATTCTAGCAGTATAACGACATCGAATTACACTACAGCTGCAACAACAGCTGCAAGCAACGCATCTAAGACGACAAGTACTGTCAATTCTACGAAGACTGTGACTAACTCAACAGTACCATCTAATTCGGTAAATCAGTCTAATGCGACAAAGAAGTATGATCTAATGGTCGGAAGCAGCCCGACAGTAGGCAACTACCTTGAGAGCTCATCAGGATATACGTTATATCTTCTGAATTCAGATACGCCATATAAGGCAAGCACATGCACAGGCACATGTGCGACCTATTGGCCTCCGTATATGCTCAGCGGCAACCTTTCTTCGCTTAGTGTAGAGAGCGGAATAAATGCCTCTGCACTTGGTGTGATAAATAGAACTGGTGGAGGAGCGCAGCTGACCTATGATGGATGGCCACTGTACCTGTTCTACAAGGACACCGCTCCTGGACAGATAAATGGAAATGGCATCAAGGCATTTGGCGGAACATGGTATGCAGTAACTGTACCTAAGCCAACGACCTCGTAGATTATCTAGAGTTTTATGCAGGATGCACTTTGCATTTAGGGCGGTGCATCCTTGCATTTATTTATTATTACCAGAGCTTTGCTTAGTTTACGAATCATGTGCACTAACTTTTTATAAGGACTTCGCGATATATATTCGTGAGAGCATGGCAAATGCTGGTAAAAGGGCGGCAGGGTTGACAGAGGATGAGAGGGCTGCAATGAAGGAGCGACTCGCCGAGCTGAATTCAAATAAAAATGATGGCGAAAAGGCGGTATCAGAAGCTATAGCAAAGATGAAGGAGCCGGATCGTTCGATGGCAAGACGTGTGCACGAGATAATCAGGGCAAACGCTCCTGGCCTTTCAACCAGGACATGGTACGGAATGCCGGCTTATACAAAGGGAGACAAGGTAATATGTTTCTTCCAGAATGCAGGGAAGTTCAAGGCAAGGTACTCTGTTCTTGGCTTCAGTGACAAGGCAGGCCTTGACGATGGCAATATGTGGCCAGTCTCATTCGCATTGAACAAACTGACGGCTAAAGAGGAGAAGATGATTGCAGAACTGGTCAGGAGGGCAATCAGGTAGCATCCGAGCTGTCCGATATCCAGCATACACTCTCTTACTCCTTCAATTACCTTTCATCTTTGTACAGATAGGAGAGCGTATTGTATTCTTCAGTATCATAAACGCAGATGCCTTCATCGTGCCACAATACGAATTCCATTATACCTGCATCAAGCGACATCTTGCTGCATATAGTGCAGTAGGGTTTTCCCGATTTTGTTATCTTGCCATCATCTGCCAGCCTTATGAAGTATAGCCTGGAACCAGATAGTTTTTCTGGGTTCTTTTTCAACGCGTCGATTATTGCCCTCTGCTCCGCATGCATGCAGCAGGTCTTGTCCGTAACGCGTTTATCATACGAATCTTTTTGATACGAGCATCTTCTTTGACTCTCCTTGTTTGCAGGTGGGGAGTTCATCCCTGTTCCTATTATTATGCCGTTACTGACTATTACGCTGCCGCATTTATGTCTTTTGCAAGTAGCACTCTCTGCAATCTGCGCAGCTGCATTCAGATAATCCTTAGCTTCTTTCTCTTCATTTCCAGATAGGAAGTGCATTTGACCACATTATTTGTTTTCTGGTACGGCCAGATATTATTGATAATCTCTATTGGCTTATTAAAGTTTAATTCGTATAATAAGCAGGCATTATATTCTGTTTATAGAGTATTTTCTGGTGAGATTATGAAGGATCCCGTATGCAAGATGGAAGTGAATGAGAGATCACATTTTAAAAGCAGTTACAATGGCAGGGTTTATTTCTTCTGCTCTGCCGCATGCAAGCAGAGTTTTGACAAGAACCCTGCAGCATATATAAAATGATGATAAGATGAAGCTATACCAGTGCAGCATATGCAAACTGCATTATAGGAGCAAGGAATTGGCAGAAGAATGTCACAAGTGGTGCTCAACGCATGATAGCTGTAATTTCCAGACTGCCAGACAGTCTATAGAAGCCGTACAGAAGAACAAGGATTGATTTTGTGGCCAACGATCCCATATGCGGAATGTATGTCGATGAGAAAAGCACCTCTCTGACCAGTGATAAAGAGGGTAGGAAGTATTATTTCTGTAGCACTGCGTGCAAGCTTCAGTTTGACAGGCCGGAACTTGAGATGAGGATACTGAAAAGAGCACTCGCAGTTTCGTGGCCTCTGACAGTAATAGTCGCTGTGCTGACTTATCTGCTTAAGCTCGATTATGGAAACTACCTCATGCTCGTACTTGCAAGCATAGTTCAGTTCTATTCGGGAAGAAGGTTCTATGCAGGCATAATAGATGCCGTAAAGAACAGATCTGCGAATATGGACACGCTGATAGCGATAGGCACAACCGCAGCGTGGTCGTATAGCACTGTTGTTACTCTCTTCCCTTATTTCTTTCCTTCAGGTGGAATCTTCTTTGATACGTCCACCATAATAATATCGCTCATACTTACGGGAACCTACCTGCAGAGGCTTGCTGAAGAAAAAGCCTCTGTAGCCATATCTGCCCTCACTTCATTACAGCCGAAGACCGTGCATGTGATAAATGGGAACAGCATCAATGATGTGCCGTTGGAGCAGATTGAGGAGAGGGATATGCTTCTCATCAGACCCGGGGAGAGAGTGCCTACGGATGCCGTAATAATTGAGGGAGAGAGTTCTGTAGATGAATCCATGATTACAGGGGAGAGCATACCTGTAACAAAGAGCGTAGGCGACAGCATAACAGGCGGCACGATAAATGTTACAGGGGCAGTCAGGGTGAAGGTCGTAAAGATAGGAGAGGATACGACGCTTGCACAGATAATAAGGATTGTCAGAGATGCTGCTTCTAGCAAGGTGCCGATACAGAAGCTTGCGGACAAGGTTGCTTCTTATTTCGTACCCGCAGTTGTAATTATAGGGATATTGTCATCGCTTGCATGGTACTTCTTAGGAGGGGTTGGGCTTAACGCTGCAATATTGATATTCGTCAGCGTACTGATAATAGCATGCCCGTGCGCTCTGGGGATAGCTACTCCTGCTGCACTTTTGGTATCTTCAGGAAAGGCTGCAAGGAAGGGCATACTTGTCAAAAATGGTGAAAGCCTGCAGATAGCAAGCATGGTAAATACGGTAGTGCTGGATAAGACAGGCACTCTTACAAAAGGAAGGCCCGAGGTTACCGATATTGTTGCGCTCTCTGCTTATGATGATAAGCAGATACTTGGTTTTGCGGCTGTAGCCGAGATGAATTCAGAGCATCTACTTGGCAGGGCTATAACTGCCAGTGCAAAGGAAAAAGGGATTAGAGTTGACTTTCCAAAGAGTTTCAGCTACAGGCAGGGGTTCGGCGTCACTGCAATTGACAAGCAAGGGACGGAGATAACTGTTGGGAACGCGGAGTTATTCAGCAGCATATCTGGCGAGGCAGAGGAGCAGCTGCATAGGCTTGAATCAGAAGGCAAAACCTCACTGGTAGTAAGTATCGGCGGTTCTGTAGCAGGAATAATAGCACTTGCAGACGTGCTTAAAAGTGATAGCAAAAAGGCGATACAGATGCTGCAGAAGAATGGGATAGAGGTATGGCTTGTTACTGGAGATAACCAGAATGTTGCAGAAGCTGTCGCGAAACAGCTTGGCATAAATAACGTGATATCAAAGGCGAAGCCAGAGCAGAAGATGGAGAAGATAATTGAACTGCAGAAGAAAGGCAGGATAGTGGCGATGGTAGGTGATGGCATAAATGATGCACCTGCGCTCACTAAAGCAGACCTTGGAATTGCAATAGGAGCAGGCACAGAGGTTGCCGCACAGGCAGGAGGGATAGTGCTCATAGAGAATAAGGTATATAATGTATATGTTGCTCTTGAGCTGGGAAAGAGGACCATGTCGAAGATAAGGCAGAATCTTTTCTGGGCCTTCGGATACAATGTTGTCCTTATACCGATAGCTGCTGGTGCTTTGATACCGGTATTTACAATAAGCATATATCAGGTTCTTCCGGTACTTGCAGCTTTTGCAATGGCATTCAGCTCGGTAACTGTTGTGCTTAATTCGCTCCTTCTCGGCAGGTTCAGGGCATAGTTTATAGAGGGTTCTGCAGCACAGGTATATGCTTAATAACATTTATTGATAATCGGTATAGAATGTGGAGATTATTATGCAAGGCAGAGAGATAGGATTGATTGGACTCGGAAAGATGGGAAAGAACATCGCAATACAGATGCATAACAAGAAGTACGATGTCATAGTGTGGAACAGGTCAAAGGACCCTGTACACGAACTGGAGAAGATGGGGATACGCAGCGCTGAGAGCATAGAGAGCATGGTAAGTGCACTTAAGCCTGCAAGGACCATCTGGGTTATGCTTCCTTCCGGAGATGTGACAGTTGAATTTATAACCAGGCTTCTTGGAATGATGCAGAAAGGGGATACTGTAATAGACGGATCAAACTCTTTCTATAAGGAATCTGCCATGTTGTATGAAAGGGCAAAGGAGAAAGGGATAAATTATCTTGACGCAGGCTGCAGCGGAGGACCTAGCGGAGCGCTGAATGGAATGTCGATAATGGTCGGCGGTGACAATGATGTATTCGGCAGATATGAGGAATTGTTCAGGGATCTAAGCGTAAAGAATGGTTATCTGCATACAGGCAAGGCAGGATCAGGCCACTTCGTAAAGATGGCGCACAATGCGATAGAATATGGAATGATGCAGGCGATAGGAGAGGGTCTTGAACTTATAGAGGCAGGCCCGTACAAGGACACAGATCTCGTAAAGGTATGCAGGCTGTGGAATAATGGTTCTGTCATACGCGGATACCTGATGGAGCTTGCGGAGAGGGCTCTTTCCAAGGACAGGCATCTCTCGTCAATATCCCCTTATGTACAGGATAACGGAGAGGGAAGATACGCCGTACATACTGCCATAGATTATGACGTGCCTCTTGACATAATAACAACCTCTCTGTATACCCGATTCGAATCAAGATCCGAAAAGAAATTCCAGAGGAGGATGCTTGCTGCACTGAGGCGTGAGTTCGGAGGGCATGATGTTAAGACAGAGGAGAGCAAATGACATATAACCTCGGTGCTGTAGGATTCGGCCACTGGTTCAACAGGCTCTACGCAGGACTTAAGGAGAGCAATGAATTCAGGATAGCGAAGGTAGTCGGAGTAAGCGAGGTGAGCAGGAAGATAGAAAAACTTAGGGAGATAGGCCTTGCAGAGAAGGATTATTACAGGGTTTCCGATGGCAGGCTTCCAGAGAGTTTTTATGAGGGACTTGATCTTGTACACATATCTGATCCAAACGAGTACCACGCACAGCAGACGATAGACTCGCTGAAACATGGGAAGTTTACAGTAACGGAAAAGACATGGGGAGTTGACAGAGAGGAATTTGATAGTGTAGCAGAATTCATAAGGGCAAATAATCTTGAATCCAAAGCTTACCTGCATCTTCATTACCTGCACAAGCAGCTTACCTTTGGATTGGAAGAACTTCTTGAGAAGTACACTGCAAGATATGGAAAGATAAGGAGAGTTTCAGCGACTTTGTTCGAAACTTCGAGCGATGAGGATATGAGAAGGAGCGGATGGCTCTTCTCTAGCAGTAGTGGCGGTCTGTTCATGGATACCGGCATACATTTGTTTGAGATAATAATAGCAGGGGCAAAGGCTGATAGAACTGGTATCAAGGATGTGAAACAGTATGCTGTGAAGAAGGAGTATGGACAGGAGAATGCGACAGGAGTAGATGCAAGCATAGGCATATCCGGCAGGTTCTTCAGGGATGGAGCAGATGGCTCGATAAGAATAGCCAAGGGGGCTCCTGCAGAATCGCGCTCGGCAAGATTCTATTTTGATAAAGGAGCTTATCTTGACCTTTCGTACCTGCATTCTGATATAGAGTACAACTCCGATAGGAGAGGAAGTTGGACGCTTTATGAAAATGGAGCTATGATAGAATCCGGAAGTCCCAAGGGACCTAACAACTCAGAGGTTTTCGTAGAGCAGATAATTGACCTTTGCAGAGGAAAAAATACTGGACTAACTATGCATGAGATAGATCTGCTCTTTGGTCCGCAGTGGCAGTATCAGGAGATGGTTGATGGAATTGGCATTTTAAGCTCTGAAAAGGAAGTGGAGGCATTCGTATCGAAAGGTCTTGGTCTGGAATAGAGACCTTTTCTTTTACTGATCTCTTTACCTTTTTACCTTTGTACGATATGATGCGTTTAAATGCTTTTCTAGTGATTAGGATTTAGTCTTGGTTGGGAATTTAGAATGGTAAAATCAGTTGATGTTGCAATCGCTGTGCTCCTTCTTATACCGTTAGTGGCATTGCTCGCAATACCTACATACAATATGATTAATCCTAATCTTGGAGGTGTCTCTTTCTTCTACTGGTACCAGCTATTATGGATGCCATTGGGTGCACTGCTCTATTACATAGCAGCCGTGCTCTGGGAGAAGAGAGATAAGGAAGAGGAGAAAGCTGCCAGATCTTCAAGGGCCTCCAAATCTAGTAGGAAGAGGAGGAGATGAATGATTGATCTGTTGTCTATTGTCATTTTTGTAGCTCTTTTCATAGTGTTTGTCTTTCTTGGATTCTGGGGAGCCAGATGGAGAAAGGGAGATCTTACAAAGCTCAAGGAGTGGGGGCTTGCAGGAGGCAGGCTCGGAACATTCCTCGGATGGTTCCTGCTTGGAGCGGATATTTATACAGCATATACATTTATTGCAGTGCCTTCCTCGTTATTTGCTAAAGGGGCCATATACTTCTTTGCTGCTCCTTATGTGATAATAACATATGCGTTTGCAATGTGGGCGATGCCTAGATTCTGGAAGATTGCGAATAAGCATGGTTATGTTACCATGGCAGACTTCGTAAGAGGGGTTTTCAACAGCAGGCTTCTTGCAGTCTCAATAGCACTCGTAGGAATAGTTGCGGAGCTCCCATACATAGCTTTGCAGATAGTCGGTATGCAGGCGGTACTGATAGCGCTGTTGAGCAGCTTTGGAGCCGTAAACACGATAATAGAGCTTTCGTTGATATTATCATTCGTAATACTCGCAGCATTTACATGGACAAGCGGACTTAGAGGGGCTACTCTTGCAGGAATCCTCAAGGATGCACTAATACTAGTCAGCGTAGTTGCGGTTGTTGTAGCTGTTGCAACACTTGGAGATTTCCATACTGCATTTGTAAACGCCTCTGCTACCAGCATACACTACTTCACACTACCTTCAAGCTTATACAACGCATACTGGAGCCTCTTCGTCTTTAGTGCCCTTGCGCTTTATCTGTATCCTCATGTTGTAAACGGCACACTTGCACAGAAGAGCGCCCAGTCTGTGAGGAAGACAGCTTCACTGTTACCTTTATACAGCATAGGACTTGGACTTCTTGCGATGTTCGGATTCATGATATATGGGGTTCCTGCAGCGCTTAATTATGTGAAGGCCTTCCCTGCATCAGTGCAGGGCACGCAGGTGGTTCCTGGCTTGATATTGACACTGCTCCCTTCATGGCTTTCAGGGGCAGCACTTCTCGGAATATTCATAGGTGGCCTCGTACCTGCTGCAATAATGGCGATAGCTGCTGCAAATCTCTTCACAAGGAATATAGCAAAGGAGATAAAGCCACATATGACAGATAAGCAGGAGACAAAGGTAGCGCAGGTATTCGCAGTGGTATTCAAGTTCCTTGCTTTGGGTTTTGTCTTCGTAATACCTGCTACGTTTGCGATTCAGCTGCAGCTCTTTGGGGGGATACTGATACTGCAGGTGCTTCCTGCGTTTGTCTTCGGACTGATAACAAAGAACCTTAACAGGAGAGCATTGTTCTTAGGACTTCTTGCAGGAGTGATCTCCGGAGTATACATGATGGAAGCTGCAAACAGCTATGCCACATGGACAACCACCCTGATAGGTACAGGACTTGGAGCCGTATTCATAGGCATGATAGCGCTTGCGATTAACATAATAATAGTGTTTGTAGGGACTTGGATAGCCAATGCGATGAAGGTAACAGATGCACTGCCAAGGAATGCAGATGTCTATTGATGGCTTATTTTCATGTACGGCAACCAGGTAATCTTCAAGAGCAGGGATGAGACAGGAAAGCTTCTTGCAGAGAAGCTTCTTGCTCTCCAGCTTAAAAATCCGATAGTAATAGCTATCCCGCGTGGAGGAGTAGTGATAGGCTGTGAGATAGCAAAACGGATTGGAGCTGATCTTGACGTCATTACGCCCAAAAAGATACCTGCACCGCAGAATCCTGAACTTGCAATAGGCGCAGTAATGCATGATGGGAGCTTCTTTATTAATGAGGAGGTTGCAGCTGCAAGCAGCGCTTCCAGAGCTTATATAGAAAGCGCAAAGGAGAAGACAAGGAATGAATCTGCAAGAAGGTTATTGGCATATAGAAGAGAAAGAGCGCCTCCCTTACTGAACGGAAGAACTGTGATACTTACTGATGATGGAATAGCCACAGGTTCCACCATGGAGGTTGCAATAAAATGGGTAAAGGAGCAGAATTCAGAGAGAGTGATTGTGGCAGTGCCGGTAATACCGACAAGCATACTGGCAAAGCTGAAGAAATATGTCGATAACGTAATATATATTGAGGCTACCGAATCCTTCTTTGCGATAGGGCAGTTCTACAAGATATTTGAGCAGGTAAGCGATGAGGAAGTTGTAAGGATGCTGCAGGATTACTGGAAAAACTACAATAAGGACAAAAAGCCTGCCTGAAAGCATATTTTACCTGTTTATAAACAATGTATTTGCATAGAAAGCTCTTTATAACATGTTATTCATAATATATTGAAAATGAGACATGCATGTTGTAAACACATGCTTTCTTAACCTACGGTGTGATATTGGAATTCAAAGAGATGCAGTTAAAGCCTGAATTGGTAGAAGCATTACGCAGAGTCGGCTTTGTTAACGCTACAGAGGTGCAGAGCGAAGCCATACCGATACTTCTTCAGGGCAAGAGCATAATAGCAAGGGCAAAGACAGGGACAGGAAAGACAGGGGCATTCATCGTGCCAATAATGGAGATGATGAGCGGCTCGAGGAAGATAGAGGCTTTGATAATAGTGCCTACGAGGGAGCTCGCGTCGCAGGTATCTGCTTTTGCGCAGAAGGTAGGCAGCCATCTGCATATTTATACCACTACAGTATACGGAGGTGCATCCATAAACGTTCAGATGCAGTCTTTAAGATCAAGGCCCAACATAGTAGTCGGCACTCCGGGAAGACTGTTGGATCTGATAAAGCACGGAGCCCTTGAGCTTGACGACATAAAGTATCTTGTGCTTGATGAAGCGGACATAATGCTTGATATGGGCTTCATAGATGATGTAGAGGAGATAATGTCATATACTCCTAGAGAGAAGCAGGTTATGCTCTTCTCTGCAACTATGCCAAAGGAGATAGTGAAGATAGCTGAAAGGCACTCTGTTCCTGGTCAGATGACAAGCATAACCGTAGGAGAGGTAGAGGATTTAACAGTAAGCACGATAAAGCATTATTACACAGTAGTTCCTGCAAGGTTGAGATTCTCTGCTTTGCTCGCATACATAAAGGCATATTCACCTAAGAAGGCCATAATATTCGCAAGGACAAAGTATCAGGCGGACGCAATACACAGGGTTCTGGTAAGCCAGAACTATAATGCGATACTTATGCACGGGGGACTTACCCAGGCTATGCGTGAGAGATCGCTGAGCGGCTTCAGGGGAGGCGCACAGTTCCTCATAGCAACAAATGTCGCTGCACGAGGGCTTGATATTGCAGGAGTTACAGATGTGATAAACTTCAGCGTGCCAGAGGACCCTAATGTCTATGTACACAGGGTAGGCAGATCTGCCAGGATGGGAAAGGAGGGAAGGGCTATGATAATAGCAGAGCCTCTTGAGAAGAGGGACCTGCAGAACATAATGGATTACGCTAATGTTGATATGAAGAAGATAGAGCTCAATCTTGAACCTTTCAGGAACCTGCATCTCCCTATAAACGAGAATGGGGGCTTCAAGAGAAGGGGAGGCAGCTTCCATGGGCATGATAGGAGAAATGAGCACAGTCACCTTCATGGCAGCTCTAATAACAATTTCAGGAGCAACAGGCACAGGAGGGATCAGAGCAGGGATAAGAGATAGATAAATCAAAGGCTCAGGATAAGGAGTAGAGCGACGCTGCAAGATTTAAACAATGCAGCGTACGCGATATCTGTTTATTTGCCGCCAATCTTGAACATCTTGGTACCGCACTCCGGGCACTGTCCAGACATGGCCTTCTTACCATTCTTCATGGTAACTTCCTTTGCATTCTTCATCTCGCGCTTTTCCTTGCACTTAACACAATATGCTTCCATATTATCGCCAAAGATATATCTCATATTGTATTATAAAGCATGTTGCTTTGGTACGATTAGACGTTTATTTGTACTCTCTTCCGAAATAAAGCAGTATTATTACAGCTGCTAACGCCACTGCCGCAGCGTATATGTAAGAGTACGATGGGTTTATCGCATATAGTATGCCCATCCCTATGTTTGCTGTGAAGAGACCTATGCTCCTTGAGGAGGTAAGATAGCCCATCTTCCTGCCCTGCTCCTCCTTTCTTGTTATAAGTGATATTATCGTTGGTTCAAAGGTCTCTATCGCACCGAGGGAGACCCCAAGCAGGGCTACTGCAATATAGGATATGAGGACGTTTGCTACGGATATGTAGTAAAAGGCGAGTAGTGTAGAGGCTATTGCTGCTAACAGATATCCAAGGAATGCCAATCCCTTTACTATGTTTAACCTTCTGGCCTGCTGCCCTATCATGTATCCTGCTGCTGCGGAAAAGGCGAGGTAGACAAGGTATGAGAAGATTCCTATCAGAGAGCTTCCTGAACTTGAAGCTATTGTTATTATTGGGAAGCCCAGGCTGTAGGAGCTGAAGCCGAAGAGCGCTGTTGAGAGAAGCACTCCTTTTAGCGTATCCGCTCTTATCCTGCTCTTTGACACCATTCTTTTGCTTTGGATCCTGCTTTCATGCTTCTTTTTCGCATTATTCCTCTTCCTGCTCTTAACTAAGATTAGGCATAAGGTAGAGAGCGATATTGGTATTGCAGTAAATATGAATATCGATTGCAGGCTCATCTTCAGGTAGAGTAATATCAGCAGATATACGACTGCAATGACCCCACCGCCTACGTCCAGAGCGTGCAGAAGACCGAATGCCCTTGGTCTTTCTTCCTTTGTGGTTGATTCCGAGAGCATCGCCCTTCTTGGAGGGGATCTGAAATTCCTTGCCCACCATCCTGTGGAGAATGTTAATAGCGCCTGTATCGCATTAGCTGCAAAGCTGAGAAAGGGCAGTATCAGTATGAATACGTTCCCAATAATTGCCATCCTCTTTCTTCCGAATCTGTCTCCCAGTATTCCTCCGGCTGTACTGAAGAGCGCACCTATACCGTATGCAAAAGCATATGCTATTCCGAGGTAATATGCAGGTGCATGCAGCACAAGGACGAGGAAGACAGGAAAGCCTGCGAGTATCGCCTGATAGCCCATGTCTGCGAAGAAGGCAGACATGCTTATAAGGAGTACATTGCCGTTTATCCACCATTTTTGCTCTGTCATATTCTTCACAGCTGCTTATATCTGAAGCATGATGTTATATGGTCATTGACCATGCCTGTTGCCTGCATATGCGAATAACAGATCGTAGTACCGACGAATCTGAAGCCTCTTTTTAATAGATCTCTGCTCAGAAGATCAGACTCCTTAGTATGGGCAGGTATCTGCTTTATGCTCTTCCACCTGTTCCTTATCGGCTTATCATCTACGAACTGCCATATGTAAGAATCAAAGGTGCCGAATTCCTTCTGCACCTTTATGAAAGCCCTGGCATTATTGACTACCGAATTGACCTTAAGCCTGTTCCTTATTATTCCAGGATCTTCCAAAAGCTTGCTTATCTTTTTACTGTCGTACTTTGCTATCTTCCTATAATCGAATCCGTCAAACGCCTTCCTGTAATTCTGCCTCTTTTTTAAGACCGTGAGCCAGCTGAGTCCTGCCTGGGCACCTTCTAGAAC